>JBEEIB010000485.1:0-3713 GCA_041167675.1 Verrucomicrobiota bacterium
AGGAACCCAAAGCTGTGCGTGGTACAAGCGGCCGAGCTGTAACGGAAATTCAAAGTCGCGCGGCATCACGCCGATAACGGAATAGGGTCTGCGGTCGAGCATGATGGAAGCGCCGAGGACGTGCGGGTCGCGGTTGTAGTGCTCAGTCCACAGCGCGTAACTGATCATGGCGACCGGTTGACGGGCACTGTCTTCTTGCGGGGTAAAGACACGGCCGAGGATGGGCTGAACGCCGACCGTCGGAAACATTTGGGAATTGAGGCGTGCGGCATTAATTTGTTCTGGCTGTGCGCCTCCAGAAAGCTCAACCGATGTCGTGATATAGCCGCCCAAAGAGGAAAACGCCCCGGTCGCAAGTGTGTACGTTTCGATTTCACGAGCCCTAACGGAGATGCCTGGCCCGCCTCCCAGATGATCTCCCAACAAAACAAGCCGGTCGGCGTCCTGAAACGTAAGTGGGCGCAGCAGGACGCCCTCGACGAGCGAGAAGATCGCGGTGGTGGCGCCAATGCCCAGGGCCAAGGTGAGGACGACCGTGAGTGTGAATGCAGGTGTTCTTCGCAGGTGGCGAAATGCGAAGCGGACATTCTGTGCGAGCGCGTCCATCTGTCCTCCCTGATTCTTGAGTTTCCTGAGCTACTGCGTAGCTTAGATTAGAAATCTTTGGTACGGCTTTTTTAATCGGTAAAAATTGCTTTCTCGTTTACTGTATCCGCTAGTGAACGTCCCTTCTGACAGCCAGCAACTAATTTACTCCCTAACACGGGGATTTCCGTAACTACATCGAGTCGCTGAGCAATTGATGCGAAATCGCCGTTCCATGAACAGAGAGGAGCACGGGCTTCGCGGGCATGCGGTCTACCGACCAGCGATTCCGTTCGCTCATTCCTCCCGGATCACGGACAAACCTGACGTAATCCCAAGGTAAGAGTAGCCGACAATCCACCCGGTGTCTCTGGGCGCACACGTGGTATAAGCATCTGAAGTGAGTTGAACATCAGTGAGTTTTTGAACGCCTGGAGAATCCGGATGAAACTTCTGGCGCCGGTACTTGTGTTCCTTGGGGGCGTCTGCTCATTGTTCGCCCAGTCCAGGCCCCCAGACCTGAGGCCCAGTACGGGCCAACATCACCACAGGATCTCCACAAAGAATCCTCAAGCGCAGCGGCTTTTCGACCAGGGTCTCACACTGGTGTTCGCCTTCAACCATGAGGAAGCCGCTCGCGCGTTCCGGCGAGCGGCAGAATTGGATCCTCAGTCGGCGATGGCGTTTTGGGGCGTGGCATTGGCGCTAGGTCCATGTATCAATCTGGATGTCGACCCGCCTCACGAAAAGGCTGCGTACGAGGCCATACAGAACGCGTTGTCGCTCGGCCCGGGTGCAACGGAAAGCGAGCGCGCCTACATTCAGGCTCTAGCCAAGCGCTACTCACTTGCCCCGAATATCGACTTGAGGAAGCTCGACGCTGACTACGCCCAGACGATGCGAGAGTTACACAAGCGCTACCCAGACGACCTGGACGCAGCTACCTTGTACGCAGAAAGTCTGATGGACCTGCGCCCTTGGAAGTTGTGGAGTTTGGATGGCCGGCCGGCCGAAGACACAGAAGAGATCGTTGCGGTTCTGGAATCCGTGTTGCGGCGTGATCCAGAGCATATCGGAGCGAACCACTATTACATCCACGCTGTGGAGGCTTCGAGACATCCTGAGCGAGCTATTCCCAGCGCTACACGGTTGGAGACGCTTGTGCCCTCCGCGGGGCATCTCGTTCATATGCCCGCGCACATCTTCATGCGCGTCGGCGACTACTCCGCCTCAGCGCGCAGCACAGAGCACGGGGCAGTGATTGACAGCGTGTATCTGCGAGAGAGCGGCACGACCGGCAGTATGTACGACATGATGTATTACTGTCACAACGTGCACTTTCTTGCTGCCTCCTCCAGCATGGCAGGTAACTTTTCCCACGCAAAAAAGGCTGCGGGTGAGTTGGTTGAGCACGCCAGTCCAATGATCCACCATATGCCTATCGCCGAAACCTACCTCCCCACGCCGATCTTTGTCCTCTCGCGATTTCATCGATGGGACGAGATTCTGAAGCTACCACCCCCAGACGCGACTCTCACGATGACAACGGCGTTCTGGCATTTTGCCCGCGGATCTGCGTTTGCCGCCAAGGGCAAAACGGAATTGGCGGAAAGTGAGCGGAAAATCCTGGAGAGCGCACGCAAGGAAACAACTGCGGACATCGAATTCAGCTTCTATGGCAACAAAGCTCAAACCTTTCTGGAGCTCGCTGCTAACATCCTGGACGCTCGAATTGCCGCCGCGCACGGCGAAAATGAACGGGCAATCAAGCATTGGGAGAAGGCCGTTGAAATCGAGGACGGACTTTATTATGGCGAGCCCCCCGAATGGTTTTATCCGGTCCGGGAGTCCCTCGGTGCGGCATTGCTCTTGAACGGTCACGCGGATCGAGCGGAAGCTGTGTTTCGCGATGATCTCGAGCAGTATCCCCGAAATCCCCGGTCGCTGTTTGGCCTTCTGAAGAGTTTGGAAGCCCAGAAGAGCGCCGGGGTGGAAGAAGTTCGAAGAGAATTTGAGGCCGCTTGGAAAAACGCGGATGTGACTCTCGAACTCGCAGATCTCTGAGCTTCACTCCTGATTGCTCACGAGTCACGGGCAACTCTTCCATAATCTGGTAAGGGAAGGTTTGCCGACCATCCGGAACTTGGGCGTCCTTAATTCTGTTTCGGGCCGCCACCTCGGCTTGCCATCGGCATACTTCCTGTGTATTATTGAGTATTAACTCAGTAATAGGGAAGCTCAGTGGCGCGTCCTAAAAGCGCAGACAAACGGAATGCGATCCTCGACGCCGCGACCCGCCTATTTGCGGAGCGCGGTCTTACCGCTGCCCCAACCTCAGAGATATCAAAACTGGCTGGCGTCGCCGAGGGAACTCTGTTTACGTACTTCAAGACCAAGGATGATCTGATCAACGCCCTTTACCGCGAGATCAAGCTGGAACTCGCAGACGCCATGATGTCGGACTTCCCCCGGAAGAAGAGTGTTGGTACCAGGCTGCGACATGTCTGGGATCGTTGGGTGAACTGGGGCGTTGCGAATCCCGAGCAGCAGAAGGTGTTGGCGCAACTAACGGTTTCCGAGGTACTCACGAAAGAGTCCAGAGACGCCGGCAGCGCGCCGTTCGTCGAGTTCCAAAAGATGATCCGTGACGCAATCGAGCAGCGGGTCTTTCGGAATGATGTGCCGGTGGAACTGATCTCGAGGTCGTTAGCAGCCTTAGTAGAGGCCACGATAGACCTTACAGTGTCGAACCGATCCAAAGCGAAACAATACCGGGATAGCGGCTTTCAAATGTTCTGGGCGGGCATAACCAAGTCATGAGCCCGTGCATCGTATAAATGAGTGAGTAATCACATCATGATTCACAAAGAGAATGGAGGATATTTGCCATGGCCAAGGTCTGGTTGATTACGGGAAGCGGAAACGGATTGGGCAGGGGCATCGCCGAGGCGGTGCTGGCCGCAGGGGACAGAGTGGTCGCTGGAGCACGCCGGACGGAAGAATTGGCACCTCTGGTGGCGCAATACGGCGAGCGGGTGAAACCCGTGAAACTGGAAGTGCGCGACGAAGCCGCCGCAAAAGCGGCCGTGCGGTTGGCAGTGGATACATTCGGGCGGCTGGACGTTCTG
>JBEEIB010000486.1:0-8778 GCA_041167675.1 Verrucomicrobiota bacterium
AGCGCCCACATTAATCCAAACGATCTCAGAATAAGGAGCGCTCGTGAGGCGTGCCGCGGGGTTTTGCAGGCGCGAATCCATCCAGATCGGCTTTTCATAAAGGTAAACCAGCGTACGCAATCTCACCATCCCAAGAACCGAGAAGCGCAGAAAACCTGGTGCATCGTGTCTCAAAGAGTGGACACTGTTTTAGATAACTATCGCAGCGCACAAGTTCTAGGATTTTACAATCGATACTAACATTGCAGACGATGTTCGGGAGACACTCATTCAAATTTTTCTTTAGAGGATCCCTTGCGCTATGAAGACCGGGTATCTTCGTCTCCCAAAGGCTTTCGCTCGTCATTGTTGAATGAAGCTTTTCGGTCTTCGGGTGCGGTCTGGCGGCCGCCCATACGCGTCAACTTAAGGAGGCGACGACTTACCAGAGCAGATCCTGAAGCGCTTTGACCCGGGCCAGGATACGTCGGTTTTTTTCTTCAATCGATGGGGCCGCATCACGCTGCTTGAGCCATGCAACCTGTTCGGCTTTCACCTTCTCAAATTCGGTTTTCGGTAAGATAAAACGCAACGCGGAGTAGGCCTGGTTCAGCCAACCGTCGTAAGCATCCGCTTTCAACTGCTCAGTGGCAAATTGGGTCGTATAGTCGCCGACGTCTACGTAAGCCTCGGAAAGGATGTCAAACATTTCCATGGCAATTGGACGCGCATCGGTAACGGTCCAGCGGGCCGCGCCGGGATCATATGTGCCTTGGAAAAGCGCGCAATAGGTGTGGACCCCTTCCAGACTTTTGGGATTCGAGGTGCTTATAGCGCGGAACCGGACCCGGTCATCCTTGGCGAAGCGCACGTACGCAGTGGCGGGGGCTCCCGGGTCCTTCACATTGTCCTTGGTGGCTTCTTTCGAAGTCACCGCGTCCAGGGAGTGCTGGATAGCCGTACCGAGATCGACTTGATGGAAATCCTGCCCGTGGAGCTCTATCAGCGCGATCGTGTCGAAGCCAAAACGGCCCTCGCGCGTCACCACGCATCGAATGGAATCCGCATTCCAGATCGCCGTGAGACCAGCGTGATTCTGATTTTCGAAGTAGTCCACTCCTTCGAGCTTTCCCAGTACCCGATGGGACTGAATATCGGCTAGATAGCAGTCGGCTTCTTCGTTCGACTCCGACTCATGCGGTGGGACGATAATGCCGTAGCGACCGCGGGGGGATTCGGTACCGGAATGGACGACGAAACTACTTGGCCATTCCATGGCCATTGCCGGAGCGGCCAAGCCAAAGAGTAGGGCGAAGAAACGGATGGCGCTGAGGAGTCTCATCACACCGCAGGCAAAGATAAGGGAAAAGAAGCCGTTCATACGCCTGCCTGATGGGAAAATGGGGACTTCGTATGTCCACGTTCGCGCGACGGCACGAACTGCCTGCTCTGGGCGCTGCAGCGACTCCATATCATTTTCCGACTTTTGACCAGCATCACCTACTGGTAAAGGGCGGCGATGGCTAGGACAGATTCGAACTGCCGATACATCATGATCATCGCCGGCTTCCGAATACCTAGCGAACCGCGATGTTCTTCTTTTCGAGCGTCAGACATTTGCGAGCCGAATCCACGATCGGCTGCAAGTTCGCGTCGCCAGTACTTTGAACAATTGAATCGAATAGTTGTTCGGTATCATCGTTCAGGTTCGCGTTTACGACCGTAATCTGAGCAATCTCTTTCAACGAACTCTCCCGCGCAGCTGGATCTTTCGCTACGAGCGCGCGGGCCAGCAGCAGTCTGACCTCGGACCGGATCTCATCTCGACTGGTTGGAACCCTCTGCTTCACAACGGAGTTTAGAAAATCCGCGACATCATTGTCAGAGCTTTTGCTCGATCTCTTTTTCACCGCTTTGCACAACACAGGAATCGTTTGCTCGATCAAGTCCGGATCATTGAGACGAATCGGCACCGAGAGCACGATGTCGATCACCGCCTGAGGACTCAACGTGTCTTGTGCCAGCGAGAGTAGTTTGGTGGCCGCCTGATATTTCAGTTCTTTATTGGTCGCAAACTGTTCGATCGCGTGGAGGTTAACCTGCCGCCAATATTGGGCAGGAGTAAGAGCAGCTCGCAGGCAAAAGACCTCCAGCTGATCATACTTATCAAGCATTGTCAGATGGAGAGAGCCTTTTTTCCCTAGGTTCTCAACCGCATCGTAGATCTCGGCTCGTAGTTTTTCATCGTCGTCGTTCCGAGCGACCGTTCCGAGAATGCTGACGGCAAAACTGTTGGAAAGCTGATTGGACTTGGCAAGATAGCTCGCTAGACGAACAGCGGTTCGTTCCTTCGCCTTGTCGTTGCTCACTGCCGATTCGATCAGGGCTTGGAGCTTTTCCGCCTTCTGAGTTTCGGTCTGATGGACGAAAGTGATATAGGCAAGGATCGTTCCAGCGGCGGATAAGATCAGCGGTCCGGACGCCGCACTAAACAGTTCCGGCCATTTCTTGGTTTTGCGCGGTGTAGGCGTGAACCCGCACGCCGGACAGCATTGTGCGCTGTCGGATATCCTCGCAAAGCATTCTTGGCATGTAATCAAGGCCATAAAATCATCTCTGCGACGTTTATGGGTTGCGTCCGAGAGTTGTGGTTCATTGAGCAAGCCTTAAGCAGTTCAAGTGCCAACAAATGCCTCTGTTTTGTAAGTGATTGATTATGAAACAATTACGCAAGTCGCTCAAATCATCACGAGAGGTAAGCCTTCCCGCCTGTCGTTCCGCTTTCGGGATCGTCTGGTTCTATTTTCGGAATAGCTCGAAGATCGCTGGTGAGGCGCAACTGAACCCGAGTCGAATCAAATTTGTAGCCATCCCGGAACCGGTCACAATGGTATCATTCAGAAGGCTCTCCCGCTGATTCTGCAAACGATGGGATTGCAAGGATGACGATGGCGGTTCGGCGATTTGCCAAAGCGGCTGGAAACCGATGCGGCCTTAACGAGAAACACTAAACGTCTGCGATGCGCTGTTGTTTGTTAAGACGTGACCCTATTTTTAGCGCTCCAGCTCAATTAGGCTACGGGCCGTTTAGATGCGCTAACATCTGCTTATCAATCGCTTCAGCGAGATCTTTAACCTCAGCATGCTTGGGCCCAACACTTTCAACTTTAATGAAAAGGTTTCCTCTTACAAACCTCACGGCGGTCTGCGTAGCCCCATTACCCGCGAATGCAATGTGCCCAACATGAATGTTCTTTTCCTCTGCTCGCGGCAGAGAGGGAGCCATGGATTTTGATAGCTCCTCCGCAAGTTCCTCATGGGCCTGTTCAACACTTTGGTTCTGCAAAATCGTCACAGCAAAACGGATCCCTTCATCGGAAGTGCTCTTATAATATTCGATATAAGCATGAAGTCCCGGAGTGTCATCAGGCAGCTCTACCCGCCTTTCGAGCTGGAAATTATCGTGCCTCTCCGCACTGGGAAGAGGGCCCAGAGCTAACGCTCTCCCTACAACTTGGCCGGCGGTCGTTTTGCCCCAATCGTTGAAGCCGTACTGCTCTTTAATCGCGTCGTGTATGGCTTGAAATCCGCTCATTAACTTATACCGGTTATGCGGCACCAAAAAACCCGTTCTCTCTCCCGCCATTCGTGCCGCAGGATACTTTCGTCTGCCACGATGCCTCTTCTGTCTTCCATCAAATTACCCCTCTCCGACCACCTCGCGCCTTTGGCCAAGGCCCAATGGGCACGCAATGCCCAATTCCCGCTACCGAATTTTGCGCGAGCCTTTCGCGATAACCTGCCATACTTACCGGCGTCGGAATAGGCAAATTGGGAACTACACCATGGTTGGTGAAGATCTCATTGGCTGGCAACAAGGGAGTGTGAGGCAAAGCCGGATTCGTCCAGTCCCAGGGATTGTCGCTGTGATCCGCCTGGAGACAAGCATCGAAGATCTGGTCTCCGTGTTTGAATGCGCCCGTCCAGGCCACCTCATGATACGCAAACCGGTTTGCTGGCGGAAATGGATAATTCCATAACGTGCCCCCACCGATCGCAATGATCTTGTTACACAGGAATCCTCCGGGACTGGCCATCACCGCTGCAGCCAACTGACAGCCAAGGAGATTCGCAAACGACGAGACGATCGTCGCGCAGTCAGTGCAGTTCACAACGTTTCCTTTGCCTTCCGGTTGCCGGTTGATAAATGCCAAAAAGGCCGTGCACAAAAACCAGGAAGTGGGGCCCACTGCCTGGGTGTACTTGCTCGCTCCATGAGAAACGTCATACGTGAGCCCTAGGTTGCTATTGACTGCTTGCGTAACTGCCGTAGCCGCATCCAGCGGGTTCAGTTTTCCTCCAGCCCATATGCATGCTTGATCCAGAGCGTCAACCCAAGGCAACTGGGTCACGGAAGTCGGCGGCGTCGAGGGTTGTAGCCAAGGCAAGAAGGGAGTGTCTAATACCACGTAGACCCGATGCGAGGAACTGCCCATTGAGACCCACGTCCCATCGGTCGATTTATAAAACCAATCCCATTGAATGTCCTGCTTTAGAATTCCAAACGCTCCGATTTGATGATGTGCCAGGCTCAGCGTGACGAATTCAGGAACCGAAGCCCCTCCACTGATGTTGATTGTCGTTGGATCGATTGCGCCTAACACTCCGCCCCCGTCAGCGCGAACATCTATCGTGGCCGGCGCTCCGGGGTCGGCGGCAAAGCTGGCTTGAATGGTGATGATTTTGCCTGCCACAGCGGTTATCGAGTACGCTACCGGCGAACTCTTGGCGACGGTCTTGCCCTTGACCCACTCAGGAACAGCGACATCAGTAGTAAAATTCTGCCGAATGGACAGCGCATTCACCGTCCCCGGGCTCTGACCGTAATTAAATTTGATCCCGGTAAGTTCCATATATCGCTCGGAGAACTTGAGTTCTTCGGCCTACGGGCGGGCGAACTACCGTCACCCCTCGATCCGAACCCCAAAAGGTTGTGATGGTGAAGAGAGTTGCAACTAAGCCGTAAATATTTCAGAAAAGTTTTGGCGGGGCAAGCAAACCCTTTCCTGCTCTGGCCCAAGCACTTGGCGCTAGGCCGGTGAGCCGATTTCGCATCCCGGAAGCCGGTCACAATGATATCATTCCAAAGACGCTTTTCGCTGAAGGCGGTTCGGCGATTTGCCGAGCGACTGAAAACCAATGGGACCTTAGCGAGAAAATGGATCTTTTCATCGGCCTTGCTGGTTTGCTTCGCAAGCTATGAGAAATTTTCCAACCGCTCACAGCGAGATTACCGGGTCGACAACTAGTTCGATCGGTGTATATGCGCTTGGTACGTTAAAATATTGACCTTCGTCAACAGCGCCGGGGTGCCTCATAGCTATATGGCTATTGTTTCGCTCGCGCTCTGATGAGTCAGACTAAAGATGCGTGATCAATCCATAAAATGTGTACGTTCATAATCGCTAATGGCAGAACGGCGTTGTGGTTAAAGAAGCTGGTCAACGTCTTTCGAAATCGATGCTCGTTGTGAATGAGATTGTAAAGCTTGTAGCCAGTCGGACCTATTGATTGAAGTGGAAAAACTGAGCCGACTGAAAGCAATTATCGCCAAGCCGGGCTTTTTTGTGGTCGTGTTTGGCTTGCTCTATGCCGGCCTGTTATTGCAGGCGTTGCCGCGGACGCTTCGAGGACCGAAGGGAGCTGCCGATTTTGCGCACTTCTACGAGGCTTCCAAAGCGCTCGCAACCGGGGCTGACATCTACGCTGGCGATAGCCAACACTATATTTATCCTCCGCTTCTCGCATTACTTCTTCGGCCGCTTAGTTTGATGCCGATATCAGCGGCGGCCGGTACGTGGCTGGTCTTGAACGGAGGATTACTTGCGGCCGCCGCTTGGCTCGCGGCTCGCGCCGCGGCAAGCCGATTAGATCGCTTTGCAACGAATCGTCTTATTGCTCAAGCAGCAATCCTCGGCTCGTTATTACTTTTGATCGAGATTCACTCCGATCTTCATTTAGGGCAGAGCGATGGCTTGGTCGTGTTCGCGCTTGTGTTAGCGTTGAATTGCCTCGATGAACGGCCGATCATAGCCGGGTTGTTGTTAGGCTTAGCGGGCGCGGTCAAATACGTTGCGCTTGCCTATATTCCGTATCTTCTTTTGCGCAGGCGTTGGCGGGCAGCAGGATCAAGCGCCGTCGGTTGGGTTGGTTGGATGCTGCTTCCGTCGATCTCTATCGGATGGGCTCGTAATTTGAACTATATCGCGCGTGCGCTGGCTGGTTTGTTCGCAATGTCTGATCCCAATGTGGGTAGTGCCCGGCCGGGAACAAGTCCGACACTCGGCACTATGGCTGGAATCTCCGGGGTCGTTTGGGAAAGAAGCGTTTCGCTGACTAGCGCTGTTATGCGGCACGTGGGGACGCACCCGGGAAGGATCTCGGCAATCGCGGCCTTGCTCGGAGTAGCAGTGATTTGCCTCGTTTTCGCATGGTTGCTGGTTCGCAAATCGGGATTTACGCTATGGACGGGCCGAGGACTTCCGGCAGATGCGCAGGTCGCTAGCGGTAGGGCTCTTGTTCTCGGCGAATGGGGCGCAGTGCTTACAGCTACACTTTTGTTTAGTCCCCAACTAACGGAGCGCCATTTCGTCCTTTTACTTCCAGTCACGGTACTTGGTTCTTTCCTGTTCCTAATCGCTCGACGACGCGTTGACCGTTTCGTGCTGGGAGCGGGTACCGTTTTCCTATTAGCTGGGTTGTATCTGCCACCCGGTGGCATCGCCAGATGGCAGGCCGCCCTCGCGTGGTGGCGCGATATCGGTGGACTGAGCTGGTGCGCGTTGCTTTTCTTTTTTTCGGTCTTCGCCATCCTGCTACGCCTCTTGGCCGACAATCGGAGACGGCCACCAGAAGTTGTTGAGCTAGCCCGACCGGTGGTGCCCTCTACATCCGATGCTTCTGCCGTAGATATTTGATACGATACTTAGGTTGGTTCCCCGAGCTGGCGATGGGCGTTCGTTGACGTTCATCGACCTTCGCCGGCGTTCGCTGCCTTCGGGCCTGAAGATTGTGTGGTGCTTAGACCTTGCGATTTCCTGTTTAATACCTCTTGGCGTCTTGGCCGACGACACGTGTCCGCCATAGCTTTAGCGACGGCGGAAGCCTTGGCGAGGTCCGCTTTGCGTGAGGTCCGATCCGTACGGCAATTGCACTATCCGTTCTGTAACCAACGCGCTGGCCTCCAGGAGTTCGCCGATTGGGTCCCAACGACCGTTAATCAGTGCATCCCGCGCACTCGGGCGAATCGACGCCGAAAAGTTATCACCTCCGAAGCGAATCTCTTCGGCGACCAAATCGATGGTCATCTCGCACTTCGGCTCGGACTCGAGCATTTGGCGAATCCGGTCAAGGTCGTGCCGTGAAGCGCTCACACAGGGAAGACCTAACGTCGTCGCATTTCCGAAGAAAATTTCGCCAAAGCTTTCCGCCACCACAGCGCGAAAACCATAACGGTAGATCGCCTGGGGAGCGTGCTCACGAGAACTGCCGCATCCGAAATTTCTGCCGCAGATTAAGATCGTTGCTCCGTTGAATCGGGGATCATTCAGGGAGTAGTTTTTAGGTTCCCCATTCTGTTCGAACCGCACGTCGTAAAACAAGAAGTCGCCCAAACCTTCAAAGGTGACGCATTTCAAGTATCGGGCTGGAATAATCCGGTCCGTATCCACGTCATCCCCGGGGACAGAGACGCAAGTGCCGCTTACTTCCAGAATCTTTCTTAAGGCCATGACGTAATTTTGGATTTTCTGATCACCAGCTAAACAATTCCCGGGCATCCGTAATCTCACCCGCAATTGCTGCCGCCGCGACCATGACCGGGCTCATTAACACGGTCCGGCCGGTGGGGCTCCCTTGCCGGCCCTTGAAGTTCCGGTTGCTGGAACTGGCGCAAAGCTGATCGCCGATCAGCTTATCCGGATTCATCGCGAGACACATCGAGCATCCAGCCTCGCGCCATTCAAAGCCGGCCGCGGTAAAGATCTGATCAATCCCCAATTCCTTGCAGGCAGCTCCCACGCCCTGCGAGCCAGGAACCGCGATAGCTTTAACGTTTCGTGCGACATGCCGGCCTTCGATGTATTTAGCGACTTCTTTGAAGTCCGACAGCCGACCGTTGGTACAACTGCCAAGAAATGCGACTTGGATTGGAGTTCCCTTAATTGGTTGCCCTGGTTGCAATTTCATATGTTCCAGGGCCTCCGCGAGCGATCCGCGCTCATCCTCAGGTGTCGTTTCGGGTGTAGGTAATCGCTCCGAAATGAAAACCGCTTGGCCGGGATTGATGCCCCACGTTACCGTCGGCTGAATTTCTGCGGCATCGAAATCCACAACATCGTCATAAACACAATCGGAATCCGAGACGTACGACTCCCATCGCTTGATTGCTTCCTTCCATTCGTCGCCTTTTGGACTATAGGGACGGCCCTCTAGATAGGCGTACGTTGTCTCATCCGGGTTGACGTACCCGGCACGGGCGCCGCCTTCGATCGACATATTGCAGACGGACATCCGCTCCTCCATTGCAAATTTGTCGAAGACTTCTCCGCCGTATTCGTAAGCGAATCCATTGCCTCCGTTTACGCCCAATTTACGTATGATATGAAGGATTACATCCTTAGCGTAGGTTCCCGCTGACAGTTTCCCATCGACATTGATCCGGCGGACTTTCAATTTTCCGATTGCCATTGTCTGAGTTGCCAGCACATCACGCACTTGGCTTGTACCAATCCCAAAAGC
>JBEEIB010000487.1:0-3642 GCA_041167675.1 Verrucomicrobiota bacterium
CATTGATATATTTGTTAACCAGCATGCGCAACCTCGTAGAGATTCGCGCGACGGCTTCACCGTGGCCCGCGACATCCGCGAGCACAACACGCGAGAGCACACGCTTGTCGCAGACCGACACGTAGTACACGTCACCACCGCTTGTTGCGGGTTCGACGGGCTTTGAGTGGATCAATCCCACCAAGCCTGGCAGTTTCAGAAGCTCATCAGCGATGTTGTTACCACCCCACACCTCCGTACAGGCCAACTGGTAACCAGCCTGATCCGGTGCCCGGCCAACACATCCGGTCGAATTCGTATCGGAAGCTGTTTGTGCTTCGTTATTTCCCCGTATCATGATTGGTCCGTCCCTCCGCTCTCTGTCGTTCCCGAGGTGTGTTCCCCGGATAAGACGGCGGACGGAGAAAAAGGGTGCAGAGAATCTGACTTGGCCCCGCAAGTTGCACGCACGGAATCTGAGGACGTACACTTGGTTTCCTACATCTACGCTGCCAAGAGGATAAGGATGAGCTTTCTCCGCGAAGTCCAATTGGACAAAGAGTTCGGGCCCTCCGTCGTGTTTCGAGAGGCGCTCGGATTTCTCCCCAATCTCATTCGCGCACAGAGTCTGTTGCCCCGTTTCATCGAGGCACAAGCAAAACTTGAAGATGCCGTGCGTTTGCGGGCAGGAGATCTCTCTCGTGTACAAAAGGAACGAATCCTACTGACCATTGCAGCCGATCGAAGAGACACATATTGCGTTGCCATGCACAGTAGAGTCTTGTCTTCGCTGGGGGCGACGCCCGGTCAAATCGATGATCTTTTGAATGAATATCGTGGCGCAGACCTCTCAGCGCCTGATTCAGCTACCCTGCATTTTTGTCTGAAGCTAAGCCGTAACGCTCCGGCGGTTCAATGGGAGGACATTGAACCGCTCCGGGTATCTGGACTTACGGATCGGGCGATATTCGAGACCGTCGTCGTGAGCGCCCTGGCTATCTACCTCTGTACTCTGTCTGCGGGTTTGCGGCCAGAGCTGGATTTCCAAGCGCGCGAGCTACCTTCGCCTAGAGCCGGTTCTCCTGCCGAGACACCACGCGCCAGTTCATCGGCACACATTCATCGCGGGTGGGAGAGGAAGGGCCCTTACCTGCCTGCTCCGTACCTGAGTCCCCACACGTTTGCGCCTTTCGCTATCCTCCAGCGGACCCATGGATTCATGCCGAATTTTTTCCGTTCTCAGACGTTGCGCCCCGATTTGCTGAAGGCGGAACTGGAGGCTGTCAACAGCATTTTGTTTCCGGAAGACGCTCTGTCGCGAGTGCAAAAGGAATGTATTCTTCTGGCGGTCTCGGCAACCAATCTCAACTCTTACTGCGTGGCGGTACACTGCAACCTGTTGCGTGGTTTGGGTGTATCGCCGGAAGAGGGTGACCAGATCGCCGTTGACCATCACGAGTCTGCACTGTCCAACGCAGATAAGGCATTACTGGACTTTGCTGTCAAGCTTGGGGCGCACTTCTCCGATTTCTCCAACGAAGACGTTATCGGACTTCGCGCGCTGGGCTTCACCGAGGAGCAGATTTTGGAATGCGTGGTGGTCACCGCTCTCAATAATTTCGCGAACACGCTCCAAATGGGACTCGGAATCGAACCCGATTTTGCGCCACCTCCGGTCTTTCAGGAAAATAAAGTGCATCTTTCGGGCGCTGCCCTCACTCCTATGCAGAGCGCGGGCGCAGTGCATCTGGTCGACAAACCGCAGGACGTGGACGCTGAATTGGTCGCCCAGGCGCAGGGTGGGAAGCTGGAGGCTTTCGAAGAGCTGGTTCGTCGGCACACCCAGTTGATTTATCGCACTCTGATGGCAATTTTGGGCAACGCTACCGACGCGCAGGATGCCATGCAGGATACCCTCTTGAGTGCGTTCAAGCACATAAGCGGATTCCAGGGCCGCGCGAAGTTTTCGACTTGGCTGGTGAGTATTGCCAGGAATACGGCGCTTCAGCGTTTGCGAAGCCGTAAAAACGTTGAGAGCTTGGATGAAGGTGAATATGAGGAAGATCGGGACTTTCGCCCTCGTCAGGTAAGGGCTTGGCAGGACAACCCCGAGCAATGCTTCTCTAAGTCAGAGATCCGGCAGCTCGTCGAAACGGGGATCTTGGCCTTACCTCCTAAGTTCCGTGTTGTCGTGATGCTCAGGGACATCGAACAGCTTTCGACGGATGAAGTTGCCCGGCAGTTAGGCCTAAGCGTCCCTGCAGTAAAGACGCGGCTTTTACGGGGCCGGCTCATGCTGCGAGAGTGGCTCTCGCCTCACTTCATGACCAGCACCAAGGGAGCAACTCAATGATCACATGTGAGGAATTCTTCGCCGAGTTCGCTGACTATCTCGAGAATCAAGTCTCTCCAGAAATCCGTCAAGAACTCGAGTTGCATCTCTCCCAGTGCCGCGCGTGCCAGGTGCTGTGCGATTCCAGCCGTAAGACTGTAAAAATCGTGACCGAAAGTAGTTCCTTCGAGTTGCCGCAAAGCGTCTCCGACCCAATCATTGAACGCGTCATTGCAAAGCTGCGAACAGACCGCAGCTAGCAAGGTTGAAATCCGCTAGTAACCGCAGCTGAGTCGCACCTCTGTTCCGGAAGGTTGCCGAGTTTCCGCATTCTCAAGCGTAGGCGGCGACTGTCCTCCATCCCCTGTGAATTCCTTCACAGATTTCGACTTGTCGGTAGGAACGACGATCCATGCCTGCGACAAGTCACGCTTCGCCTGTTTTCTGGTTTCAACGTTTTTTAGTGCATTTATGCAACTTTCGCACCGCAAATCACTCCTATCGCTCGTGAGAGTTGAGCGCCAGCTGGTGCCCAACGAACAGCAAGGCACAAGCGAGAAGTTACGGTTGTGGATCTCAATCTTCCAAAAGGAGCTAATTAAGGACAATGACAAAGTCAAAGAAAGCCATGATGGCGGGCGCTGCGCTTGCTGGTTTGCTCGCAGGCACTACCGCAACCATCCAGGCATCGAACCTACTCCCCGGGCTAAGGTCTTCGTTTAGTGCACAAGACCAGTCCCAAGACCAGAAGGCCGACCAGAAGGTGAAGGAAAAGCACGCTTGCAAGGGCCAGAACTCATGTAAGGGCAAGGGCGGTTGCAAGGCGAGCGACAACGGTTGCAAGGGCAAGAACTCGTGCAAAGGCAAGGGTGGTTGCGCTACCGATGGCTCCAAGCCGCCGGCAAACAACTAACACCCACAACAGTAGTTTGAGATTCAAATTCACGTCCTCCGGAGGGGGCGGTTGATTCTTATTCGCCCCCTGGGGAGGCATAGGACCTCAAATGCCGGCCAATGCCTTCAATAATTTTACGGACTATGGGATCGGGATCGGATTGCGATCCCCGCATTACAATCATATCCTGACTCGCAAACCCGTCGTCGACTGGTTCGAAATCATCTCTGAGAATTTCATGATCGATGGCGGGCGCCCGCTGCGTATCCTCGATCAAATTCTCGAGCAGTACAAGGTGGTGCAGCACGGCGTATCGATGTATTTCGGGTCAGCCGAACGAGCGGGCCGGGAGCATCTTCGGCGGCTGAAGGAACTTGTGAAGCGCACCAAGACGCCCTGGCTAACGGATCACCTTTGCTGGGGCAGCGTGGACGGG
>JBEEIB010000488.1:0-2823 GCA_041167675.1 Verrucomicrobiota bacterium
GACGGTACGTCTGGGACAGCTTGTTGCCGCCTAGCCGATTGGGATCAGCCGCAAACCTGCGACGGTGTAGCTTTGTTGGTTGGAGTGGGCGGTGACGGACTCGAACCGCCGACATCCTGCGTGTAAATCAGTTGCTACCCAGTTTCATGGCCGTTCTTTCCACACCTTGAAAGCCTTGGATTTACAAGGAATTCTGTACGGTGTACGGTGGCGAACGGCTATGAAATTTTCGCGGCAGTGCACAGGGTAACGTTACCCGGGTGACACCCGCAGGGAGCAACTGACGTGCCGACGAAGAAGCTGACGGAGCTGTTCGCCGAGCGGGCGCCAATGCCTGCGGTCGGCCGAGTGGAGTATTTTGACGCCGGTTTCCCGGGGCTCGCACTGCGCGTTACGGAGAAGGGCCACAAGAGCTGGTCGTTGTTCTATCGGTTCAATGGTCGGCTGCGCCGGTTCACGATCGGCCACTACCCGGCGATCAAGCCGGGCCAGGCACGACGCGAGGCGACCAGTGCGCTGGAGCGCGTGCGCCAAGGCGTCGACCCGGCGGAGGAAAAGAGAGCGCGCCGGGATAAGCCTTCGCCCGAGGCCGAGACTTTCGAAGCTCTCGCCCAGGACTACCTCGAGCGGCACGTCAGGAAGAACAGCGCCACAGCGACCTATCAGGAAGCGAAGCGCGACCTCGAATACAATGTCTTGCCGAAATGGCGGAGCCGTCCGATTGCGAGCATCAGCCGCCGCGATGCAACCGACCTGATCGACGGCCTCGTCGAGCGTGGCGTCGAGATACAGGCCAACCGAACGCTCGCCCGGCTCAGGGCTCTGTTTAATTGGGCCATCGAAAAGGATCGAATTTCGGGTTCGCCAGTCAACCACATGAAGCCCCCGACCAAAGAGCGTGCCCGTGATCGTGCGCTGACCAATGATGAGATCCGTTGGTTCTGGCAGTCCTGTGACGAAATTGGTTGGCCGTTCGGACCGATTTTTAAGCTGTTATTGCTCACGGCCCAGCGGCGAGACGAAGTGGGCGGTATGAAATGGACCGAAATCGACCTTGATAGGCGGACATGGACGCTTCCTCGCCACAGGGCCAAGAGCGATCGCGGCCACGAAGTGCACCTTTCGGATGTGGCGATTGACGTCCTGCGCGCATTGCCGAGGATCGGCCGGGGCAGCAATGAGATGGATTTTGTGTTTACCGTGACCGGCACGACTGCCGTGTCCGGCTTTGGCAATGCCAAGCGGCGACTTGATTTCATAATGGCGGAGGCTCGTCGCCTTTCGTTGGGATTGTCCGAGCAATCAAAAATTTCGAACTGGCGACTGCACGACCTGCGCCGCACTGCGGCCACCGGCATGGCGGGGCTAAAGATTGCGCCGTATGTGGTCGATAAGGTGCTCAACCATTCGGGAGGCACAATCCGTGGCGTAGCCGCGATCTATAACCGGTTTGAATATCTTGATGAGCGCCGCACCGCGCTTGATGCGTGGGGACAACACGTAAGTAGCCTCGTGTCGCCGTCACCGAACAATATTGTGAAGCTACGAGCATGACGATCATCCTCAAAACCAGCGTTTAGAAGACTTACAATCCGAAAAGCAGGAGTTGCCCCTTAACGGCGGTGCGGCCAACGGATCAAATCGCAAGGGTCAATTCTCAGTGCCTGAGCGAGGCGACCAAGGACCGTCACACTCGCCGAAACCGCACCCCTTTCGATCGATCCGAGGTAACGGGCACTTAAGCCGGCCCGATAGGCCAAGTCCTCTTGGGTCAGCTCTCTTGCATGGCGCTCCCGCCGCAAGTTGACCGCCATGGCCCTCTTCAAATCCATGGCAAAGACGGCAGACACGGCAGGAACGATCTTTCCAGGAACGATCGTTCCGATTCGGCTTGAACTGCATGGATTTCAGCCGATAGCTTTGCCTTACCCAGGGCGTGGCAGCCTAGCCCTCTAGGACCAATCGGACGTTATTGTGAAAACGCGCGCAGTTTTCGAGAAGTTGGGATTCCGGGAGGACTGGGAGGCGATCACCGATCAACCTCCGGCCTACTATTATGATTTCGGCAATCTTCGCCTGACTGCGGCCGAGGTGATGAGCGATCATTTTATGCCATGTTTCCATTTTGGCGGAGTATGGCGGGACGCCAACTCAATATCGATGGTGGATTTCCAAATGCCCTTGGAGGCCGAGTCCTTCGAGCAAGCAGTCGCCTGGATTGCCTATGGCATCGGCGAAAGGTTTCGACCTAGTTTTTCCACGCCATGGCTGTCCGACGGACGGACATTGCGAAACCACCTGCCATGGGTCCGCAGGATGGAAGAATACATGGCACGGCCCATGTGCTGGGTTGAGAAGGAGTGGTTCAGAGTTGCGGCAAAGAAACTGCGCCCGCTGGCGGATTCCGTTTCCGCAAGCGACCTTGTGTGGCTCTCGTTCGATGGAGAAACGCTGAGAATTGCTGGCTGTGGCGCAACCGTGATTGTTCCTGCGACCGGAACGGCTTGGAATGCGCGCTATGCCATCAGCGCGAGGCAGCTCGATCATCTGCCCAAGCGTCTGGCTGATCCCGTTGTGATTAGCGTCTGGGAAGGAAGACTCACTGTTCGACAGAGCCATCGCAACATGACCGAGGACTTCATCGACGTTTACGGCAACTACGCCATCAAGCTGCTGCGGCTTCAAAATGACATGATCCAAACCTTCGACCGTTATCGGCGCGGCAATAAGCAGACAGTCGAGGTGCGGCGCGTCCACATACATTCCGGGGGGCAGGGAGTGGTCGGGATCATAAATCCACCCGACGATCGAGACGCGGGTGTG
>JBEEIB010000489.1:0-63053 GCA_041167675.1 Verrucomicrobiota bacterium
CATTAGGGGATTAGGAATGCGGATTGCGGAATGCGGAACGCGGAATTCAGACTCCCTGATGCGGACTCGGCAGCTGATTTCACATTCCGCAATCCGCGATCCGCAATCCGCATTCCTAATCCCCTAACGATTCGGCGGCAGCTTGAAAGAGGAGGGCGGTAGAGGTGGAGCCCGGATCCTGATGTCCGGCGCTTCGCTCTCCGAGATAACTGGCGCGACCTTTCTTCGCCACCAGTGGAATAGTGGCTTTCATCCCTTCACGGGAAGATTTGGCGGCTTTTTTGAGCGCACCGTCGAGCGACTCTCCTCCTTGCACCGCCTTTCGGTAGGCTTCAATCGCTGGCTGCATCGCATCGATCATGGTTTTGTCGCCCGGGTTAGCTTTACCGCGCTGAATAACGCCGTTCAGCCCTTTTTCCAAAAGTGCGCCAAATTCCTCGGCTGAGATCGATGATTTCCCTGCTGCGAGCAACCCTGCCTGCAGGAAGAAGGTACCGTAGAGTGGGCCACTCGCGCCGCCCACCGTCGAAATCAGTGTCATTGCGACCGTCTTGAAGACGGTCGCAATGTCTTTACCTTGAAATTCTGTCTTCTTCCCGAGTACCGCCTTGAAACCACGGTCCATGTTGGCTCCATGATCGGCATCGCCGATGGCGGAATCGAGCTGGGTTAAATGATCTTTATTTTCGGCTATTAGAGCCGCAAAGCGCTCCAACCATTTGATCATCTGATCTGAAGTCAACTCCGGCATCGCGCAATCTTCCAGGAATCGATCGATTGGCAACCGCGGATCAAGCCCGCCAGCGAAGTGCGGGCGTGTGGACCGGTGCATCCCAAAGATTCGTTAGTTGGTCGTCCAATTTCAGAACGGTGATAGAGGTTCCAGCCATCTCCAAGCTCGTAATGTAAGGACCGACCAAATTCCGCGTCACGTTGATGCCGGCTTTAGTGAGTATCTCGTGTGCTTTCCGATAGACCACGTACAGCTCAATCGCTGGTGTACCGCCCATGCTGTTAACGAACAGGAGCACGTTATCACCAGACTTGAAGGGCATATCCTCAATGATCGGTTTGAGCAGCATTTCGGTGATCGAGTCAGCATTCGCAATTTTCAACCTTTGACGACCTGGTTCACCGTGAATGCCGACGCCCATCTCCATCTCTTCTTCACCGAGTTCAAAGGTGGGCTTACCTACATGTGGCACAGTACAGGAGGTCAACGCCATGCCCATACTGCGACCTTGTCCGTTCACCTTCTTGCAAAGGGTAGCGACTTCAGTGAGCGATTGACCCGCTTCGGCGGCGGCGCCGCAAATCTTTTCGGCCAGGACCGTAGTTCCGACGCCGCGGCGGCCGGCGGTCCAGGTGCTATCCTTTACTGCGACGTCGTCGTCAATGACCACGGATTCGACTTCAATGCCCTCGCTGCGAGCAAGATCGGCCGCCATTTCGAAATTGAGGACGTCGCCGGTATAATTTTTGACGATATGAAGGACACCTTTGCCGCCATTGACGGCTTTAGTGGCTTCGTGCATTTGATCGGGAGTTGGGCTGGTAAAAACGGCGCCCGGACAAGCAGCGTTGAGCATACCTTTACCAACAAAACCACCGTGCATCGGTTCGTGGCCGCTGCCGCCGCCGGAAACGATTGCCACTTTGCCTTTCACCGGCGCATCGGCGCGGAATAGAAAATTAGGATCGAAATGTGCCTTCAATAGATCGCCATGAGCGGCGACCATGCCCTCCATTGCTTCATGAACAACATTTTCAGGAGAATTGATCAGTTTTTTCATATCTGGGGGAATAGATCTTATTAATTAGCGGACGGCGCATCGCGCGTCGATGATACACTCGCAGTTCTGGAACAAACGAGACTGAACGAATGTTCAATGGCCGTAAGAATTTGTCCAAATCGGAAAATTGTCAAAGCGAAAGCAATTGAGAATCAAGAATTTGCAATTCAGGACCCAGGAGTGGAACAAATCGGGATGCCGGATATTCGAGTAAGGTTGGTAATCGATGCCTGATTTGTGATTGGACCAAACTGATCGTTGTGGAAGAATTTTCAGCCAAGGGAATCGTGGATTCCCGGAACAATAGCCGAGAAACAGCGAAGCGATCGAATGACCGCACGGGACCAACGCATCAAACAATTGCGGACAAGCCAGACAAAACGGAAGCGAGTATTACTAAACGTCGAATGAATGGCTTCTGGCGGGCCGACCATCGACCGCTAGCGCATAACGGCAAGCGAACCCCTAACAGGTCCTACTTCATAACGGTGACCGGCGTACCGATGTCGACATTACTGTAGAAAATTTGCGCCATTTTCCCAGGCATCCGGATACAACCGTGGGAAGCGGGATATCCCGGCAAATAGCCTTGATGCATACCAACGCCGCCGGTTATGCGCATAAAAAAAGGCATTGGTGCTCCGACGAAATGGGCGCCAGGCGGGACCGGATCCTTGCCAAGCTCGACATCCTTTTTGACCACGTTACCCATCGCATCGGCGTAGTCACCGTAGAGGCTCGACGCGTGGTTAGGATCTTTCTGGATGATCTTGTAGGTGCCTGCCGGGGTATCATGGCCCTCCCGTCCAGCTGAGACTTGCGAAACGCCTACCAGTTGGTCCCCTTTATAGAAGTAAGCTCGCTGCTCGTTCAGATAGATCGTGACTGCGGGGCGACCGCTGACTCCGTCGCCATCCCAGTACGAAATTGGGTCGTACCCGGAGGTTCCGGGGGTCTCAGTATTGCTGCCGCCTGCCAAGTAGGGGGTCTTCGGATTCGACAGACGAGCCTTCTCACCGCCGTCGCAACTAGCAAGAAAGAGTGCCGCCGAAATGATTACCAAACTTCGTAAGCGCATAATCATGGTTATTAGAGGAGAATCCTATTAATTGGCTTCGTGAAAATCGTCAACATTGCCTTTAGACATTATCAAAATCGCCCGAGAGTGCTAAATGAGCTTCGATTGCTGAATGGCGTCGGATCTGCTATAAGGATATTTTTCCGATATGCCGACGTACGAGTATCGCTGTGAGAAGTGTCAGGGCACCTTTGAATTGTTTCAGTCGATGAAGGATTCCGCGCTGGAGGTTTGTCCAAAAGAAAAATGCCTGCTCGATACCTGGGGGCGCGGCAAAGTGAAACGATTGCTGGGGACTGGGGCCGGCCTGATTTTTAAGGGGTCCGGATTCTATGTTACGGATTATCGGAGTCCGAGCTATCAAGAGTCAGCGAAAAAGGAATCGAGCGCCAAAGAGGGGGGTGGAGCGAAAACCGAGGGTGGCGGAGCGAAAACCGATTCAGGCGCGGGCAAGTCTGGCGGCGGATCCGGTTCAACGGGCGGAGGGACCGGTTCGTCGAGCAATAAGCCGGCGAATTAGCTGGTCTTTTCGCGCCGCCAAAAAAAGAACGCAGACATGCTTCGTTCGATAGCGGAGCGATATCGTAACCATCTCGGCATCCGGCATTTTCTGCCCCCGGCTGTTGGCAGTCCTTGGAGCCAGTTTGTTGACGGGAGTCCTCGTAATGATCTGTGAATGCCCCGATCATCTGCCGGCGAATCCAACCGGCGGAAAAGGGATCGAAGTAATGCAGGTGATTGCCCAGGCGAAAGCGTCTCGCGGCGGGACGTTAAGGCTTGTTCCAATGCAGTAGAGAAGGGAATACAGAATGCGGGAGCTGATAGCTACGATCGTCCTCCTAATTGAAAGAGCGGCGCCCAACGCTGGTGAGGATAGAACCATTCATTGTTAAAGAGATCGTTTTCAGGCCACGCAGAACTCCCGATATATCGGCTACTAGGTCTTGGCATAATCTTCGACCAGAATGAAAATCTCAACTTGTAGCTCGTGCTCGAGGTGACAAAATGCATCGCGGTCGTATACTGGTCGGTGATTCGGTTGACGCGTCGGGAGCAGCTCTTCATATTAGCGCTCTTTTTTGCGATTTTTATTGGAGCGTTGGTCAAACATTTTCGGGACGGTGTTCCGCGCGTTCCTGCGCCATTGGAATCGAAAGAATAATTGCTATGCAGAAATCTTTTCAAGAGATGGTAGAACGCATTGTGGAGAAGGATCCACGTTATGACAAAGAGGCATACGATTTTGTGAAAGAGGCGCTCGAATTTACCATCAAACAGCAGAAGAGAGGTCAGGCGGATCCGAGTGTACATGTGACGGCGGCTGAACTAATGGACGGTTTTCGGCAATACGCGCTGAAGGAATTTGGCCCGATGGTAATGACCGTATTCGAGCATTGGCGGGTAACATCCTCAGAGGACGTTGGGAATATTGTTTTCAATCTGATCGAAGCCGGCGTTTTTGGGAAGACTGAATCCGATCGACCGCAAGACTTTGAGTCGGCGATCGATTTTCATGCTGCTTTTATCGCCCCCTATGAGACGTCGCAAACCGGTCCGGCTAAGCGTGCCTAGAGGTGCCTGCTGACGAGAGACAACAGGATGCGGCATACAGAATTTCCCGAAACTCGGGTCGAAAAATTCGAGCTGGCCAACGGTCTGACTCTGCTGGTCTCGGAGCAGCATTACGCGGGGGTCGCGAGCGTCCAAGCGTGGTGTCAAACCGGAAGCATTCACGAGCAGGAATGGCTAGGTGGCGGTCTGACGCATCTGCTTGAGCACATGCTGTTCAAAGGAACGGCTCGGCGAACCGCGACCGACATCAGCGAAGAGATCCATCGAGGCGGCGGTTACGTCAACGCGTATACGTCCTTCGATCGAACCGTATTCTGGATTGATTGCCCGAAAGCGGTAGTGGACACGGCCCTTGATGTTTTGGCCGATATGCTTTTCGAGTCGTCAATTGAACCGGGAGAACTTGAGCGCGAAATGGACGTCATTCGGCGCGAGTTCGAGATGGGCTACGATGATCCCGATCGAGTGCTCAGCCATCTCACCTTTGGCACTGCCTACCAAGTGCACCCGTGCCGTACCCCGGTCATCGGACTACGGCGTATATTCGATCGGATCACGCGCGATGATGTGCTGCGGTACTATCGGCGGCGCTATGTGCCAGACAACGTCTTTATCGTAGTTGCGGGTGATGTTGATGCTGACACTGTGCGTCAGCAGGTTGAGGCCTGCTTTGGACGGGTTGGATCGGCTCCGGTCGCTCCGATTGTTGTTCCAGAGGAGCCGCCGCAGCTCGGGAGTCGCCGAGAGTCGCGGATCTTTGACTCTCAAGTGGGATATTTCAGTTTGGCCTGGCATGTGCCTGGGGTCGCTCATGAAGATATGCCGGCGTTGGATATCCTCTCAGTCTTGCTGGGCGGAGGAGCCAGTTCTCTTCTTTATGACGAACTCCGCGAAAAGAGAGGGTTAGTCCATGGGATTGGTGCATACGCATTTACCCCGAGTTTTCCGGGACTCATGACCATATCAGGTACCTGTCCGGTGGAGAACGTGGCTGCCATCGAGAGCGAGACGCAACAAAAACTGACGGAATGGCGTAAGCGACCTGTTACGAGCGAGCAACTGGCCAAGGCAAAGCGAATCATTCAGGTTGGGGCCTGGGAGCAACTGCAGACGGTAAAAGGAGTCGCCTCGGACATCGGATTGAATTGGCTCTACACTCGTAATCTCCATTTCAATCAACGATACCTTCAGCGAGTGCAATCGGTGCCCTCGGATGAAATCCATCGGGTCTTTGATCGGTATCTGTACGACGATAATTTAACGGTTGCGACATTGCGGCCGCAGAGTTCGATCGTGTCTGGCCGGCCGCGGATCGTTGCGGAGCGGCCACCGGAAATGCGGGTTCTACCCAATGGCATACCAGTCGTGTTCATTCCCGATCACCGGTTGCCGATGCTTCATGCCTCACTGGTCTTTCGCGGGGGAGTCTTGGCAGAGAATCCACAGAACAACGGTATCCACCGGTTGTATAGTCATAGCGTTCTTAAGGGCACAAAAAATCTTTCCAGCGCGGATATTGCCGAACAGGTCGAATCGCTTGGAGGCACGCTTTTTGGAGATTCCGGTTACAATTCTTCGCGCATCGCATTTAGCTCGCTCGCGGATGACTTCGGGAGACTTTTGGTTTTAGTCGAAGACATTCTGTCCTCGGCATCTTTTCCGGATGATGGCATCGAGCGCGAGCGCACCAGCCAGCTAGCCGCCATCGAGGCGGAAGATGCCCAACCAGGGATCTTAGGACGAAATGTCTTACGGGCAGCCGCCTATGGTGATCATCCATATGCGATGAACGTAATTGGTACCAGGAGATCGGTCGCGGGTATCAGTCGGGAAGATCTGGTTCGACTTCATTTGCAAACTATCGATTCGGCGCCCTGTGCTTTGGCGGTTTGCGGTTGGATTGATGGAGAGGCGCTCTGGCCGGCAATCGCCAAGTTTCTCAGCGTACTTCCCAAGCGGTCGCCGGTAGCGCGATTTAAGGTGCCCAAGATCGCTCCGCTGACTTCCCAAACGCTCGTCCAACACCATCAAAAGCACCAGGCATTCATCAGCATCGGTTACCTGGCTTGCTCGTTGTTCGATCGGGAGCGGATCCCTTTTGAGCTCCTGGACGAAGCGACCGGGGACGCCAGCTCACGTTTTTTCATCAAACTCAGGGAAGAGCTTGGATTAGCGTACGCCGTTGGCAGCGCTCTTTCTCTAGGGCTTGCACCCGGACTGTTTAGCATCTACGCAGCCACCTCTCCGGAGTTCGCCGAAGAGGTGGTCCAGCTTTGCCGAAAGGAAATGGAGGATCTGGGAGAAGGAGCACTTTCCAAAGATGAACTCGAGCGTTCGAAAACCAAACTGCTGGCCCAACTCGCCTTTCAGAAACAGAACCTGGAGGCGTACGCGCATGGTTTAGCTCTCAATGAGATTTACGGCTTTGGCCTGGAGTATTTGGAACGACGACAACGAGAAATCGAGACAACCACACTCGAAAACGTCCAGGCAGTTTGCCGTAAATATTTGATGGATAAACCGGCCATCACGGTCATTGTTAGACCTTAGACTCGTTTTCACGTGTATGGCAGAATTTCAGAACACCTCGGCAGCGTCAGGTGAAATGGCGCAGCGATTTATCGAATTTGTCCTTATGCAGGCCCAAAACGCCGCATTTGTGCTTGGTCAAATTCCTCATCCGCAAACGGGCAAGGCGGAAGTGAACCTCGATCTAGCAAGGCTGCTGATCGACCAATTGGCCATGATCCAAGAAAAAACGAAGGGTAATCTGAACAAAGACGAAGCGCAGATCCTGGCAAATACGTTATCCAATCTACAAATCGCGTTCGTTGAAGCGGTACGCGAACAACGATCCGAGCAAAGAACCGATACCGCTCATCCGTCTGCGGAGCCTCAGCCGGAATCAAAAATCGAAACTTCAACCACTGAAGCTCCACCGGTCGGCGAAAGCGAAGGAAAGAAAAAGTTCGTCAAAAGCTACGGCTCGTAAGATCTCCCCCCTCCGGCTCAAGAGAGATTCCTGCAACGGAATCGGTCGCAACACCGTCTCTCTCTGAAGCCTTGGCGATTATTGTACTCATGTCCGGCAGTAAGTCTTTCCAGGTTGGTCAAATCAGATCAGGCGGTAATTCTCCCTTCTTTATCATCGGGCCGTGCGTGATTGAATCGGAAGATTTTGTTCGGACGATAGCTCAAGACCTGAAAAAGATCTGCCAAACCATAAACGTTCCGTGGATTTTCAAAGCCTCTTACGATAAGGCCAATCGTACTTCGGCCAAATCTTACCGTGGCATTGGACTAAAAAGTGGTTGTCGAATTTTGAGTGCTATCGGAGAAGAATTGAATGTGCCGGTCACGACCGATGTGCACTCGGTTGAAGAGGCGCAAATCGCGAGCGACTTTGTCGACGTTCTCCAAATTCCTGCTTTTCTCTGCCGGCAAACCGACCTCATTCAAGCCGCTGCTGCGACCGGAAGAGCGATCAATGTCAAGAAGGGTCAATTTCTGGCGCCCTGGGACGTGGCGAATATCGCCGAAAAGCTAGAGTCCGCGGGCTGTGGGAACTACGTTTTCACAGAACGAGGGGTGACCTTCGGCTATAATAACCTAGTGGCCGACATGCGATCCCTATACTGGATTCGAAAACAGGGCTACCCCGTAGTGTTCGATGCGACGCACTCGGTGCAGCGCCCCGGAAGTACCGGCACGAGCACCGGAGGAGACGGTGAATTGGCCCCAGTGTTGGCTCGATCGGCGATGGCTGCCGGTTGCGACGGAATATTTATCGAGACCCATCCCAATCCCGCCGAAGCTCTATCGGATGGCCCAAATCAGATTCCTTTGAGTGATTTGCCACAATTATTGTCTCAGCTTAAGAAAATTCATGAAGTGGTTCGCTAGACTTCTGGCGGTTTTTGCGCTTTGCATCGCTTGGGAAGGCGAACTCTCGGCCGGATCGCCGAATGGTGAGCGCAAAATCGTGCTGCCGATTCCAATCGGGCATGACGTGAAAGGCTTGCGAGTCCCGTTTCGGGACGATGAAGGAAAAATGCAGTTCCGGATGGACATCCAATGGGCTAGACGGCTAGACGAACAGAATGTCGAGATGCGCTCTTCGGTGATACAGACCTATGATCAGGAAACTAATAAACCGAGCGCCAAGGTCGAGCTGAAAACCTCGGTCATGAACATGGACACCAACGTGATAGTCAGCCACGAACCGGTTGTCGTCAGCCGAGAAGACTTCCGGCTCACCGGCGACGCAATGGAATTCAATACCAAGACCCGGGAGGGAAGGGTGATTGGAAACGTGCGGCTGATCATCTATAACCGCGATGAGTTGGCCAACAAGAAACCGGACGACAATCAGCTAACCCGTGAAAAACCGTAGCATTCTGGCGATAGCCTTTTGCATCGCGATCACCGGAGCCTTCGCGGCCCAACCGTCACCCAAGCCAAAGCAAACCAAGAGCTCCACTACGCGAAGCACACCGGCTAAAACCCCGGGCGGCAGCGCATCGCCAGCGGTAAAGAAGCAGAATGACTTGCTGCAGGGTTCAACGCAAAATAAGGGACCAACCGAAATTACATCGCAAGAAACTCAGTTTGACGGACAGTCTCGAACTGGCGTCTTTATCGGGAGCGTCAAAGTAATTGATCCGGACTTTACAATGACAACCGACAAGTTGACGGTGCACATGGCCAAACAGGAAGAGGGCGGGGGACTCAGCTCCGCCGAGGCTGACGGCAACGTCATCATCGTACATGCCAATGAGGCAAAAAATGCAAAAGGCGGCGCTGATGCCGGTGGATCTCCCGCCGTTACTCCCAGTCCCACACCAGCGACCAGCTCGGTTTTCGCAGATCCTCCAGGTCCGAGTCCCTCACCGACACCTCCGCCGGTTCTCTCGACTGGAAGAGCACAGAAGGCTATCTATGACGCCAAAGATGAGTCGGTTACGTTGATCGGTTGGCCCCAAATTACGCAAGGCATCAATACTCATATTTCGACAGAGGAAGGCACCAGGATGATCTTGTACCGAGATGGAAGGCTGAAAACCTTTGGTGGAAGTCGAACCATTATCCAGGATAAATCCGAGGCAAACAAAGGCATCCCTCCAAAGCAATAATATAAAGATGTCGACAGGAGACTTAGAAATTGCGCCGACGACCAATGTCGCAGCGCAGAAACGAACAGAACAGCCAATCCTGCGGACAGATAAGTTAGTAAAGATCTACGGCGGGCGGGCGGTAGTGAACGGGATTGATATCCATGTCGATCGGGGTGAAATCGTCGGGTTACTAGGGCCAAATGGTGCTGGCAAAACGACAACTTTTTATCTTATCGTGGGGCTTGTGCGACCAAACGGGGGTCGAGTTTACTTTGGAGAGCGCGACGTGACGCGCTTCGCAATGCATCGGCGGGCTCGCATGGGTATGGGGTATCTTCCTCAGGAGGAATCGATTTTCCGTAAACTGACGGTGGAGGAAAATATCATGGCGATCCTGGAGATGTTGCCAGGTAATCGTCGCGCCAAGAAACAAAGGTGTGATGCGCTCCTGCGGCAATTTGGAATTGAGAATCTCGCCAGCCATCAAGCCTTGACCCTCAGCGGGGGCGAGAAGCGTCGTCTAACAATCGCACGCTCTCTGGTTACCCATCCGCAGCTCATCATGTTGGACGAGCCGTTCAGCGGGGTCGACCCGATCGCTGTATCAGAGATTCAGCAGCACATATCCAATTTGCGTAAATCGGGTCTGGCCATCTTGATCACCGACCACAATGTGCGGGAGACACTGGAGATTGTGGACCGGGCGTACCTCATCTACGACGGACGCGTTGAAAGCCAAGGTACGCGAGAATTTCTGATTAATGATCCGATCAGCCGTCAACTTTACTTAGGAGAACGTTTTCGTATGTAGCCGAGCAAGGAAGCCCTCCTCGCTTCGCTTTATCCAGAGAAAACCAAATATTGTCGGCTCAGACGAGGCCGCTAGGCTGCCACACCATCTACCGCGTACCTTCCCAGCCTTTGTTCGGTCGAATTCGGGACCGCAATTAACCACAAGAAAGGGGCAATATGCAGATAAGAAATGCAAATCCACCCATCCGGGTGACCGGAAGACACGTCAGCGTGACCGAAGCTATGAAGGAATACTGCCGCAGGAAGGTAGCGACGCTTCACCTCGATTATCCCAAGATTATTGAGGTACAAGTTATTCTCGACGTACAGAAATACCGGCACCAGGCAGAGGTGATTTTGCACTGCAGCAATCACATCACGATCGAGGCCACCGCAGAGTGCAACGATATGTATGCCTCAATCGATCAAGTGGTGGATCGCGTTGCCCGACAAATGCGCAAATGCAAAACGCGGCTCATGAAGACCCACCGTCCGAGAAAACAGGGGCTGCGCCAATTGGAGAATCGCATTGTGCGTTGGGATTGGATTGATGCTGCCACCGAATTTGCGGAGAACGGGGACATGCCGGTCGAGGAGGAGGCCGTACGCGAGATCGTTCATCGTGAAAAACGTCCGGTAAAGCCGATGTCACCGGATGAAGCCGTTCTGCAAATGGAACTATCGCCGAAGCAGTTCCTGGTATTTCTCAATTCTCAAACGGACAAGGTGAATGTCCTTTATCGCCGCAAGAAAGGTGATTTTGGTCTGATTGAACCCGCGTTTAGCTGAAGCCGAGAGTTCCTATCATTGATCAATCGGCCTATTATCGATCCTGTGCTCGGGTTGCGAGCCGTTGGCGGATTGCAACCCGACGCGGTTGGCCGAATACTCTAATGCCGCCCGAACCCGGGGGAACGAGACTGTTCCGATGAAGCGAGGAAAGTTACCGTTTACCCGGGTGGGCGAATTTTACACTAGGCATGGAGAATCGCTCCACCTGAAGCTGGTTGGTGCAGCCCACGGATTCGACCGAAAGATTCGGGAACCAACCATCAATCGCCCGGGACTTGCTCTCTCCGGATTTTTTAATTATTTTGCGGAGAAACGCGTTCAAGTTCTTGGAAATGCGGAGGATAGCTACCTAAAAAGCTTAAGCCTGGACGAACAGCGAAGGCGTTGCTCCCAGCTATGTCAACAACACATCCCCTGCATCGCCGTCTCCCGCAGTCTCCCCGTCCCCCGAGCACTCACTGAAGCCGCTGCAGAAAATCAAATCGCCATTTTCCGCACTCCAATGGTTACGATGCGCTTCATTAACGCCGCCACCATTGCTCTCGAGATGGATTTCGCCCCGACCAAAACGGAGCACGGAAGTATGGTCGACATAATGGGGATTGGCACATTGATCCGAGGCGATAGCGGCGTCGGCAAGAGCGAGTGCGTTTTGGGACTAATCGAGCGCGGCTACAGTCTCGTAAGTGACGACGTTTCGCGATTTCGAGCGATTGAAGGACGCGAACTCGTCGGAACAGCACCCGATCTGACCCGATACCACATGGAGGTACGTGGTCTTGGAATCATCAATGTCGCTTCTATTTTTGGCGTCGGCAGCATTCGTCTCGAGAAACGCTTGGATTTGATTGTAACGCTCCGCGACTGGCATGATTTGGAAGAGGTTGACAGAATTGGGCTCGAGCAAGAATACTACGAGATTCTTGGGATCCAGATTCCGCACATCACGGTTCCGGTACGCGTGGGACGTGATCTGGCGCGATTAGTTGAGGTTGCGGCCTTGGACCAGAAATTGAAGAGTCTTGGCCAAAATAGTGCCGTGGAGTTTAATCAGCGCCTCTTGAGTTTGATGCAAAATAATAAGGAGATTTAATGGGGCTTTTGAGCAAGCGTTCGGGATCTGGCAAAATTGAGAGGGAAGTGACTATCGTGAACAAGCTTGGTCTCCACGCACGCCCCGCTGCCATGTTTGTCCGCATTGCCAATAAACATCGGGCCGAAATTTGGGTGGAGAAAGACGGTGAACAGGTTAACGGAAAGAGCATAATGGGCTTGATGATGCTGGCCGCCGGACAGGGGTCTAAGTTGATGATTTCAGCCGAAGGATCGGATGCGGAACAAGCGGTTAAAGAACTAGAGTCGTTAATCGAGCGCCGTTTTGACGAGGAATAGCCCGAATCGGTCACAGAACCTTTTGCCGATTTGCCATCGATTCTTGAGATCCGCTTTTTTATTCGAAACTTGATCAGGTTTGATTAGGCTCTGGTCCGTCAATGAGCGATCAGGAAGTCACACTGCGGGGAGTAGGGGTAGCGTCCGGAATTGCCCACGGAGTCGTCTTTCTGCATCACCCCGATGACGAGGAACCACCCAAACGCAAACTGGATGAATCTGAGATCCCGGCCGAAATAGCGCGGTTCGAAGCAGCGCTCATTGCCACGCGCGCCCAAATTCTGGAAATGCAGCAACGCATCGCCGAGGCGATCGGGGCGAAGGATGCCAGTATTTTTGACGCCCACCTGATGGTCGTCGAAGACCACACCCTGATCGATGAAGTATTGCGGGCGTTGCAACGCGAGCGCTGGAACGTCGAGTTTATCTTCAGTGAAGTGGCGAACCGGTACGCCAAGACACTTAGCGAAATCGATGACCCCTATTTGCGAGAGCGTGCCTTCGATATTTACGATGTGACACGACGTGTGATCAGCAATCTCCTCGGCCGTTCTACGAAAACGCTGGCTCACCTCGACGCTCCCCACGTTATCGTTGCCCACAATCTGACCCCCTCCGATACCGCGATGCTAAACCGGCCAATGGTCTTGGGAATTGCGACCGATGTCGGTAGTCGGACTTCGCATACTGCGATCATGGCGCGGTCCTTGAATATCCCGGCAGTCGTCGGGCTGAAGGACGCGAGCACCACACTGAAGAATGGCGACCACGTCTTGCTCGATGGCAACAAGGGCTTGGTAATTCTCAATCCTGCTGATGAATCACTTTGGGAATATGGTGAGCTCGAGGTGAAGCTGGAGGAGGTCGAGGAGCAACTCACCGTGTTGCGGGATACCGCCAGCGTTACCGCCGATGGCAAGAAAATAATCCTCTCCGCCAATATCGAATTGCCCGAAGATGTGCCGCTGGTGATTGCGGCCGGCGCTCAAGGCATCGGTCTTTACCGAACGGAATTTTTCTTTCTCAACAAGACCGAATTACCGGACGAAGAAAAACAGTACCAAGCCTACCGAGCGGTCGCGGAAGCTTTGCTTCCACAACCCGTTATCATTCGAACGTTGGATTTGGGTGGAGACAAATTTCTTAGCCATTCGCATCTGCCGACCGAAATCAATCCGTTTTTAGGGTGCCGAGCCATTCGGTTTTGCTTGGAACGTCCGGATGTGTTCAAAGCGCAACTTCGGGCGATTCTGCGGGCAAGCGCCATTGGCAACGTTCGCATGATGTACCCCCTGATCTCCGGACTTTCGGAGCTTCGGCAGGCAAACGAAGTGCTAGAAAGTTGCCGCTCAGAACTGAGAGCGGAAGGAGCGCCGTTTAACGAAAATCTCGAAGTCGGCATTATGGTCGAGGTGCCCAGTGCAGCATTGGTTGCCGAGGCCCTGGCGAAAGAGGTCGATTTCTTTAGCATCGGCACGAATGATTTGATCCAGTACACGATCGCAGTCGACCGAGTGAATGAGCGCATCGCGCACCTTTACGAGCCAACGCATCCGGCCATTTTGCGCCTAATGGAAATGACCGTAGCAGCCGCCCATGCCAACGATATTTGGGTTGGAGTCTGCGGTGAAATGGCCGGAGAAATCACCCTGACGCCGCTCCTGATCGGGTTAGGAGTCGATGAGTTAAGCGCGAGTCCAGGCTTGGTACCGCGCGTAAAGAAGGCGGTTCAAACTCTCGATTCCAAAGAATGCGCAGCTTTCTTGGCCGAGGTTCGTGACCTCAGCTCGGCAGCGGAAATCTTCAGCCGCTGTGAATCCATTGCTCGTAAGCATTATCCGGAGCTGTTGACATAAATGAAGTCGGCGCACTCTTTGTTATTTGCGACTGGGTTACTGGTGGGAGCTTGCGCACAGACCGAACTATCGCAGCAAACCGATCTTTCGATTGCTACCTATAGGCCGACGCCTAATGCGCTCGCGATTGCAGAAACGCGGGCGAAGCAATATTGGGCGAAACACCGGGATGAGATCAATCGAGGTACGAGATACCTGGCGATCGAAAGCGATACGATTCCTTCAGCCAATATCCCCGACCTCTATTACCGATTGACCCATTCACCTGGAGTCAACGGGAGCGACGTCGAGGAGTACCGAGTCAACGACGATATCGACATTTTCTGTATCAACATTTTTGACACTCGAATGGGGAGATTTGTCAGCCCCCAAGGTTACGCGGTAGTCGATGAGCCCGCGCGCGGGAGTGTGGCTCGCTTTGGAAAGTACATCGCTCTGTTTATCGGGACCGGGGAGTAGTACCAATGATGGGCGTAGCTTTCGCCCTACCCTCCTTATGCCGGATAGCTGCCGGTGATGTATCTTTCCAGATGATCGATTGCTGCATCCTGCTCGGAGATCAGCCATTTCAATAGATCACCGATTGAGACAACACCTGTCAGCTTTGATCCTTCCAGCACCGGAAGGTGACGGACGCGGCGTTCGGTCATGAGGCGCATACATGCGCCGATATTGTCGTTCGGCTCCGCCGTGATGAGCTCTTGTGTCATGATGTCTCTAACCGGGGTTTCTTTCGAAGACTTCCCCTGCAGAATGACTTTTCGAGTGTAGTCGCGCTCGGAGATAATACCAAGGAGTCGATTATTCTCCAGCACTACTAAGGCCCCTACGTTCTTCTGTGCCATCAGTTTGATTGCATCGTACACCATAGCCTCTGGCGCGATCGACCAGACGGAGGAGGAACCCTTCCGTTCGAGGATTCGGCTGACTGTGCCGGTAACTTCCATAGGCTGGGGGGAGTGGGAGACCTCAACAAACTGCCGCAATTTGGTTCAACATTCAAAGAGAAATAATTTCCAGAGTCAAACGCTCTCATCGCCGAGAACGCCAAACCCGGCGATGACGGTGCTCCGAGCTATTGACTAATTCCTTCAGCTCCCATCTTTCCAGTCATCGGAACAAACCGCACGGCAAGTATAGAGTGCTGCTCGACGACGTTCCCATGCTTCCGCAAAAGATGAAGAGATTGATTACCGGGTTCGCCAACCGGAATGATCATGCGTCCACCGTCGCGCAATTGTTCGATCAGCGGCTCCGGGATGTGATCGGGGGCACAGGTTACGATGACCGCATCGAATGGAGCATACTCAGGCCATCCTTTATATCCGTCGCCGACGCGAACAGTGACATTGTCGTAGCCAAGTCGCTTGAGGTCAGCCATTGCGCGGAGCGCGAGTGGCTCGACTATTTCAATCGTGTAAACGTGGCTTACTAATTGCGATAGAATAGCAGCTTGATAGCCGGAACCGGTTCCGATTTCCAAGACTCGGTCAGTGGGCTCCAGGTCGAGCTTATCAGTCATGAACGCCACCAGAGATGGCTGAGAAATCGTCTGACCAAAACCGATCGGGAGCGGCTCATCTCGATAGGCGAGATTTCGTTGCGATTCAGGCACGAATTCGTGGCGAGGTACTGAGCTCATAACTTCCAAGACCTTTCGATTACTAATACCTCGGTCGGAGGCGGCGATCTGTTCCTCCACCAACTTCCGACGGGCGCTGGCGAATTCGGCCTGAGTCAAAGATTGCGACTGACACACTTCCGCCGCTAGATGAACCAGTAACGTTGCCGCAAGAGCTCGACCGGTGAAGAATAGGTAATGCGGATTCACAGAGTGCGCCGCCGCGACCCCTAACCTAGCTCGACTTCACTTAACTGCCAAATCTAGAACTACAATAGCATAGGGGTTAGCCATAGATTTTGAACCCGCGTCGTCGGTTTACCGGATCCAAGATTACGCCGATTGGAGATGCTCAGTCATTGTAGGAAATGTCTGCACCTGCGCGGGCTCTTGATTGACGCTCGGCCTGCAAAGACATCATTCTCTGACCGAATGAAAACTCTCAACGCTTTGCTGCTTGCCTTGGCGCTAATTGCAAATCCCTCTCTTTTCGGAGAAGAAACCAAGGCGGCAAACCCAGATGAGAGCAACATCAAAGCGATCGCGGAGCGCGAAAACAAGTACACGGACGGTCTATTGAATCGAAACTTTGAAGAGCTGGCGTCGCTATTCGCCGACACCTACGTGAATACCAGCCCTTCGGGGCAACTCAGGAGCAAAGCGGAATTCCTGGCCGCCCTCAAAGCCGATACGTCTCGGATATCTGAGATCAAAGAGAGCGAGAAACAGACGCAGCTTTACGGCGATACTGCGGTTGTCACGGTCAAATTCGAGGTGCAGGGGACCGATCAGGGGGAGGCCTTCGAATTCAAAGGGCGAGCCACCGACATCTGGGTCAAGCAAAACGGTCAATGGGTTTGTGTCGCCGTACATTCATGCTCAACCAAATAGAGCCGCTGAGCGTCTCGAAAAACGGTCCCCAATAGTTGAGTCAACTCGAGTGCTCGACCTTAATGGAAAGCCCACGCTTCAGCGAGTTGGATACGGCTTGCGCATCAGGGCGAACCGAGCCGGATCTCTCCCGGCCAAAAAAATTGTAGGCTCGACCCGGTCCGAGGAGGATAGGATCTCCAATAGTGAGCTTAAATGAACGATTGCACGCCGGATTTGTTCCCAAAGCTTGCACGAGCGGCACATAGGCTTCATCGTTAGAAGCATGGCGCCGCATTCCCCCGCGGACATCCGCAACCTTGCTATCGTCGGGCACGCGTCATCCGGCAAGACGATTCTCAGTGAGGCTATGTTGCTCTGCAGCGGCGCTATTGGCCGCATGGGGCGTATCGCCGAAGGTTCAACCGTCTCCGACTATCATGTGAGCGAAAAGCAGAGGCAAATCTCTACTCAGACCTCTCTGCTGCACGCCACGTGGATGGACAAAAAATTTAATATCATGGATACGCCGGGTTATCTCGATTTTATGACCGAGGCATTCGCAGCGTTACGGGTAGCCGACTTCGCGCTGGTCGTCGTTCACGCCCAGCACGGGATCGGAGTAGGTACCGAACGCGTTTGGAATTACGCTACCGAATGTGAGATCCCGAAGATCATCGTTGTTAATGCCATGGACAAGGAACACGCAAATTTCAATAACGTCCTTGCCGATGCCCGTGCGCAATACGGTGCACGTGTATTTCCGATGAACGTGCCGATGAATCCCGGGCCTGGCTTTAATCAGATTCTTGACGTACTGCGCAACGATGTCGTTACCTATGAGGCCACTGGCCGGGGCCGGTTCACGGAAGAGCCCGCTAAAGGCGACTGGAAGGATCGCGTGACTCAGCTTCATAGCGAACTGATCGAACTCATTGCTGAGTCCGATGACACATTGCTTACGAAGTTCTTCGATCAAGGCGGACTCTCGGAAGAGGAGTTTCGCAGCGGTATCCATGCGGCTGTTCAAAGACAACTTTTCACCCCGTTGTTCTGTATCTCGGCTGAGACCGGTGTGGGCGTTGCGCGCTTGATGGATTTCATTGCGAAATATGGTTCCTCGCCGGTCGATCGACAGAAGGTAACCGCCTTGGATGGCAGCGATAAGCAGATCGAGGTTGCTCTCACCAACCCCGAAACGACGGCGCAGGTGTTCAAAATAATGAATGAGGAGCAATTCGGTGAGCTCTGGTTTTTCCGCGTTTATTCCGGCGCAGTTAAAGCCGGCATGGATTTGCTTAATAGTACTCGCAACTCGGCCGAACGGATTGGGCAGATCTATTTTCTCAATGGTCGCAATCGCTCCGCCGTGAACGAGCTCCGTGCCGGGGACATTGGGGCCACGGTTAAGCTTAAAGGCACCTATACTGGCAACACGCTCTGCTCCGTGAACCGGCCAGTAAAGTTACCGGCTCCGATTTACCCGAAACCCACAGTATATTCCGCTCTCCAGCCTAGAGCTAAAGGTGAGGAAGACAAAATCGCTGCAGGACTTGCCACGTTACATGAGGAGGATCCCGCGTTCGTGTTCACGACAGATCCGGAATTGCACCAAACGATCGTGGCCGCGCAGGGGGAGCTACATCTCGATGTGTTAGCCGAGCGGCTCCGTCGGAGGTTCAAAGTCCACTTCGACTTAGTGGAACCGCGGGTGCGCTTCCGGGAAACGATCAAGATACCCGCGGATGCGAATTATCGTCATAAAAAGCAGACGGGCGGCGCCGGGCAGTTTGCTGAGGTGGCGCTGCGGATAAAGCCAGTCGCACGCGATTCCGGCATCGGCTTTAGCGAGTCTCTCTCGGGACAATGCGTGGATCGTGTATTCGTTCCTTCCGTTGAGCGTGGGATTCAGAACGCATGTGTCGAGGGCGTTCTTGCCGGCTATCGGGTGGTCGATGTGGGAGTCGATTTTTACGACGGTAAAATGCATCCCGTCGACTCGAACGATATTTCCTTTCAGGTGGCTGGCTACTGGGCATTTAGAGAGGCGTTCCTCAAGGCGAGGCCGTGCCTGCTGGAACCGATCCATTCCCTCGAAATCCGCGTCCCGGAGGACTGCATGGGCAAGGTCATCGGAGATCTTTCCAGTCGCCGGGGCAAGATTCTGGGAATGGACACCGACGGTCATTTTCAGATCGTCCGGGCTCAGGTTCCGGCCAGAGAACTTTATCGGTACGCCACCCAACTCCGCTCATTGACCGGCGGCCGTGGTCTGCACACCGAGGACTTTAGCCACTACGAAGAACTACCGCCTGAGTTTGAGCAGCAGGTGGTTGGGGCTGCGAGAAAGGCGCGAGCTAATCATTAACGGTTTTCGCGCTACCGGTTGTGCTCGCGCAGCTCAACTAACCAGACGCAATCAACTGATCGACCTCGTCGCGATAGGGCATTGAGGGAGCGGTGCCAGGTCTGGTCACCGATATTCCAGCCACCGCGCATCCATATCTCGTCGCTTCGACAAGCGATTTACCTTCGGCCAAAGCCACGGCGAAGCCTCCGGCAAAAGCGTCTCCAGCCCCGGTCGTCTCCACAACTCTGCCTACCAAAAATGCGGGAACGAATTCGCGAATACGGCCGTTTTTGATAAACGCTCCTTTTTCGCCAAGAGTCAGCACGACGTTCTTGGCGCCGGTTTGGAGCAATCGATCAGCTAGAGTATCGAAATCTTGCGGATCAATCGAAGTATCGCCGCCGATTAACCCCAGCGCCTCGCTTTCGTTCGGCGTCAAATAGTCGACTTTAGCCAATACTTTGGATGGGATAGGGAGAGCGGGCGCAGGATTCAGAATGACCGGGACGCCAGCTTCATGCGCGATCTCGATGCCGCGAATCGTCGGCGGAATCGGAAGTTCAAGTTGAGTTAGAAAAATATCTGCCGACGCGATCACATCACGCACCGCTTCGACTTCGGCAATAGTCAATTTACCGCATGCGCCTGGTACAACCACAATCGTGTTCTCGCTAGTGGCGTGATCGACTAAGATGGTAGCGGTCCCACTGGACTCTTCGACGTCCTCGAGGACATTATCAAGGCTCATCCCTTGATCGCGATAGAACTTGCGTGCCATATCGCCGAAAGCGTCTCGACCGAGTTTGGTGATGAGACGAACGTCCGAATTGAGTCGGGCTGCCGCAACGGCCTGATTCGAGCCCTTACCGCCCGGACCCATTTTAAACGCTTCACCCAGAATAGTCTCACCCCATTTTGGCATTCGCGCGGTTCGACAGGTGAGATCGGCCACGAACGCACCTAATACGCAGACTTTTGGCTTCGGCATACTATTTCGGAAGAATTACGCCCTTTTTGACGATAACACAGCCGTAGGTGCGTTGTTCACCAGTCGCAATGATTGCAAAAGCCTCCTTCGCGCGTTCATAAAAAGCGTGTCGCTCGATTTTGACCAGCGGAACATGTTTGCCCTCTTCTTGATCGATCACTTCTTGGAACTCATTTTGAACCTCTGGAATCTCATTCGGATCGTGGACTACCTCCATCCGCAGCGCAGGATCATCGACGAAAGTATCGAGTGGAATGAGCTGCAGACAGGCCTGGAGAGCCGCCGGTGCAGATACCCCGTCCAAACGGATGAGCCTTTTTGCCATCGAAACCGCCGGGAAATGAGCATCTACCACGACGATGTCGTCGCCGTGTCCCATGGAAGCAAGCGTGTGCAATAGTTCTGGAGTATGTAACGGGCTTAGGTTTTTGAGCATAGTGGGTGACAGGTAGTTAGCAGTTAGCGGTTCGACGGACGCGTGGTCCGTCTTCTAGATTCTAGCTCCTAGCTTCTTCATTTAATCGCTCCCATGGTGAGTCCGCGAGTCAGATACTTTTGAAGGAACGTTGCCAGCACCAGGGCAGGAACGATCGCAATAATTGCCGCAGCTGAGATCTGGCCCCAAAGGATTTCGTGTCCGCCGGCGAACTGAGCGATGACGACCGGTAACGGCGTAACGCGGGAACCGCTAAAGATCACCGCGTAGGCAAAATCATTCCAAGCAAAGATAAACGTAAAAAGTGCTACAACTACCAGGCCGGGAGCCACCAGCGGGACAACGATGTTCCGAAAGATCTGAAATCGCGAGGCTCCATCTACTTTGGCCGCCTCTTCGATTTCCCTTGGCAGATCCTCGATAAAACCTTTCAGCATCCAGATAGCAAAAGGCAGGTTGAATACGGTGTATGATAGGACTAGTCCAGCATACGAATCGACCAGTCCGGCGAACCGGAAGATGACGAAGAGGGGGAGAATCGTAGCGATCGGCGGAAACATCCGAATCGAAAGAATCCAAAAAGCGAGATTTTTTTTTCCGACCTGGAATCGGGCAATGGCATAAGCCGCGGGCGTACCAAGCAGCAACGAGACTAACATCGATGAGAATGCGATCGTGAAGCTGTCAGTCAGCCCCTTGGCTGTTCCACGTCCAAGTGAGTCCGGATAATTTGACCACTCGGCATGCGACGGGATCCAAATGGGTGGACGGGTGAAAAATTCGCCTCGCGCTTTCAGGCTGCTGGAGATAATCCAGAACAACGGGAAAAGGAAGAGTATCAGTATGCTGAGCAAAGCGATCCACCTCAGCGAGCCGAACAGAAACCGTCGGCGCATGATCAAAAGCCCTCCCGTTTTTGCATAACCCCAAGAAATGTCTTGGCCGCGACCGTGATAACCAGCAATTGGATAAACGACATCGCGGATGCATAGCTAGGATTGAAGAACTTGAAGCCGACCAGGTAAGTAAAAAAAGTGAGTGTCTCGCTCGAGTTACCGGGGCCACCCTGAGTCAGGATATAGACAAGATCGAACGTTTTAAAGAGGTCGACGCCACGGAGCAGAATACCGATTCCGGTAACCGGCAAAATCAGAGGTAGCGTAATTCGGCGAAACATGGACCATCCGTGCGCACCATCGAGTCGTGCGGCCTCGATCAATTCCTGCGGTTGGCTTTCGATGGCAGCCAGGATCACCAATGCAAGAAAGGGGGTCCATTGCCAGGTATCAGTAAGAAAGACTGACACCAGAGATGTTTGCGGGGAGGCCAGCCATGCCGGTCCCTGGATCCCGAACTGCGCCAAGATAGCGTTCAGCGGACCGTAGGAGGCGTTGAAGATCATCCTTCCTTGCCACCCGGCGACAACCGGTGAGATGACGGCCGGAATCAGAATCGGGGTTAGCAGCAATGCACGGTTCCGCCGGACCCGGGACAGCAGCGAAGCGATGAAGTATCCGATCACAGTTTGAGTCGCGACTCCTGCCAATACGAATAACAGGGTTCGCACTAATGCGCTCTGGAACCGGGTATCCTTCGTGACCAGCGTGAAGTAGTTATCGATTCCTACCCACCGTATCGGCTGCGGACTACTGAACTGCAGATTGGTAAATGAAACCCCAAGCGAGAAGACCAGAGGCGCGATCGTAACCAGGAAAAGCACGGCGACGGCCGGACCTACCATCGTCCGGGCAAACCTTAGGTCATTGGTGCGCCCCGACCCAGTTATCGGTTCGGGGCTCACAGTCGAGGATCGGGAGTTGGAGGCTAAAGGTTGCAGATCGGTATTGGCTATCGGCTATTACTTCAGCAGCCCGACGGCTCGGTAGCTGGATAACGCATCATTCCAGAATTTCTTCTGGTTGTCCGCTCCGAGCCGCTCAGTGATTCCTTTCCAATCCGCGGCCACACCATCCAACGCCGTCTTCGGGTCGCCTTCTCCGGAAAGGGCTTTGGTGACCGCGACGTCCAGAGCGTCGATGTATTGCGCCGCACCAGGAATATTCAAATCCGGAAACCCATTTTTCAGATTCGCTTCGACCGCCGCGACATAAGCTTTGGTTGAGGCTTCATCCGGGAACTTGTAGTGTGAGGTGTCGGTGAAATGACTGATCCGGTAAGGGTCTTGCCCGCTCCAGTTCGCCGCTACCGTGATCGGGCTCTTGTCTAGAGACAGGTATTTGGCGACCCAATAAGCAGCTTCCTTGTTCTTCGATTTCGCTGGCACCGCCAAAACCCGGCCTACTGGCATCGGCGCCTTGTGCTGGACCTGACCGTTCACTTCGGTGCCCGGGACCACGGCGAACCCTGCTTTCCCGACAATCTTGCTCAGCTGCGGGTCGGCTGTCTTTTTTCCGACGTCCGACCACTGCACAACCATAGCGAGATCACCGTTAAGAAAGGCATCCTTGAGTTCGACGTATCCATAGCCCAACACATCAGGAGGGCAGAATTTCAGAGTGTCGACCATGTTTTGCAGGCCTTCAACGGCCGCCGGCGTATTGATTTGCGGGTTCATGTTTTCATCAAAATAAATTCCACCTGCGCCAGCAAAACGAGCCAGGAACCAGCCGTAACTGAATCCGCGCGCTCCATATTCGGCGGCCCCGTAGAAAGGATGATCAAGCTTCTGACCCGCCAAAGTGTCACCTTGTTTTCGGGTGAAGAATTCCGCGACCTGTAACCATTCTTTCCAAGTCGCGGGCGGAGCTAGCTCCCGATTGTACTTCTTTTGAAATGCGGCTTTCTCGTCGGGGTTATCAAAGAGATCTTTGCGGTAGTAGAGCATCAGCACGTCGCCATCGTAGGGCAACGCGTAGGTTTTCCCCGCCCATTTGCAGTAGATTTCCCGGTAAGGCGGTTCCACCTCGTCCAGTTTTGGATCCCAAATCGAAGCCGGGGTCTTCTTCATGTACTCATCCAGTGGTTCGAGGTAACCGTTTCCGGCAAAGTCGCCAATGTAGGACGGATAAAAGATCACCATGTCGTACTCGTCCGAGCCGGCGACGAAACTCGTTTTGAGCTTATCGTAGAGTCCAGTGAAGGTCGCGCCGACCTGTTTGATGGTTACGCCGGCTTGGGTGAGATCATCCTTGTACTTATTAAGCGATTCCATGTTCTGTCCGGCATCACCGATAACCGTGACGGTGACGTTGTTGAAATGGGGTAGCTCGGCCAAGCCAGGACTTGCGGTCAATAAAGCAAGCCAAAGGGGGAAGAATTTGGATTTCATAGTTGAGGGAGGACCATCTTCTAAGGGGAACGTGAGGAGCCGTTGTAACCGGTAGCTATGATCTTCTGCCGGAGCAAGACGACTCTGACTGGCATTTAAGCCCAATGCTCAACTGTTGTAAATTACAACTTTTGCTGACCGCGCTAAGCCGCTCACGCGAAAACGCCAAAGTGGACAAAAGATATCGCGCCAAGACGTGGATGAGAAAGAAGGATCTCACGCCAAGACGCCAAGGAAGGAAAAGGCACAAACTTTCAGATATTGATTGCATTCGGTAGCCGCGACTGTCCCGCTAGGCTCCTCCCGCCGTCAGGCCCGGAACAGCTTCCCGGAGTTTTCGGTATATTCCGACCATGAACCGCAGTCGCCATCCGCGCCAAGACCATGGCGACTGTGCTTCACGACCGGGTTGGCCAATAGCTCCGCGAGCCGCTCAGAGGCGGATTTCGGGGCTTGGCCCAGCGGGACAGTCGCCGCTACCGAAGAATCCTTTCTTCTTTCCTTTGCGTCTTGGCGTGAGATTCTTCTTTCTCATTCGCGTCTTGGAGTGCGCGCATATGCAGGAGTTGTCAACATTTGTGGTTTGCTCCGACGATATCGTTATGACAAGCTGAGCTCCAGGAATGAACGGTTGGTTGGCCATGCTGAAATGGTGAGTAAGCGAAAAACTCGATCGCGCGTCACTGCTCCCCGGGTTTCGTCGGAAGAGCAACGGGAGCATTTAATGGTGCAGGCAGCGAAGCTCTATTACGATCTTGATCGTACCCAGAGCGAGATCGCGAAGCAGCTGGGACTCACACGCTGGCAGGTAGGAAGATTGCTGCATGAGGCTCGCGAGCTCGATGTCGTCCGGATCGACATTTCTCCGCGGTCGCCTCGACGACCCGATCTGGAGAGCGCCTTGCAGCGTCGGTTTGGTCTCCGGGAAGCGGTGGTTGTGCCGGTCACGGTGGATAACGATGGTTTCATTCTGGATGCGGTGGCGCAGGCAGGTGCTCGTTATCTGGCGTCCTTAAATCCTCGGCCCAAGACGCTCGGTATGTCTTGGGGCCGAACGATGGCAGCGATGGTTCGGTGGATGCCGCACAATTGGAATCGCGGTTTGCACGTAGTAGTCCTAAATGGCGGAATCGGCCGGACCAGTTCACCCAATCAACCCGTCGACATCGCGGTCAGAATGGCTGCCTCTGCAGACGGATTTGCTACCATCATGCCTGTCCCGGCAATCCTGGGTCTTCGTAGCACAAAAGAAGCGCTCGAACGCGATCCAACGATCTCTGGTGTTCTTCAGGCTGCGCAAAAAACACCCATCGCTTGCTTTACCGTGGGAGCGTTATCTCAACAATCGGTTCATGTGGAATCGGGGCATTTGACGACAACAGAGGTGACCCAGCTCCGCCGCAAAGGCGCGGTAGGAGATATCTTGGGTCGCTTTATCGATCGTGACGGAAGGATTGCTGACGAAGCGATCAATGCGCGAACGATCGGGCTCGATCCGAGAGAGTTGCGGGACAAGGAATGTTCGATTTGTGTTGCCGGTGGTAAATCCAAGCATGCAGCGGTGCGCGCTGGGCTGATTGCGGGATATTACAACGTGCTGGTGACAGATGAACAAACGGCCAGCTTTCTTTTGAAAAAATGAATAAAGAACGATTTTAGCGATGGGCGAGTTTTTCGCTCCGGGAGGTCGGATATGACAAAACCATCAGCTACCATGCTCGCGCCGTATCGAGCAGCCCATGTTCCGCTGCAACCTCATAATCGAGGTATGTCGCTGGATCTCGATTGGGTAAACGACGTGCGGGTGAACCTGAGCGCGGTGGAGCGTCGAGCGACCAGCTTGCTGGGGCGTCGGACGGTGAAAAAGCAATGGCAGGCAGCATGGTTGCTAAAGGCAGTAAGCTGTATTGACCTGACTACCCTCTCGGGAGATGACACTGCTGGCAAAGTTCGCAGACTCTGTGCGAAAGCGCGTCAACCGGTTCGACTCGATTTGCTCCAAGCGATGGGTGTCGATGAGATCGGGCTGACGGTGGGCGCCGTTTGTGTCTACCCCACGATGGTGTCCCATGCGGTAAAGGCTCTGCAAGGTTCTGGGATTCCAGTTGCTTCCGTCGCCACTGCTTTTCCGAGCGGTTTGAGTCCGATGCGGCTTCGGCTGGAAGAGATCCGCTATGCAGTTGGCGAAGGAGCGGCGGAGATCGACATCGTGATTACGCGGGAGCATGTCTTGAGTGGTAATTGGGGGGCTTTGTACGAAGAAATAGTCCAATTCCGCGAGGCCTGTGGGGATGCACATCTCAAAGCGATTTTGGCGACGGGCGAGCTCGGGACTCTGCGCAATGTTTACCGTGCCAGTTTGGTCGCGATGATGGCGGGCGCTGACTTCATTAAGACATCGACCGGCAAGGAGACTGAGAACGCAACGTTACCGGTAAGCCTGACGATGGTTCGTGCGATTAGGGATTATCTTCAAAGGACTGGTCAGGTGGTCGGTTTCAAGCCGGCTGGAGGAATTCGCAGCGCCAAAGACGCACTTTCATGGCTGTTCCTTATGAAAGAGGAATTGGGGAGGGATTGGGTCGAACCCGAACTATTCCGATTTGGCGCCTCCACGTTGCTTACCGATATCGAGCGGCAGCTCGAGCATTATGTAACCGGTAGGTATTCAGCGGCCCACCGACATCCCATGGCCTAGTTATGAGCGCCGACGATGCCATGAACGAGAGTAGACGCACCTTCCAGGTGCGGAACGCGCTGCAGCACGCACATCGCGCAGCTAGCAGCTGCAGCTACTATGTTCCCCGCGTTACCATTTTATGAGCACTGTTCGCGAAATTTTTGAAACAATGGAGTACGGTCCTGCACCGGAAGCGCCTGATTTGGCACTGGATTGGTTGAAAAAGCATCAACACCGCTTTCACCCATTCATTGACGGCCGGTTTCGAGACGCGCCAGATGCACCGACCTTCGAAAGCATCAATCCCCGCAATGGACAGCCGATCGCGAAACTGACTCAGTGCGGCCAAGCCGAAGTAGACGCAGCCGTTGCTGCTGCCGCCGCTGCATTCCCTGATTGGTCTGGCCTGACCGGCCACTTGCGGGCGCGCTATCTATACGCCATTGCCCGACAAATTCAGAAACATTCCCGACTATTCGCCGTATTGGAAACCCTCGATAACGGAAAGCCGATCCGCGAATCACGCGATATCGATATACCGTTGGTCGCTCGTCATTTTTATCATCACGCCGGATGGGCTCAATTATTGGCCGAGGAGTTTCCTGGCTACGAACCAATTGGGGTCTGTGGCCAGATTATTCCTTGGAACTTTCCATTGTTAATGTTGGCCTGGAAAATAGCCCCGGCATTAGCGGCGGGTAACACCGTAGTACTGAAGCCGGCTGAGTTTACTTCACTTACCGCGCTGCTCTTTGCCGAGGTTCTCCAGCAAATTCGTTTACCGGCTGGAGTGGTTAATATTATTACCGGCAACGGTTCGACCGGCGAACTGTTGGTCAAGCATCCAGAAGTTCAAAAGTTGGCTTTCACTGGATCTACCGAGGTTGGGCGTATCATCCGCCAGGCGACGGCCGGAACCGGCAAGAAGCTCTCACTGGAGTTAGGCGGTAAATCGCCGTTTATCGTCTTCGAGGACGCTGATCTGGACAGTGTAGTTGAGGGTGTAGTGGACGCGATCTGGTTTAATCAAGGTCAGGTTTGCTGCGCTGGTAGTCGGTTGTTAGTCCAGGAGGGTATTGCGGAGCGCCTGGAACAAAAACTGCGAGCGCGGATGGAAGCCTTACGGGTGGGTGATCCCCTCGATAAAGCAGTCGACATTGGTGCGATCGTCGCCCCAGTCCAGTTGCAAAGAATCGAGAAGTTAGTCGAGCAGGGAAAATCCGAGGGAGCAACTTGTTGGCAGCCGAGTTGGGCAGTTCCTCAGGAAGGATACTTTTATCCGCCGACGCTATTTACGAACGTCGAACCGGCTTCGCAGATCGCCCAAATTGAGATATTTGGTCCGGTTCTGGTGAGCATGACTTTTCGGACGCCTTCCGAGGCGATTGAGTTGGCGAACAATACGGTTTATGGCTTGGCCGCATCAGTTTGGACCGAGAATGTGAATTTGGCGCTGGACGTTGCGCCAAAGCTGAAAGCAGGAGTGGTTTGGGTCAACTCGACTAACATGTTCGATGCCGCGTCCGGTTTTGGAGGCTATCGGGAAAGTGGGTTCGGGAGGGAAGGAGGGAAAGAAGGGATGTATGAATATTTGGCACCTAGCTGGGAGGGGCATGTAAACGCCGGCTGGTCCGACGACGCGGAGCCGGAGAACGCCGACAGTGCGGTGAGCAGTGTAGAACTGATTCCGGGACCGTCAGCAGATTCGGGTCTCGGTTCCTCGGAAACCGGTATCGATCGAAGTCCGAAATTATATATTGGTGGAAAACAGGTAAGGCCGGACAGCGGATATAGCTTCGCGGTTAAAGACGGTTCGGGGAATTATTGCGGTGAAGTGGGATTGGGAAACCGCAAGGATATCCGTAATGCCGTAGAAGCTGCACACAAAGCCGCGAGTTGGTCACGAGCGACCGCCCATCTGCGCGGTCAGATTCTCTACTATCTAGCAGAAAATTTGGCGACGCGGGAAGAGGAATTTGGCGACAGGCTGGCCGTTAGTCCGGGACATTCTCGCGAGCAGGCCAAGCGCGAAGTTAGTAAATCAATCGAGCGCCTCTTTTATTACGCGGCGTGGGCGGATAAGTATGAAGGACGTGTACATGCCGTTCCGTTCCGTAACGTGACACTCGCGATGCCTGAGGCGTGGGGTATTCTCGGTATTATTTGTCCAGCCGAGAATCCGCTGCTGAGTTTCATCTCGTTGATAGCACCATCTCTGGCATTAGGTAATCGATTAGTGGTCGTTCCTTCCTGGCGGTTTCCACTCATTGTAACCGATTTTTACCAAGTCCTAGATACGAGCGACGTCCCGGGTGGTGCGATAAATCTAGTAACCGGTGATCCCTGCGAGCTCGGAGGCGTGCTGGCCCAGCACGACGATGTGGCGGCGTTATGGTGTATTGGCTCGAAAGAACTAAGCAAAAAAATCGAGCGAGACTCTTCCGGGAACCTGAAAGCGACTTGGGTCAATTTTGGGAAAGCTCGCGATTGGTTCGACGACGGGCAGGGACAAGGGAGCGAGTACCTGCGGCGGGCTGCACAAGTTAAAAACATCTGGGTTCCCTACGGCGAGTAGATGGAAATATTTGGACAACCCCCGCGTAAGGATGGCAAGTATCAGCAAGTTTCCGTAGTAAGACTACAGAATAAAAACCCCAGAATAAATGAAAAACCGATCCATTATCCTGTTCCTCCTGAGCCTAACATTCCTCGTCACTCTCACCTTCGCTCAAGGTAAGACACTCAATATCGCCGTTATCATTAAGGCAACCGACTCCGATTTTTGGCAGTACATGGTCGTCGGTTCACAGAACTACGCGAAAGAACATCCCGACGTGAAGATTACGGTGGATGGTCCGGCTTCAGAAGCAGACGTCGATAAGCAGGTCGCGATCCTTGAGAACATCGTCTCGCGGAAGCCCGATGGCATTTTGATTGCACCAACCAGTTCCGATGCCTCGGTCCCCGCAATTGAGGATGCGGTGCAAAAGGGAATCCCGGTAGTAACCGTCGATAATCGAGTTAACTCGAAAAAGCCGGCAGCTCACCTGGCCACCGACAACCTCAAAGGTGGGGCTTTAGCCGCGGACAAGTTGGTCGAGGCAATCAAGGCTCTGGGCAAAGAACCAAAAGGCAAGATCGCTCTTATTAGTGCTTACGCGGGAATCGAGGTCCTGACTAAACGCGACGACGGCTTCACCAAGCATCTCGCTGAGATTGCACCAGAACTAAAAATTCTTCCCGTGCGCTACGTCGATAACGACATCCAAAAAGCAATCTCCTCCGCGAACGATCTGCTGTTGGCCAATCCAGATCTCCTGGGGTTCTTTGCCGATAACAATCATACCGGCGACGGGGTAGCAGTCGCCCTCCGCGATAGCGGTCATTCCGAAAAAATTGCCGCAGTCGCGTTTGATTCGGATCCGGAAGAAGTGAAAGCTTTGGACGCTGGTGTCCTGTACGCGCTGATTCTACAGGATCCTTATCAGATGGGATACAAGGGACTCGATTACGTCGTACAAGCGATCGACAAGAAGCAGCTGCCCGAATATACGGATACCCTTGCCTATGCCGTGACCAAAAAGAATATGAACGAGCCGGATATGAAGGGACTATTGAATCCGCTTAGCCGGAAGAAGTAGGGCGGTCGCTCCGCGACCGCTGAAACGAGGGTGTAACCGAACCTGGTTAGTCCAAAAAACCTCGAATGGATTTGTATGGCATGCGTCCGACCTAACGGGGCAACGGCACATCAGTCATTCTGCGGTCCGGCGGCTGCCTATGCGCGTCAACTAAGAGCTTAGGATTCTCCGGTGAAGACCTGTCCCGAAGGGACTCAACGAAAGTAGTCCAGCACGAAGTGCTGGGAAATGATGCAAAAAGACACGTCCGTCCCGCGAGGGACGATAGAAACATTCGGCTTTGAATCTCGCATGCGTCTCAGCGATTGTCAGCATTCGTCGATCGTCCCGTCCGGGACGGATAGGTCTTTAAAAACGCTTACCCAGCACTTCGTACTGGGCTTCTATTTTCGCCGGGTTCCTGCCGGACTGATTTTCTCCAACTCCCCAACGACCGGTGCAATCCTGAATGCGACCTGTTAAGTTGACGCCTATGAGCGGCTGTCGGACCCGCCCTATGTACATTCCTATGTCCCCATTGATCAAAACTGAAAACCTGAGTAAAAGCTTCGGCGGCATTCACGCGCTTTCCGCTGTCCACTTCGAAGTGTTGCCGGGAGAGGTTCATGCCTTGGTCGGCGAGAACGGCGCAGGTAAATCGACTTTGATCAAGATTCTGATGGGTGTTTACCACAAGGACGGAGGATCGATTGTCATCGATGATGTCGAACAGGAAATTCGAAACCCATCCAAGGCCAAAGAACTAGGATTGGCTGCGGTCTACCAGGATGTGATGCTGGCGCGCCACCTGAGCGTTGGCGAAAACTTCTTCATGGGATCGCTTCCCCTGAAGGGAGGACTAGTCGACTGGAACCTCGTCTTCAGAAGAACGGATGAATTTGTCGCCGGACTGGGGATAGCAGTTGACTCGCGCCATTTGGTTTCCGAGCTGACGATTGCACGGCAGCAACTCGTCGCCATTGCAAAAGTCGTGTGGCAGGGGGCGCGAGTGATCATCTTCGATGAACCGACCGCGCTCCTGACGAATGCCGAAACCGAGATGCTTTTTGAAATTATTCGCCGTTTGAGTCGAGAGGGTAAATCAATCGTTTATATTTCGCACCGAATGGAAGAGATCTTTGCGATTTGTAATCGCGTGACTGTGCTCAAGGATGGGCGCTACGTTGCTACCCTGCCGATCGCCGAGACTAACAAAGACCAGATCGTTTCATTGATGGTCGGTCGGAATGTTGTGTTTCCCGCCCGGAGCTATCGCGCGGCCGAGACGGTTTTGGAAGTAAAGAAGCTTTCATCGGCTCGGCATTTTGCGGATATCAGTTTTTCGGTATGCAGTGGTGAGATTTTCGGAATTTACGGATTGGTCGGGGCCGGGCGGACACAGTTGATTCATGCGCTGTTTGGCGCTGACCGTTACGATAGCGGGGAGATCCTTTTGAACGGAAAATCCGTTCGCCCGCGTAGTCCAATGAACATGATCAAGCGAGGGTTTGGACTGGTGTGCGAGGATCGAAAGCAGCAGTCCCTGGCGCTTCCTCTCGACGTTAAAACCAATCTTAATCTGATTCATCGCCGACAAAGTACATGGTTCGGGTTCCTTCGTCCGAACCTAGAGGCAGAGATAACATCGCGGTTTATTCGGGCGCTTAACATCAAAGCGAACTCCCCCTATCAAAAAGTTGCCAACTTGAGCGGCGGCAATCAGCAAAAAGTGGTAATCGGAAAATGGCTTTCGATTGAGCCGCAAATTCTATTTTTTGATGAACCGACAATCGGAGTGGATGTGGGCGCGCGCTTTGAGATTTATAATTTGCTGCAAAAACTGATCGATGACGGAAAGACAATCATCATGATCTCTTCTTATCTACCCGAAGTGATCGCGATTGCAGACCGTATCCTGGTCATGAGGGAAGGCAAATCGATGGGTATCGTCAAGCATCGGGAAGCGACCGAGGAGAAATTACTTCGCATGGCCTCCGGTCTTGAGAAATCCGCTAACGCCTCGTCTGAACAAGCAATGGTTTAGCCCGATGGCGACTGCACCACTGACTAAACCGGAGATCGTTCGCAACCAAAGGCGGGGATCAATTCTGCAACGACACGGCACGGAGATAACTCTGGCCTCAATTCTTGTTATACTATGCGTGTATTTGACTTTTGCTAGCCCCGTCTTTCTGACATCGGGAAATCTTTCGAATTTGGTCAAGCAATCGGCGATTAATGGAATTATCGCCTTGGGCATGACTGTAGTCATAATTACCGGCGGTATCGACCTGTCAGTCGGATCGGTCGTTGGCTTGGCTGGAATGATTGCTGGCATGCTGATGACGAGTGGAATTGCGCCTTGGCTGGCAGCGGTTGCGGCCGTCATCGCCTGTTTTTTCGTGGGAATCGGCAACGGGGTAATGGTCCATGAGGGTGGAATTGCTCCGTTCATCGCCACGCTGGGTTCAATGACCATGGTCCGTGGCTTGGTACAACTTCTGACCAATGCTAGAACGATCTCCGGCCTACCCGACGAGTTCTTGCGATTTGGTAACGCTGATTACATCTGCATGCCATCGCAATTCTGGGTCTGGGCAATTCTCGCGATCATCTTAACGGTTATCCTCAATCGCACCCGGTTCGGCCGCAACATTTACGCAATTGGCTCCAGTCCCGAAGTGGCTCGCTTGAGCGGTATCAGCTTGCGAAGAAATCTCTATTTTGCTTATGGAATCAGTGGACTGATGGCCGGCATCGCAGGTGTCGTACTGACGGCGCGGGTGCGTATGGCGGCGCCGACGGCGGGAAGCACCTATGAACTATATGCCATCGCAGCGGCGGTTATTGGGGGCGCCAGTCTGAGTGGAGCGCAGGGTACGATCTTAGGCTCGGTCCTTGGCGCACTGATCATGACGACTATCGCAAGTGGCGGGAATCTCTTAGGGATCGACGCCTTTACACTGCAGATCGCGATCGGGGCGCTCATTGTTCTTGCGGTCTGGATCGATCGGATCAGAAAAGGGAGAATGGCGACATAAGACCTTAGTTACCGCAACCAGGCGAATTTAGTCAAAAGGCTTAATGGCGTTTCTATTTGGCAACTTATTGAAGAGAACTTGTATTCCTGAGACTTTATTGTTGGATGAGTTTTTATCATTGGCGATCCCCCCGGTTAGTAGCCAATTCCGACGAAGAATTGCTAGATATTTGTACCAAGGATTAAGGTTTATTCATTCTCCGATTCGTGCTCAAACTTCACTGGGACCGAGCGAGTTAGCAGGTCGACATAAAACTTCAAGAAAGCAGGGGTATTAACAGCGAACACCACGGTCGATTTCGCCAGGAGACCGATCGAAGGATAAGGATCAGAAATATATGGGATCGTCTTCCGGTATTTTGATTCAAACGTGGTATTGGCGCTGGGTGTGACAGTGTCAATGTCGAGGTTAGGCGCGCTTCATACAAAATATATACGATTGGTGCAACAATGAAGATAACAATGATTGTAAATGTTATTTATAGTGGACAGCGAATCAATTTGAGGCGTTTATCTGACTGCGCAGGGGTAGGGCGAAACAGACCGGGTACAAGGTCGATGCCAAGCTGTCCAGCAAGCATGCCGGACCGTGAGCATTGTGCTGTCGAGGGTTAGCTCACAATGCCGCACTTCGCTTTCGCTCGGTGGCGTGTTTCGCCTCACGGATCCCGCTGCGTGTGCGCTAACATAAATTCTGGAACGCGATTTTTAGCGAAGGGCAAGAGGAGGTCTGCCCCTTCGGGGAGCAGATATCTCCGATGGCCTTGCGCTGTGCGGCCGCCCTAAGCCTTTGGCGGTTCGCCTGCCCAGGCTCGTCGGATCAGCTCATGAATCGCATGCAGCTCGAATTTTCGCGGATTCCAATACGGGTTCTGCATGGCGAGAAGAGCGACTTTTTCGATTCCGTCTTCCGGCATCCCAAGCTGCCGCAACGAGCGTTTTGCTCCAAGTCGGCCAGTAAAGTCGTATAGGCCGATGGAGGCGTCATCAGCGCTAATCGCTTTAGCGATAGTATTCATCACCCCAGGTTCAGCCGTCGAGTTGTAGGCGATTGCGTGCGGCAAAATAACCGTGTGAGTTTCCGCGTGAGGAAGATTGAATGTTCCTCCTAAAACGTGGCAGAGTTTGTGATGCAGCGACATGCCGACCGCTCCCAAGCAGCTGCCAGCAAGCCAAGCACCATAGAGGGCGTCAGAGCGCGCGGATTCATTTTCTGCGTTTATCACAATAGCCGGCAGACTCCGTGCAAACGCGCGAATCGATTCCTCGGCCATGAGAGAAATGATCGGGTTACGGTCCTTGGCGTACGACGCTTCGACGGCATGCGCCAAAGCATTGATGCCGCTAGTGACGCTGAGATGAACTGGCAAGCTGAGGGTTAGCTCTGGATCGTACAAAACGACTTCGGGCAAAACCTTAGGGGTACGCTTGGTCGTCTTTTTTCTGCCCTCGGTTTCACCAAGTATCGGAGTCATCTCAGAACCGGAATACGTCGTGGGAATGGCGAATTGCGCTAGATCGGTCCGCAGTGCGATGGCTTTGCCCAGACCGATGGTAGAGCCGCCACCAAGCGCCACTGTGCAATCTGCATTAACCGACCGTGCGACCTCGGCGGCCTGCTCCGACACTGGAACAGGCGTATGCATCACTGCGCCAGGGAAGACTGCGACCGCGAGCTTACCGATCTGCCGAGCTAACTTTGTGGCCTGACTTTCGTGCCCGGAAGTAGACAAAATAAGCGCTCGAGAACAGCCCAGTCGCTCGATTTCCCCGGCGAGTTGCTCGCGACTTCCTGCCCCAAAGATCACGCGACTGGGTAGGCTGTTATAGGTAAAGTTCATCATAAGTTCTCGTGGTATGAATCGAGGGTTTCGACGGTCCAGCCGGTTCTAGCGCCAAAGGCGCGTTAGGATCTTAACGTGATTCGCCGTGCTCAGCTCTTTTGGGACCGCTCTAGCGCGCTGGTCAGGCCTGGCCCAATCGTATCCTGCGGATTTCGAAAGCGAACTCTACGTCTTAACGGAAAGATTTGGATATCAAATCGGTCTGCTAACATTCCGGCGATTCCCTTCGGCATCGTCAGTGTAATGACGATAGCGAAGAGGCCGAGCAACATCAGATACCATGGCCCCCAATCCGCAAGAAATTCACGGAGCAAAAAGAAAACAATGGTTCCAAACAGCGGTCCTTCCATCCGCCCGATGCCGCCGATGACCACAATGAAAATGACAAAGACGGTCCAGTCATTGACGCTGAAAGCGGCGTCGGGACTGATCCGGAGTTTCTGGAGGGCGATGAGTGCGCCGACACTGCCGGTCGCCCCGGCAGTCAGAAGATAGACTAGGAACTTGGTCCGGTAGTTATCAACACCGACACTCTCGGCGGCTGGTTCGCTATCTCGGATCGCCGTCAATGCCAGACCCCAGCGGGAGCGAAGAATGAGATAGATAGTCGCGAGCACCGCAACGATCACTATGAGGCCGGTCCAGTAGATTAAGTTGTCCCTGGCCAGACGGTTTGGAGCGATACTTTGGACTATCTGTGAGGGTATACTCGAACCGGAGCCGCCTCCAAGTACGCTGACCTGGGCGAAGGTAAGACGGTAGACTTCGGCGACTACCCAAGTACCAATAGCAAAATAGGCGCCCTTTAAACGGAAAATAACCCAAGCGGTTGGAATGGAAAACAGCGTCGCGACCGCACCGGCAAGCATTACCGCCAGCAATGGTGGCACTCCGAAGAAGATCGTCAATGTGAAGAGGGAATAACCGCCGAGGCCAACAAAAGCTTGTTGGCCGACAGAAACCAGTCCGGTGTAACCAGCCAGCAAATTCCAAAGACTGGCCAGAGCAAGATAGCAGAAGACCTCGACCCAAAGATATAATTCGGATCTCCCGCTATAAAAGGGAGCGGCGACCAGAAGAGCGAGCAGGAAGAGACCGGCAACTCCAAAAATACGACTTGTTCGAGTGCTTCGCTCGATGCGAACGGCTTTGGTCATAGCTTTAACGAGTTTTTGGGAAGAAGCCCTGTGGACGCAGCGTAAGAATGGCCAAGAACACAATATGTCCAGCCAGGATTTGGTATCCGGGATTAATCCTTGCTCCGAGTGTCTGGGCGACGCCGAGAATCACGCCGCCAACCAGCGTACCCCACAGATCGCCCAATCCCCCGATGATGATCGCTTCAAACGCGAAGATCAGTCGAGTCGGCCCGATTGATGGATCGAAATTTGCGCGGATTCCGAGAAAAACGCCAGCGACAGACACAATTGAGAGTGAGAGCGCCATAGCAAGGCCAAAAAGATGAGCGTTATTAATTCCCATCAGTTGGGCTGTTTCTTGATCATCAGAAACTGACCGGAAGGCACGTCCGAGTTTGGTCCGATATAAGAGTAGTTGCAGTCCGGTAATTACCGCGACAGCAACAGCGAACATCACGCACGGCAAGACCCCAACCGCGATGCCACCCGGTAAATCGAAATGCCAAGTTTCCAAGTTGCCAGCATGCAGTCGCCTGCTGTCTCCGCTGAAGATCTGGAGTAGTGCATTCTGAAGGAAAACCGAAAGCCCAAATGACACCAGGAGCGGTGGAAGGATGTCATGGCCGAGCGCCCGGTTGAAAACCACTCGCTGCAAGCCATAGCCTAGCGACGCCATCAACGGAACGACTAATACCAGGGTCACCAGCGGATGCAGGCCCAGTGCACCGACAATTATCATGGCGACAAAAGCAGACAGAACAATGAGATCGCCATGAGCGATATTGACAAGACGCATTACCCCAAAGATGAGCGACAGTCCGGCTGCGAAAAGCGCGTATAGGCCGCCCAACAGGATCCCATCCAGTACGGTGCTTACCAAATCCATCCCGCTAGACTCCGAAGTAAGCCTTAGTGATTTGATCTCGGCTGAGATTCGACGGCCGGCCCTCCAACGCGACTCGGCCCTCCCGGAGACAGTACACGCGATCCGAAACTGCCATCGCTTGCCTGATATCCTGTTCCACGAAGCTTCGGCGAAGGAGGAAGCCTCGGGCGAAGTTGGGGAGGTAGCATGACAACGGAGTACTCGGCAGACGAGATTATGACCATTTCGGCGGCAAGGATGTTGCAAAATGGTGCGGTCTGCTTTGTCGGAATTGGATTGCCTTCGAAGGCAGCGAACCTGGCACGGCTGTCCCATGCCCCTGATATCGTTCTGATCTATGAGTCGGGTCCGATCGGAGCCAAGCCATCAATATTACCCCTGTCGATCGGTGACGGAGAACTCTCGGTCCGGCTGATACAACGGTATCGACCAGCGAGATCTTTACTTTCTGGCTGCAGGGAGGGCGCATTGATGTCGGTTTCCTGGGTGCTGCTCAGATCGATCGCTTTGCTAACATTAATACTACTGTTATCGGACCATACAACAGGCCCTCTGTGCGATTGCCGGGAGCGGGTGGCGCCCCGGAAATTGCCGGGTCTGCCGGTGAGGTCTTGATCATCTTGCGGCAAACCCTCAAAACCTTCGTTGAGCAACTGGATTTCATGACCTCGGTAGGCCATGGAGACGGCGGAGACTACCGGAAACGGATTGGCTTAACCGGTGAGGGTCCGGTTGCGGTGATTAGCGATCTCGGGATACTTCAACCCGATCGCCTCTCGAAAGAGTTAACTCTCACTAGCCTGCATCCAGGAGTGACACTTGATGAAGCCCGAGCAGCGACTGGATGGGAATTGAAAGTTTCGCCGGCTTTGCAAACCACGCCAGCTCCTACCGCTGACGAACTGCTGGTACTACGCGAGTTGGAGCAGCGAACCGCTCTGGCTCATGGACTGGAGTCTCTATGAAGTTTGGCGGATTAATTTTTGCCTCCACGTCCATCAATTCCGCCATCTGCAACTTCACCCCAGGCAGTCTCTGCCTGGACAACTAACCCCCTGAACAGAATGAAAACCATTGTAGAAGAACCCGCAACATCCCGGAAGACATCAGTACCACTGACCGGGAATGAGTATCTCGAAAGTCTAAATGACGGCCGCGAGGTCTGGATTTACGGCGAGAAGGTGAAGGATGTTACCAAGCATCCAGCCTTTCGGAACTCCTGTCGGATGATCGCCCGGCTGTATGATGCCCTCTACGACCCGGCAAAGAAGGATATCTTAACGATGCCGACCGAAGACGGAGGATTTACGCATCGATTCTATCGCGCGCCGAGAAATGTGGAAGAACAAGTTGCCAGTCGGGATGCGATCGCGGAATGGGCTCGGACGACCTACGGTTGGATGGGCAGATCGCCTGACTACAAAGCTTCTTTTCTGGCGACGCTTGGAGCGAATAACGATTTCTACAAGCCATTTCACAAAAACGCCAAAAGATGGTACTACAAGGCGCAGGAGAGAACCTATTTCTTAAACCACGCGATCATTCATCCACCGGTCGATCGTGACAAAGCTCCGGATGAAGTTGGGGATGTCTATGTGCGTGTGGATGAGGAAACAGACGGCGGACTAATTGTCAGCGGGGCAAAGGTGGTAGCAACTGGGTCGGCGCTTACCCACTACAGTTTTGTTGCCCATCATGGTGCGGTTCCACTGCAGACCAAAAAGTTTGCCATTGTGTTCGCAATCCCCACCAGCGCACCTGGTTTGAAATTTATCTGTCGTGGATCTTATGAATACGCGGCGAACCTGATCGGAAGTCCATTTGATTACCCGCTCTCCAGCCGCTTGGACGAGAATGACGCGATCCTCATCCTAGACCGCGCATTTATTCCTTGGGAAGACGTGTTTATCTATGGTGATGTAGAAACCGCTAATAATTTCTTTCCTAAGACCGGTTTCATTCCGCGGTTCCTGATGCATGGATGCACGCGTCTGGCCGTGAAGCTGGACTTCATTACCGGACTTTTGTTGAAAGCGGTAGAGGCGACTGGGTCGAAAGATTATCGGAGTGTTCAGGCCAATATTGGCGAGGTAATCGCCTGGCGAAATTGCTTCTGGGGCTTGAGCGAAGCCATGGCGCGCAACGCGAAGCCATGGACCGAGGGAACTGTCCTGCCAGATACGGCAGCAGCTCAAGCTTACCAAATTCTTTCGACCGAAGCTTACCCGGCAATTAGACATTTGGTCGAGAAAACGGTCGCGAGCGGTCTGATCTACCTCAATTCGCACGCTTCGGATTTCAAAGTGCCTGAGCTTCGGGTCTACCTTGATCGATTTGTCAGAGGATCAAACGGCTACACCTCCGAACAGCGGGTGAAGTTGTTGAAGTTGTTGTGGGATGCCATTGGCAGTGAGTTTGGTTCCAGGCACGAACTGTATGAGGTAAATTACACTGGCAATCATGAAGATATTCGACGCCAAGCGCTTTCCTATCTGAATGCCAGTGGCATAGCCGATGAATTGAAGGCTTTTGCTGAATCGGCGATGGCGGAATACGACCTGAATGGGTGGACGGTTCCGGACCTGATCAATCCAACTGATGTCAACGTCATCGGACGAAAATAATCGGTAGAGATGCGCTCCCGACTACGCAAAACCTACGTCGCGACCAGCTCTATGGTGGTCATCAAACACACTGCTCGGGCGCGCCGAAGCTTGCGAAGGCGGCCTGCGTGTCCGAGTGCGGATTGATATCAACAATGAGAGTTCTCAACCGGATAAAAGATTTAGCCTCGGTTCCTGGACCGACCCACCTGGCAATCGGCGTGTTCGACGGAATCCATTTGGGACATCAAGCGGTGATTGGCCAGGCGGTTCAAAACGCTCGCCGGACTGGTGGAAGCTCGGTCGTGGTTACCTTCGATCCGCATCCAATTCTTGTGCTACGGCCCGAAAATGCCCCCCACCTTTTAATGCCTCCGCGGCAGAAGAGACGAATGGTCGAGAGAATCGGTGCGGACGCAATGTTGACGATTACCTTCACTCGTGAGTTTTCGAAGACCTCTCCAGAACTGTTCATTCAAGAACTGTACGATGCCGCGAATGAATTGCGCGAGATTTGCGTAGGTGAGGGTTGGCGCTTTGGAGCAGATCGATCCGGAGAGATTGGTCTGATTGAATCGATTGCCCAGAATCTTGGCATTAGGCTGAACGCCGTTTCGTCTGTTCTGGCTGATGGTAAGACGGTAAGTAGCACATGGGTGCGAGCAGCTCTCGAACGACATGACTTGAAAGAGGTCTCGAAACTCCTCGGTAGACCATTCGCTCTCTTGGGCTCCGTGGCGCCCGTAAACTCGAGCGCGAATCGACTCGGATTGGCCGCTGTAACTTCTCAACCGACCAGTAATCAATTTCCTCCTGATGGAATATATGCCGTAAATGCGGATGGAGACGGAAGCGCATATCGGGGAGCCCTGAATATTGGTTGCCTGACTGGAGGAGAACAACACGACAGATTGGTTCAACTGCGCATTCTGGGTCCGGGTACGCAGATTTCCGGCGAGGAAATGGAATTTAATGTGTTGGAGTATTTGCGTCCCAAAACCAGCACCGGTGGTTTCACTGAGCAGATCGCACGAGATGCGCTCTGGGCCAAAGAAATGAATGATATGGAGAGCAGGGCAGAAGACGGTATCGGTTTCTGCGAGGTGGATTTTGGATATGTCTCACCTTGAGTCAATTATTCCACCCTTGTTCAAAAAAACGTTAGGGCAATGGGCTAGCGGTGTGACCGTCATCACCACATTCCGAGAGGGGACGCCGCATGGAATAACTGCTAGTTCGTTCAGCTCCCTTTCGCTGGAGCCGCCCCTGGTTCTTGTCTCAGTGGATCAAAGAGCTCGACTACATCAGTTATTACCAGAAACCGGTCGATACGGGGTTAGCATCCTCGCCAAAGGGCAAGACCTTCTTTCTACGCACTTTGCCGGTCGGCCCAGTAATAGCTTACAAATTCCGTGGATAGAGGCAGAGGGCTTGCCGTTTCTTGGCGGTGCAGTTGCTCACCTCGCATGCGACGTATTTGAGGCCGTTCCCGGAGGTGACCACATCATCTATGTCGGGCGCATCACCCATGCTCAAGCCTGGTCTGACCGCGAGCCACTACTGTATCACTGCGGGAAATATTGCACTCTCAGGGTCGTTTAAGGGGCAATTAAATAACTGTGTATCAACCCAAATCAGTGAATTGTCAGATCGTCGATGACCGGGATAGGCCGATACCTGGTCTATACGACGTTGGCAATTGTGTCGCCTCCGCTTCCGGTCGCGCTTACTGGGCGGGCGGCACCACGTTAGGACCCATCATTGCGTTTGCCTACCGTGCTGCATACGCCGCTCATGCCGAGCCGGTGAATGATCCCGACTTGATTGAGGAACTCCCGGTGCACCACTGAATGCACGCTGTACCACCGGTAAACCCCTTAATAATTCTATGGCACTATGGTGTGATGTTTTCGAAAATCAGAGATTGGAAGATCCAGCGAGTCTTCAATTACCTGATCCTGATTATGCGGGAAAGGACGCGAGTCGATACCCATGGCTAGCGGGCAAGTAAGGGTAGTAGGGCGAAAGCAGGATCTGTGAGCGTGGAGTGATGGAGCAAACGAAGTAATGGGTGACCTCTTCGAGGACGAGGACGAGTATGAATGCGGGATTCTCACCAAAACCAAATTTTTCAACCCGAGTAAGACAAAATGAACGAAGTTTTCCTCTGTGACGCGGTTCGCACTCCATTCGGCAGGTATGGTGGTGCGTTAGCTTCTATCAGAGCAGACGATTTGGCCGCCATTCCGATTCGGGCCCTTACCGAGCGAAATTCTGCCGTCGATTGGTCGGCGGTAGACGACGTGATCCTCGGTTGCGCGAATCAGGCCGGGGAAGATAACCGCAACGTTGGAAGAATGGCTCTGTTGCTGGCTGGATTACCCGATGTAGTGCCGGGAACGACGATTAACCGTCTTTGTGGATCGAGCTTGGATGCCATTGCGATCGCCGCTCGAGCGATCAAGTCTGGTGAATCGGACCTGATTATTGCCGGGGGTGTCGAAAGCATGTCGCGTGCGCCTTTTGTTCTGCCAAAAGCAGAAACCGGATTCAGTCGAAATGCTGACATCTACGATACCACGATTGGCTGGCGCTTCGTGAATCCGATGATGCAGAAATATTTCGGAATCGATTCGATGCCCGAGACTGCCGAAAATGTTGCCGAGCAATATCGAGTGAATCGGGAAGATCAGGATGCATTTGCTTTGAGAAGCCATCAGCGCTGGGCTCAGGCGTACGACGCCAAATTCTTCGAGCGACAAGCCGTTGCCATTGCGATTCCACAGAAGCAAGGTGAGCCGAGAATCGTAACCACAGACGAGCATCCAAGGCGCGACACGACGCTGGAGGCGTTGGCCAGGCTGCGAACAGTGGTAAAGACGAATGGCACTGTAACTGCCGGAAACGCGTCTGGTATTAACGACGGAGCTGGCGCTGTGCTGCTGGCGTCGGAGCACGCGATAACCAAACACCACCTGACGCCTCGGGCCCGGGTAGTTGCGGCTGCTGCGGCCGGAGTTGCGCCGAGAATTATGGGCATTGCTCCAGTGCCGGCTACTCAGAAAGTGCTGGGAAAGACTGGCCTCGAACTTTCGCAAATTGATGTCGTCGAGTTGAACGAAGCCTTCGCGGCACAAGCACTCGCGGTGATTCGCGAATTAGGCCTACCTGATGATGCCGCCCACGTTAACCCGAATGGAGGCGCAATAGCAATCGGCCATCCGCTTGGAGCAAGTGGCGCGCGTTTGGCGACAGCAGCGGTGAATCAATTGGAGCGTATCCAGGGGCGTTACGCGCTCTGTACGATGTGCGTGGGAGTAGGACAAGGGATCGCGCTGATCTTGGAGAGATGCTAGTGTACCGTCTCACCAAAATCGCCTCGCTTAATGCTATATATTCCAATCATAGTTGGCAGCACCCGGCGAGATCGGCAAAGCATTAAAGTTGCACGATTTGTTTTGGCGCACTTGCAACGACGGCCAGCGGTGCAAACCGAATTGCTTGATCTGCTTGAATTCGACTTTCCCATTATGGAAGAGCGACTGCATCGCCGTGACGATCCACCGCCGCGCTTACAGGAATTTGGGGAGAAGATCGGGCGCGCCGACTCTCTAGTAATCACGACACCTGAATACAACAACGGTTATCCTGGCGTGCTCAAAAACGCGCTCGACTATCTGCTGCCAGAGTACGAGCGGAAACCGATTGCCATTGTAACCGTGTCCGCCGGTGGTTTCGGCGGCATTAACTGTCTGGCGCAACTCCGATTGGTGACACTGGGAATGGGCGCCTTTCCCATTCCTGCCAGTCTCCCCGTATCGCACGTCCATGACAGTTTCAACGAAGATGGCACTCCGAACGATCCCGCGTACGAAAAACGGGCTGCTAATTTCTTAGACGAAGTCATCTGGTTCACCGAGGCGATCGCCGATCGGAAGGCAAAGTCGAAATCATGAGAGCGCAAGAGACCGGCTTGGCCAAGAGGTAGGCGCTATATTGCGACCATCGGAGAAGCTCGGCTGAGGATTCACTGGGTGACGATTTTGATTTCCAATTGAATCAGATCGTTGACCAGATTCATTCCCAGTCGATGAAAGAAGCGTCCCGATCCGTACAGAACTTTCCAGCGCGTCCGATCGAATGAGAACACAGCTTGAGCTGCTGCTTTGCCGTTCGGTGTCACGCCAGACGTGGCCAAGAACTTCAGAGGAGCGGAGACCCCTTTCAGGGTCACGTCGGCATTGATGTCAAGATTCGGCCGCCCGAGGCTCGCGTCCTCGATTCTCCGGGCACCATTGATCACGACCAGCGCCTCGGGAAAGCGTTCAACATCGAAGAAGTCGTCGCTTTGCAGATGATTGATCAAGACATCATGCCACTCCGTACCGTGAAGATCAAAACATACGATGTTCTTTAAATCGATGACGACGCGCCCGCCAGTGAGTTCGCCGTGAGCAAATTCCAGCTGGCCAAACCGTAATCCAATGCGCCCGTGATGCTTTTTTAGGAGGTTGCGCCCGCTCCATTCGATAGAACCCTCCGACAGATCAATTGGGTGGATGCCATCTGAAATCGTCGGCTCGGCCGGTAGCGGCTCGCCTAACGCAACCGGAGCGCCGGCGGCCTGCCATCCTGCCAGACCATCGCGATACTCATAGACATTGGTGTGGCCTGCCCTGGAGAGTTTCTCAGCTGCCACTCGCGCCTCATAGCTTTCGGAGTTTGCGCCATAAACGACAATCGGTCGGGTTCGCTCCGGCACAGACTTGGCTAGGCGCTCACCGAACGCCACTTCATAAACGCAGTTGTTAATCGCTCCGGGAATGTGGGCCGCCTTAAAGTCATCTTCCAACCGTACGTCGATTACGATAGGAGGATCGGTTGACTCTAGCTGTTTTCGCAGCTCCGCAGTGTGGATCAGCGCTTTCATTACTCGCTATGATGAACTCCTAATGATAGCTCAACTCCCTGCTTTCGCGCCCTCGATCAGCGGAACTCATGTTGACCGAACGGCATGTTGCGAAAGTAAGCCGGTACAAGGTGCTCTGTACAATATGCATCGGAGTAGGACAAGGGATCGCGTTGATCCTGGAGCGTGCCTAGGCCAGTGGCGACGGGAAGGTCCGGCGTGTCTCTCCGAGACCGCCGAACCCGTCGATGCTCCATCGCCTTTGTTAGTCCTAAGAAAATTGCCGGGATCAAATCTCTTGCGACCGTATTCTGGCCTAACCGGGTCCAACTCGCGCGCGGTTCGGTGGTCTCGGAGAGATACGCCCTACCTCGGGCGGTCCTGGATTAGCTGTCTGGCCAGGTCTTCCAGATCGTCAGCAACGATGTCCCAAGGTCCTTCCGGTCGCAGATCTTTGGTTTGTGATGGGCCGTATTCGACCGGTCGCGGAATGAAAGCAGTATGTAAGCCAAAAGATCGAGCCGCGTGCAGATCATAGTTATGGGCAGCGACCATCATCGCTTGAGCCGGTCTTAATCCTAGGAGGGAGCAAGCTTCGAGATAGGTTTCCGGATCCGGTTTGTAGTGGCGAAAAATATCCGCGCCGAAAATAAAATCCCAACCGAGACCAGCGAACTTATTCAGCTCTACCATGAGAGAAAAATTTCCATTGGAGAGTGGTCCGATTAAAAAATGGTTTTTCAAACGAGCCAGACCCGGCCGGGCATCGGGCCAAGGCTTCAGCCGATGCCAAAAGGCGGTCAGATCGTCAATATCATCGGCGGAAAGCTGCTCCAGTTTGAAAGCCGGCAGCAGCTTGACCAGGGCTGCTCGATGCAACTCGTCGAGAGTAGTCCAGGCTAGCTTCCTTTTTCGGATGTTTTCCATGCTGGGCCAATAAGCGGAGCGCCATTGGTCCACCAGTTGGGACCAATCGGCATCGAGTTGGCGGCTTTGACCGTAGTGGGAGAAAGCATCAATCAAACTGGATCGCCAATCGACCACTGTTCCAAAAGTATCGAACAGGAGTGCCTTAATTTCATTTACGCGAAACATGGGAGAAAACATAGCAGACAGCAGACAGCAGATAGCAGACAGCAGATAGCAGATAGCAGATAGCAGATCTTCCTGGCTAGCTTCGTTCCAGAAAATTCGTAGCCTTGGGAGGGATCGCGTCCCGACTACGCAAGGCCTACGTCGCCGCCGTGAGTACAATGGTGTTTGCCAACTCAGTGCCAGGGCGCGCCGAAGCTTGGCGTGAAATTCTCCACCCTGACGTCTGGGTTTGATGGGATCAGCGCAACAGCTGCGGCAAATAGAGAGCCGCTACGGCCAGCGCGATGCCGCCACAAATCAAACCGAAGCCGTGCGGAGTTCCACTAATACAATGACCAAAACCTGCCAGAACCATGCCGACGGCGATTACCCAGGCGAATGTAAGCAGTCCGATTCGCAACCATGGATTCGTTTTGAGGTCGAGTGATTGGTCGGCTAGCGGTTTTTCCGCGTCTACGGAAGGCTGGTGAATAGTTTTCGTGCTATTCAGTGATAGTGTAGGAGATTCATACTTTTCCTGCATCGATTTCCGGATTTCCACACCGATCACGCTAGCGAACCCAATGAGTAAGGTGGCGCTACCCAGAAGAATAATTCGGCGGAACCAATGCTTTTGCCCAGCGCTATTTCGGTTCTCGACTAGCCAGCGCAAGATTTGAGCGTCATCCCAGCGCTTATAATGATCGCGCTCTAAGAGTCCTTTGAGTAAGCGTTGCCAATGGGCTGGCAAGGTATCGGGAATTGGGACTTTGCCTTGAACGATTTGGTAACTCGCGATTTTAGATGACCCAAACCATTGGAGCGGGTTTTGGCCGGTCAGGATTTCGATCATGACGATCCCCAGCGACCAATAATCGCTCGCCCGAGAATACATGCCGGTGAGAGTCTCCGGAGCGGCATAAGCAAGAGTAGTCCGCACCTGGGTCAAGAGCGTCATCGTAGCGAGCGCAGACGAACCGAAATCGGTAAGCACGACTTCAAGTGGAGTCTCGCTTTCTATCAGGATATTGGAAGGTTTGAGATCCCGATGCTGAATACCGGCACGATGCAAAGCAGCCAACCCCTCGACCAGTTGCCGCAGGATCAATTCGGCGTTCGATAGTTTGAGCGGACCGTCCCGCTGGATTAGATGCGCTAAACTGCCGCGCTCAAAGAAAGGTGCGATCTCGTACGGACGTCCATTCCAAGTGCCGGTGAGCAATGGGGAAGCGATCCGTCGATGATGCAGGTGCATCTCCTTGACCGCGGTAGCTGGTTGCATGCCGGAGCGATAAAGCTTCAGCACGCATTTTTGACCATCCGGACTCCTCACGAGGTACAAATCGCTTTCTGCACCTTGGTCCCGCGCTAATCCAATGATTTCGAACCATTGAATACTCTCACCGATCGCGGGATGCATCGGGCTTCCTACCGTCGCCCGTTCCAAATGCGATTCCGTGTAAGCATTCATCGCGGAAGCCTCCGGTGAGTCCATGTTTTAACTAACACCCATCGTGGAGGGCGCGCCAGTGCTTGATCGGGCGAGGTTTCTGCCGAGCCAAGATCTCACGGTAAGACGCAAAGACGCAAAGGTTTCTGAGCAGAGGGAAAGACCTGCATCCATCTGGTATGCAATGAGGAAACTCCAGCTGAATTAGCAAGGAAAACGTGAGTTTAATTCTCGACATTCAAAGCGCCAGCTGGCGCGATCTTACGAACCAGACCGTAGAAGGCGAAACTGAAACAGAGAGCCAATGCCAACCAGGGAAAATTGTCGAGTCCAACCGCAAATGGAATCAATCCGAAGGCAGCAATCAGAATAGCGCCAATCTGCATAGGTCGAAGCCGTTCTCGCAGTATCAATGCGCCGACGAGAACGTTCGCCAGAGGCGTCAGATAATAGCCGAAGCTTGTCTCGACGATATGCGAAGAAATGACCGCCCAAATATAGAGGAACCAATTCGTGGCTATTAAGGTTCCGCTCAGCGCAGCCCAGGCGACTGCTCGAGAGGATCGGCAGATTTTCCAAAGGGCCTTCCAACCGCGCAGCAGACTGAGAATCAGAGCTACGAACGCCAGTGACCAGACAATGCGGTGACTTAAGATTTCGTCGGCGGAGGCGGTTTCGACCTGTTTCCACTAGATCGGAAGAAGCCCTCAGGCTAGGTAGGCCAAAATGCCATAGATCAGACCGATGGAACGCGAATTATTAGACACGGGAGGAGAACATTGTTGGCGGATGTGAATGAGTCAAATCGCTGGATCTCACGCCAAGCCGCCAAGATTTCAGACTAGCCGGAAAAGGTTGGCGATTTAGGAAAGGGTACCACGCCCAACATTTTTTTTTTGTTCGCCATTCACGCACGAGCAGTTCTCAAGATTTGCGTCCACCGACTGTCAATAATCTCTACCTTGAAATCTTTGCGTCTCGGCGTCTTTGCGTGAGATTTTCGTCCGCCCCCGGCGACTCTAGCTGACTGAAAATAATCAATGAGTCTGAATTTCAATCCCAAAGTGACGCGAGTGCTCGATGAGATCGAGCGCTTTGGCCTTTCGCATGATCCTGTCCAAACCGACCGGAAACAAAAGATGCTCAATCTCGAGCGGCTCACCGCCGAGCTAATTCATATTTTACTTCTGAGCAGCGGAAGGAAACGCGTGCTGGAGATTGGCACATCGAACGGCTTCAGTGCGATCGTTATCGGCGCGACTCTTCAATCGATCGACGGAGCTGTTCCCCTCACCACAATCGAGCAGGACCCGCTTAAAGTGGCTGGCGCGCGGACCAATATCGCGCACGCAAATCTGAGCTTCATCGTGCAAGTGATTCAGGGATCCGCAACCGAAGTGGTCAACCAATTGGCTGGACCTTTCGATTGCGTTTTCTTCGATGCGGATCGACTTAGCGCGCCGGAACAGTTGCAAATTCTCTTACCGAAGTTGGAATCTGACGTTTTGCTGCTGGCCGACAATGTTTTGTCTCACCCGCAAGAGATTGAAGCGTACATCGCAGCGGTTGAACAGCTTCCCGGCTTTGTCTCCATTACCGCACCGGTTGGCAAAGGGTTGCACGTAGCCCATCGGCGCGAAGAGGCAATTTCATCGATCGGAGCGTTTTGAAATAAGCGGATAAATTTTCTTGCACCCAGCCGGAAAATGCACCGGGGCAAATTGGAAAGAAAGTTCAACCACTGTCGGCAGCTCTCCGCACTTTCGTTGTCCGTAATTCTGAACGTTTTGCAAGAGAGCAAACAGGCCAGATCCTCGCCTCGATTTTCTTGGGGGCTCTGGATTATTGCCGAGCGCCGAAGGCGCGTTTCGAATCTGACACGCGCTGGCGACCCCAACAAGAGTCTCCTTAGTGTGCATTCGTCGTGCATTAACCTCTTCTGACGTTGACACTTGGGCCTAGCGAGCTTTCGTCATTGCGACGATCATGGGTGCGGTGCACGGCTTACGAAGTGCGTATGCAAAAGTGGGTGAGCTCGTTTATTTCGGCCGGATGCTCGACAAAATCCGCTTGGCCGATGAAAATAAGCTGCCTGCCGGCTACAATCTTGGAGATCAGGTTCCGACCTGGTTTGATGGGAATTGTTGCCGATTCCTGCACGTGGAGTATTCGCAAATAGTAAACCGGGTACGATTGAGCCATTCCGACGAACAGGTTTTGCAGTGGGCCTACGAAACAGGAAAACGTCCGACTCAGGAAGAGATTATGATATGGAATTCGTTTATGACGAAGCGCGGCTGGCACGATAAAGCCAGCGCTTCGTTAAACCGATGGAAAACCGAACTAGGATTCACGGACCGGAATGATATTCAGACCTTTTTCGACTTGTATGATGCTGATGAAGGAAGAGAAATCGGCTCCGCCTACTCTCCGGATTAGTGATGAGCGTGCTCTTTAAATCGGCAATTCAGCATCGATAATGTCGGATAGTTGCCAAACCGTCATCGACGCCCGACGACTCGAAAGCGGCCGTCCGAATTTGACTGCTTTCATCGTCTGTCTCGGTTGTGTCGTTGTATTGCTCGATGTCTCGATCGTAAACGTAGCTTTGCAGCGGATTTCAGATGGACTCGGCGGTAGGCTCAGTGATCTGCAATGGATCGTTGATGCTTACACATTGGCGTTTGCGAGTTTCCTGCTAACCGGTGGTACAGCAGGCGATCGCTACGGCAATAAGCAGGTATTTGGTGTGGGTTTCGTTTTGTTTACACTCGCATCGGCTTTCTGCGGCACCGCTAACAATCTACCGATCTTGATTACCGCGCGAGTTATCCAAGGAATCGGGGCGGCGCTGATTATTCCTTGTTCGTTGACACTCCTAAATCATGCTTTCGATGATCCTACTCGACGCGCGAAGGCGTTTGGTTGGTGGGCTGGAAGCGGTGGAGTTGCGGTAGCAGCCGGTCCGTTAATTGGCGGTCTGTTGGTAAACCTGTTCGGCTGGCGGAGTATCTTCTTCGTCAACTTACCAATCGGGATGGTCGCTCTGCTGCTGACCATCCGATATATCCGAGAAGAGAAGCCGTTGTTTGGCCGAAGAATCGATCTGGCAGGTCAGATAGTCAGCCTGTTTGCTCTTGTTACATTGATCACGGTCTTGATTGAAGGCACGAATTGGGGATGGCTCTCTTTGCCGATCGTAGGTCTGAGCGTCGCCTGCCTACTATTGTCGCTTCTGTTCGTCCTGATAGAGGCCCGGCAATCTGATCCGATGCTCCCATTGACGCTCTTCCGATCTTCGCAATTCTCGGTTGCGACCTCACTTGGGCTGCTCCTGAGTTTTCCGTTCTACGGATTGATCTTTACGCTCAGCCTCTATTTCCAACAGGTCTGCCACTATACGCCAATGCAAACCGGGCTCGCTTTCCTACCAGTGACGGGATTGCTAACGGTGATGAACGTTTACGCCGGGCAACTGGCGGCGAAGCGAGGGATGCGTTTCCCGATCGTCGCGGGTCTCGCCATCGGCGGAGTCGGGTTTTTCTGGCTGGCATTTGCGGCGCAGACCGGAGCCGGCTACGCCACCATTTTATTGCCGTTGTTGAGTATCGGGGCAGGTGTACCGCTCATTCTTCCGCCGGTGGCTTCCTTGGTGCTTGCCTCGGTCGACCGACCGCAAGTTGGTCTGGCTTCTGCGACGCTGAATGCCGGTCGCCAGGTAGGCGCGGCCGCCGGAGTTGCTGTTTTGGGTTCATTGGTTTCGGCTGGTCATAATTTCGTAGCTGGTTTCCGCATCGCTATGGTTGTCTCAGGAGTGATTTACATTATCGGTACGTTCCTGGCTGTTCGGTTTCTGCCAGGAGGAGCCGATCAAAGATCGGCGAGCTCGAATACAGTTCCGCCCAAGATCGATTGATTGCGGGTTTACCTCTGACGGGTAGGCGAAACCGGACTCCGCCCAACTTGTCGCTCCGCCTCGCTATGCAGGGGCCGCTTCGCTCGCTTATGAATACCTGCGAAACTGATATCAGGCTTGGCGAAGGCAGAAGTCTACTTCTGTTTTGTAGTTTGGTTCTACCGCGCAGTGCCGGGAAGGCTCACAGTCCGGCATGGAACACTGGGCTTACAAAGGGGATTCGCCGGACTGTATCGCCTTACCGGTCTGGGATGAAGACTCAGTTCAGGCGTTGCGCCGTTTATAATAATTGGTGACCCGGCAAACGCAGAGCAATTCGTTAGTCTCTTCATGCACAATTTTTACTTCGTGGACAGCCAGTGTTTTGGAACGTCGTAGCAATTGGGCCGTTGCGAGCACAAATCCGGACGAGGCCGTTCGAAGATGCGATCCATTGATTTCAATACCGACCGGGAAAACAGAATTGAGATCAATGCCCCAGCAAGAATGCATGCTGGCCGCGCTTTCCGCCAGCAACAAACTGATCCCGCCGTGTAACAGGCCGAATGGCTGACGACTCGCGCTAGTAATCGGCATGCGGAGGCTGAGCGACTCCTCACTCACCGAAGTGACGTGGATTCCAAGCGGCTCGAGTGCGGTATTTGGAATAATGCGTTCGAAGTCAACGATCGAATGCGAAATCGACTGGTCCCGTTTCGTCAAGGTCGTGTAATCCCGGTTTCTAGTGGGAGTGAAACTCACCCAGCCGCTTGCGCCTGTTCTTTCAACCAATCCAAGGCTTCGTTCGCGCTTTGATCCGGCGGAAACACCGGATAAAAGACCTTCGAAATTACGCCTTTATCGATAATCAAAGTTAACCGCTTGATCAATGTCATGCCGGCAAAATCAAATGTAGGCAGTCGGAGAGCGCGGCTGAGGAGGAGCTTATTATCCGATAGCAGCGAGTAGGAAAGATGGAGTCGTTCCACCGCCTCTTTTTGGTAATCGGTATCCTGCGTACTTAGACCGAATATCTGATCCGCGCCCGCTTCGATTAAAGCCTGGTACGAATCGCGAAAACTGCAGACTTGCGGAGTGCACCCGCGCGCGCCGGGAATCGCATCCCAACCTTCCGGCACGGGTTCATTGGGGCGTCCGGTTCTCGGATAAAAGAACACGATGGTGCGCCCGGGGAGCTGGGATAAATCGACTGATCCTTCGGAGGTTGCCCTAAGTTCGACAGAAGGGATTCGAAAATCGGTGAGATGAGCACAGGCTCCGTCATTGACGGGCCGCGGTAAATCGGAGGGCAAATCGAAACGGCTCATTTTGCAATCAAACACGGATCAAGTAGGACGACAACCGGCAGCCATCTGCAGGCACCGGGGAAGGTTACTGGACGCGCGAGAACGTATTCTTACCGGAGCAGGGGAGGGGAGGGGAGGGGAGGGGCGCCGTTGCCGGCGGTCAGTCTTCCTATAGCGTCTCTATCGTTCGTGGAGGGACGGACACGGTTCCTTGCGCTCGCTATTTCCCGGTCCTTCATACCGGGGTACCTTATCCGAGAGTCTCCGGGGCTGATCTTCCGGCACTACGTGTTGCCGGCTCTCGGCCGGCGCCGGCCCTAAAGCGCGACTCAATAAGTTGCTAAACGGATGAAATGAAATCGGCCATTGCCAGCTGGGCCAAGAAGTCGGCAAAAGGCAAAGAAACCTAGAAATAAAATGTAATAAAATATCTTGACATATCATAACTATATTATAACATGTAATGTATGAAGGTAAGATACCTCATATTCTGCGTGCTTCCGCTGGCAGCGTTTACGCTGACGCTCTTTGTTGGACGCCCCGAAACCGCGCCCTCGGTAACGGAGGTAACAGAACTGATCAAAACCAAAATTAACCGAATGACTTCCGTGCTGATCGCCCGCCAAGCGGAGACCGAAGCCTACCGTGAAAGTCAAACCATGATCACGAATGTCTCTGCCGGCCAGGGCCCTCGAACCCCGGCCGAGATCGAAGAAGCGCTCAGAGCAAAGTGCGAGAAACAGCTAGCTAATCTCTCGATAAATGGCATTTCGTTGGGCCGACCGGCCGCTACCGAGTTAGGCGATGACAATCGTCCGACAAAATTTTGGCCCGTAGAATTTGAAGTGCCCAACCCGACGGAGCCAGATCAGAAGCTGCGTGCTGTGATGTTTTGCTACCGCGACTCTGATGGTGAATGGAACACCAAAGTAACCAATGTTGATGTGGTGCAGAACGGAACTGCACGGGTCATCCCCAAGTACGCGTTTCGTGAAATGGGACTAGAGTAGATGTTGGTGATGGCAGGTTAGCCCGAGGGGCTCGTGATGCTCAGGCGGTGCGTTTCTGGAATAGAAAGGTGCAAATCGCTGAGCTGGATTAGTGCGTGAGGCTGATCTTTGGCGCAGCACACTTGCCGGAATTCGTAACTTACCGGAGGAGGACTGATTTCACGGCGGTCCGCTGGATATTCGGCGGGCAGGTCGGGGACGGACCGTCCTACCTTTGGGTTGGTTCGCAGCCGCTTACCATTTCAGCGCTTGGAAACGACGTGCTACTTCTTCCGCGTTTTGGCGGGAGTTGAAGGCAGAGACCCGAAAATAGCCTTCTCCTTGAGAACCGAATCCTGCGCCAGGCGTTATCACGACTTGAATCTCTTTCAGGATCTTATCAAATACGTCCCAGCTTTGATAACTGGTCGGCGCTTGGATCCAGATGTAGGGGGCGTTTCTCCCGCCAAAGACCTTGAGGCCGGTTTTGGCAAGCGCAGTGGAGAGAATTTCGGCGTTATTTAAATAATGCTCGATTAACTCTCGAACCTGTTTCCTACCGCCCGATGTGTAAATCGCTTCGGCTCCGCGTTGAACCGGATAACTTACGCTGTTAAACTTCGTGCTGAAACGTCGGTGCCAGAGAGGGAAGAGCGGCCGTTTCTCGCCGTTGCTGGTGCCAGCGAGCAGCTTTTTTGGCAACACGGTAAATCCGCATCTGACTCCAGTGAAGCCGCCGTTCTTGGAAAAACTTCGAAATTCAATGGCGCATTCGTCCGCGCGGGGAATCTCGTAAATGGAATGGGGAATATTCGAATCTTGAATATAAGCCTCGTAGGCGGCATCGAATAGGATGATGGCGTCGGAAGCCAAAGCGTAGTTTACCCAAGCGCCTAACTGATCTTGAGTGGCAACAGCTCCGGTTGGGTTGTTCGGATAACAGAGATAAACTAGGTCGACGCGCTCATCGGGAATATCCGGTACAAAATGGTTACCTGCATTGCAGGCCAGATAAACCAGCCCAGAATACGAACCGGTGGAATCCGCCTCGCCGGTATGGCCGGCCATTACGTTGGTATCCACGTATACCGGGTAGACGGGATCCATCACGGCGATGCGGTTTTGATGCCCGAAAATGTCGAGAATATTTCCGCAATCGCATTTTGATCCGTCGGAAACAAAGATTTCGTCATCCGCCACCTGCAAGCCGCGAGCGCGATAATCATTCTCGGCGATCGTGTGCCGGAGAAATTCGTATCCCTGCTCTGGGCCGTACCCGCGAAAGGTCTCCCGGCGGCCCATTTCGTCGACCGCCTGATGCATGGCCTCACGAACCGCGGCGGGAAGAGGTTCGGTGACATCGCCGATCCCGCATCGGATGATGCTTTTCGCGGTACTGGGATTCTCCGCCGCGTAGGCGTTTACTCTTCGCGCAATTTCCGGAAAAAGATAGCCGGCTTTGAGTTTAAGATAATGATCGTTGAGGAATGCCATGCGCTGACGCCCCTTCGGGCCGGAAGACAAATAGCGTCACTCTCGCCCAAGGCTCAAATGAAATCACAAATAGCAGATAGCAAATAGCAGATCCAGCCGCAATGCTGCTGGCTCTGCGGATCTGGAATCAGGATGATCACTGGCCGGTAACCGATCAATTGTGGGGTGCGGCCTGGGAATGGGGAGTGCGAAAGTCGCTATCAAAAATTCGCCATTGGTAGTTTGCCGACGCCATCATCCTAGCCCTGGATCGCGATGACAAATACCAGATAGCCGCAGATCGACCCGCCGAAGGGATATATCTGCTATTTGTCATTTCATTCGAGCCCGGGCGAGAATGACGTTACTTGGCGGTGTGGAAATTTTTCTCCGCCTGATCCCAGTTAACGACATTCCACCAGGCTTTGAGATAATCGGGCCGTCGGTTTTGATAAAGCAGATAATAGGCGTGTTCCCAAACGTCGACCCCGATCACTGGCTTCAAACCTTCCGAAATTGGAGTGTCCTGGTTTGCCGTCGAGGTGATCTGTAGTTTGCCCTCTTTGTTGACCACCAGCCATGCCCAGCCGCTGCCAAAACGACCAATGCCTGCCTTTTCAAGTTCACCTTTGAACTGATCGAAACTGCCAAACGCAGAGTTAATTGCCTCGGCTAGTTTTCCTTTCGGATTACCGCCGGCGTTTGGACCAATAATTTTCCAGAAAAAAGTGTGGTTCGAATGACCGCCAGCATTGTTTCGCAATACGGTGCGGATTGACTCGGGAATTTTGTTTAGATCTGCCAGCAGTTCGTCCACCGGCTTAGCGGCGAGATCCGGATGACCTTCGAGGGCCTTGTTCGCGTTGGTTATATAAGCCTGGTGATGTTTGTCGTGGTGGATTTCCATCGTTTTGGCGTCGATGTGTGGCTCGAGCGCGTTGAACGGATAGGATAGAGGAGGTAGTTCGTAAGCCATAGAATTCTAAGAATTAAGTGTTCTGCGAGCCCGGCTCTGTCATCCTTGACCCTTTGCCATCCCTGACCCGCAAGTTAACCTAGAGCAGGTCTTTTAACGTCGTCAAACCATAGTGCTGCGTACGCGCAATCATAATCGTCTTCGTTGTCGTGCTTGTCCTCGCTTTAGGCGTCGCCGAATGATAGGCTACCGCTGATTACGTGGCTTAAGAATCACGAATTTGGTACTGACAGGCGGGCCTGGCTTTTCGAGGACGAAAATCTACTGACGAAACGACTCTGATTCGGTAGCGGTAGAATCTTCGGGTGGTTCGGAGGGCGCGCTCTGGGAATAATGTTCGGACTTAAGCGGAGGCTCGGGAATCAGATATTTCGCCAATCCTTCCTGAATAAGATCGGCCGCACAGACGTGCATCGGCCTCGCGCGATCTGCGCTAAAACGCCGAAGAGACTGTTGCATCTCTTCCGTCAAAATGATTTGGAGAAACGTCTTTTTCTCCTCTTTCAGGCGATTACGCCGTCGACGTTGAGCTTCACGCAGTTGGATTAGCCTTCTTTTTCGCTTTTGGGCGGCAGGCTGGGACATACCAGGGGGATCAATACATGATAACTTTAACTAGGCCGAAGTCGAGAGAACTTGTCTCGAGCGCTGAATCGATCGCGAGGTAGGGCGGGTCCGTCTCGGATCGCTGGCGTGCCATTGCGTTGCTGGGCCTAAGAATCTTAGCGCGAATCAACCTCCGGCAATTGTTTTCGGCAACGCGCGATTCGGCGGTCGCGGAGCGATACGCCCTACCTTACGCAGTTGACAAAAAGACGGCCTAGCCTGCGCTGTATCGATCGCGAGGTAGGGCGGGTCCGTCTCGGACCGCCGGCGTGCCATTGCGTTGTTGGGCCTAAGAATCTTAGCGCGAATCAACCTCCGGCAATTGTTTTCGGCAACGCGCGATTCGGCGATCGCGGAGCGGCATGCCCTACCTTACGCAGTTGACAAAAAGACGGCCTAGCCTATGCAAGGGGTTTGTGCTGCCCTTGAAGTTCTCTTCCACTCTTCCGGTTGATCGCCGCGATGAACTAGAGGCATTGATGTTCTTTCATCCCCAGCAAGGCGAACATGAGTCGAGCATCAACGCCTCAATTCTCAGCTACGGATTTCCAAAAATCATTCAGGAAGGGGACTATCTTCGAATCGGAATTGAAGGAAAAGAAGTCCAGACACTCTATGCCTTCGTTCATCGGGGCAAGCTCGAGGACCTTGCCGGGGTGATTGTCTATACGCGCACTTCGCCGGATACGCTTGCCTTACTTCATATGGCGGTAAAGCCAGAATACTCATATGCCGACGGTTATAAGAACGAGCTCGTCCTGGTGAGGATGCTGGCGCAGATCCGGTCTATTGCTAAGCGGATCAAGGGTGTAAAGAAGCTTTCCATTGCTTATGCAGGACAAATCTTGCCGAAAGCGGAGCTCGAGTGAAGTGGGCGAGAAGGGCTTGAATCGAGGTTAAACTGATGAATAAGCAAGGGGTCGCTCTCCAGGAGGTCGTATCTTTCGCCAACGAATTGCTGGAGGTCACAGAAATCGAGGACTATCCGGGCGCGGTTAACGGACTTCAGCTAGAAAATAGAGGTATTGTCTCCAAGATCGGGGCGGCAGTTGATGCTAGTACCTGTACGATCGAAATGGCGATCGACGAGAGCGTTGATCTTCTGGTGGTTCACCACGGAATGTTTTGGGGCGGAGTTTCTCCGGTGACCGGACCGGTTTATCGGCGCCTGGCAAAAGCCATGGAAGGGGATGTAGCGATCTACAGCGTCCATCTTCCACTCGATTTTCATCCCAACGTAGGAAATAACGTCTTGTTAGCCGAAGCACTCGAACTTGCGCCAGTCACGCCTTTCTGGTTCGTCAAAGGCCGGGCGCAAGGATGCCTTTCAACGATTAGCCTGGAGTTGAATGAGTTAGTTCTAAGGGCTGAGCGAGTTCTTGGACGAAAGATTTGGTGTTGTCCGGCCGGACCGAGCCGGACCCAACGCATCGGGATAGTAACTGGCGCAGCTGGATCCCATATTGTCGAGGTCGCCGCCGAAGGAGTGGATACGTTCCTGACGGGAGAGGGACCGCATCATACGTTCGTCTTGGCCGAGGAACTCGGGATAAATCTCTTATATGGTGGTCACTATGCCACCGAGACTTTCGGCGTCAAAAGACTGGCTGCACGGCTGGCCGAAAGGTTCAATTTGCTGTGGACGTTCTTGGATCATCCCTCGGAGCTTTGAAGGAGCCCCTAATGAGCGGTGTCCCAGTTACGCGGGCCTTCTTTGAGCGGGACCCGTTGACTTGTGCTCGCGATTTGCTCGGATGCGAATTGGTCTGGTGGGAAACCTCGGGAATTATCGTCGAAACTGAAGCGTATGCAGAATACGGCGACGAGGCATGTCACACTTTTTTGCGGCACGCGGTGAGGACTTTTATTGGCGAACGGCCGGCCGGATCGATTTATATCTACCTGAATTACGGAGTCCATTGGCTCCTTAATTTTTTGGTGAAGGGCAAGTCTTTTCGCGGGTTTGTATTGATACGGGCTCTGGAGCCACGAGCCGGTATTAAATTGATGTTCGAACGACGTGCAGTCCAGAAGGTGACAGATCTCTGTTCCGGCCCCGGGAAGTTGACCCAGGCGATGGGGATTACTGCCAAATGGAATGGAGCGGACTTTTTTGCAATTCCGGGGGTAAATCTGGCACCTTCGAAGCAACCGCCAGCCGTTATTGCCAGCCAGCGCATCGGCATTACGAAATCGGCTGAGCTGGAGTGGCGCTACTTTGTGAGCAACTCACCTTTTGTCAGCGGTAGAAAAGGAAAAACCCGCCCCAGGAAAAACTGAGGCGGGCAAAACACTCCTTTGATAAACACTCCTAAGGTCGAGACCTTATTTGGAGTAACCGGTCGTCGTGTGTGCCGGCGGTGGGGCAGTGGTTGTTTCTTTATGGCAAGCCGCCATGCCGAGAGCAGCAACAGCGACGGCCGCTAAAGTGATGTATTTCACGATCTTCATTTTCAGTCTCGCCTCCTTTCTTAGCTAGCAGCACTTTGCTATTAGGCTGAACCTTCCCGGGAGACAAATGTATTTTCTGAATTTTGTGCTAAAGCGCAACCGACGCTCTATTGGTTTAAATTGCTCTCTGAGAATGGTTAAAGGCAAGCGTCGCAGTTTATTTTGATGTTGACTTTAGCTAACAATCTCTACTTCAGTTCCAGCCTCTACCAGATCAAAGAGACGTGTGATGTCTTCGTTCCGCATACGGACACAACCATGACTAGCCGGCTGACCAATCAGGTGCTCTTCATTGGTGCCATGGATATAGATAAAACGTTCCCGAGTGTTCTCGTTGTGGGGTTCGACGCCATCCAACCAAAGAATGCGGGAAGTGATGAGGTCACTTTCTTTATCCCAGTCGGACGGATTGGCGACAGGTACGCGCCCGCGGAAGATGGTGTTCAACGGCTGGCCGCCTCCGATCTTCTGATAAATCCGGAAACGCCCGAGCGGCGTTTGGAAGCTCCCGGATGCTTGACCCAAGCCGAAGCGGGAGGTCGAAATCGGAAATTGATGAACGACCCTTTGATCGTGAAGAAGGTGTAGAGTCTGTTCTTTTGTATCGATCCTGATCTTGTGGCTGCTCATTTTCTTTCTAAAGTGTCGGGGCGCTGATGAGTAAAACGTATCACTTGGCAATCGTCGGGGCTACTGGAGCAGTGGGAACGGAACTGCTCCGGTTGCTCGAGCAAAGAGACTTCCCGGTGGACAGTCTTAAGCTGTTCGCCTCGGCCCGATCAAACGGTAAGACATTGAGGTTCCACGGCACGCAAATTCCGGTGGAGACTTTGACCGAAGAAGGGTTCACTGGAGTTGATTTTGCTCTGTTCAGCGCCGGTACCGGCACTGCCCGCAGTTTTGCTCCCGCTGCAGTAAAAGCGGGCGCTGTCGTAATCGATAACTCCTCTGCTTTTCGCATGGAATCGGACGTACCGCTGGTCGTGCCGGAGATCAATCCTCAAGATGCCGCCAAACATCGCGGAATTATTGCAAATCCGAATTGTACGGCCCTGATCACGCTGATGGCACTTTACCCGTTGCACAAGGCGTTTCGGGTAAAGCGAGTGATTGCGGCGAGCTACCAAGCGGTTTCCGGTGCCGGTGCCCGGGCAATTGCTGAGCTAGAAGCGCAGAGCCGGGCTCATATTACCGGAGAAGAGATTAAGCCGGAGGTTTTTCCCCATCCGATCGCTTTCAACGTGGTGCCGCAGGTCGATCAATTCTTAGATTCAGGATATACCAAAGAGGAACAAAAATTTCTGAATGAGTGCCGCAAGATTATGCATCATTCGACCTTACGCGCTTCCATTACCTGCGTGCGGGTACCTGTTTTTCGAGCTCACGCCGTAGCGGTTAATGCAGAATTTGTTGAGCCGGTTTCCGTCGACCGTGCTCGTGATGTACTAGCCAAGGCATCGGGAGTAGAATTGGTTGATGATCCGGGAAACCAGCGATATCCGATGCCGCTATACTCGGCTGGCAAAGATGCATGCGCTGTCGGGCGTCTCCGAATTGACACTGCCCTGGACAATGGGTTGGCTTTTTGGGTTTGCGGCGATCAGCTTCTGAAAGGGGCTGCATTGAACACCATTCAGATAGCCGAACTGTTGGCAAAGGATAGGGTGGACTCCGAAGTTCGGTAACGGACATGCTTCTCACATGTCCGTCGTTGTTTATGACCGGCGTGAGGTACTCCTGACTGATAGGGGCGAAACCCGGCTCCGCCCAGCCTACGTCGCGGCCGGCTCCAAAGCGCAGCGAGGGCGGGAGTACGGCACGAACCGAGGAATGACAGGTTCGGGACGCGCTGGACTGTGAGCCTTAATGCTCCGAGGTTTGGCTCACACGCCTTTACCTCGCTGTTGCTCGGCGGCGGCATCTACCGGTTGGCGGCAGATCATTTCCAATTTATGCGCTCACCAGCATAAAACCGAATGAAACTGCAAATAACGGTAGACAAACGCATACACTTGGGACAGATGCTCGATCATGATCAATGTGGCGGAACTATTCCCAATTGAGCGCCGTGACCGAATCCTTGATCTGCTTCAGGAGGAAGGGAAAGTAATCGCGCTGGATCTCGCTCGGCGACTCGATGTATCGATAGATACGATTCGCCGCGACCTCGACTACCTAGCTTCGAACGGCTCGATTCGGCGCGTGCATGGCGGAGCATTGCCCGCAGCTTCGTTTCCAGGACCCATCCAGCAGCGAAGAGCAGAAGAAACCGAGGCCAAAGAAGAGCTGGGAAAACGCGGAGCATCACTCGTTCGCGCTGGAAGTGTGGTTCTATTCGATTCCGGCAGTAGCAACTTGGAAATTGTGAAAGCTCTACCCGGGGGTCTCCAATTTACCGCGGTAACGCCCTGTCTTCCGATCGCCGTTGCGCTCGCTGAATTTCCAGAAGTGGAGGTTGTGGTACTTGGTGGCAGATTGCACCGCCGCGAATCGATGACGGTTGGATTGCGTGCGGTGAAAGAGCTCGAAGATTTTCGAGCAGATCTTTGCTTTCTCGGAGTTTGCGCGCTCCATACCGACGTCGGCATATCGACCTTCTCGGTCGAGGAACTGGAGATGAAACAGACGTTTGTTCGTTGCGCCGCCGACGTTGTTGGACTCCTAACGGCAAGCAAATTCAACAAAGCCGCCCCATTTGTGGTGGGATCAATTGGAATCCTCACTCGCGCGATTGTTGAGAGTGGAGTTGCGGCGAGCGAGCTCGATCTTCTTCGCCGCTACGGGGTATTCGTCGAATAGGAAATCAGGAGTCGATGGAATCCGGCAATAGCGCAGGAATAGATCAGGTTCGGGAACAATACGGGACGAGCGGCGATACCATGCGAAATCGGGTCGCTATTTCGGCCGTATTTTTTCTGAACGGATTCGGATTAGCGAGTTGGTTTATTCATATCCCTTCGGTCAAAGAGCAGCTCGGTTTGAACGAACAACAGTTGGGCTTGGCGTTACTTGGAGCGGGCCTTGGCTCACTCGTGACCATGTGGCTCAGCGGTTGGCTGATGGGCCGGTTTGGCAGCCGCCGGGTGCTGATCCTGGCAACTTTATGCTTCGCGTTTTCGCTGGTGTTCCCTGTCTGGGCGCCAAATTTAGTTCTCCTTACCGTATCGCTCGGTTTCCTCGGCGGCTGCAACGGCTTGATGGATGTCTGTATGAATAATCAAGCTGCGTATTTTGAAGCTCTTGCTGGCCGACCAGTCATGTCTTCGTTTCATGCGATCTGGAGTTTGGGCGGTTGGTGCGGCTCGCTTCTCGGCAGCCTCTTTTTGCTCAATCAGCAGCTATCGACTTGGCACTTGGTATTCCTGGGTCTGTTAATCATTGGAGGGGTGGTTTGGTTGGCGCCGAGTCTTCTGCGAATCGCGTCGGAGCATGGCCCGATCTTCGCGCTGCCGACTAGGGAGATCGCGATCTTTGCTCTGCTTTGCTTGATTGCGATGTTGTCGGAGGGTGCAGTTGCCGATTGGGCGGGAGTGCATCTGCGCGATGATTTGGGTACACCGTATGCACTGTCGGGTCTTGGGTTCAATGCCTTCGCCATTTGCATGGCCGGTGGCAGATTCGTCGGAGACAGAATCGTGCAGCGGATTGGGCGAGAACGGACAGTGACCGCCGGCGCTCTGGTCGGAGCAATTGGAATGTTCGTCGCCGCGTTGGCCGGTTCTCCAATCTTATCCATCATCGGCTTCGGATTGGCCGGGCTAGGTATGTCGAATATTGTCCCGGTGCTGTTTTCGCTAGCGGCTTTGCGAATCCCTGGTGCGATTGAGCGCGCGACGTCTGCGGTCTTTGCGACCGGCTACCTTGGTTTTCTGATTGGTCCACCTCTGGTCGGGATGTTCGCCCAACTCTTTACATTGCCAGTGGCCCTGGCTGGCATTGCGGTTTTGGTCGCTGGGATTTGCGTCTTTAGTCCAAGGCAGGCAGCCGCGAGAAGTGATTAGTAGCCAGTGAGCGGTGATTGAAGGGTTTAGATTAGCCATCGCCAATAGCGGTAGGGCAGTAACTGAGCTGGTCTGCGCAAGTAAAATGATTTAGTTTTTAAACATTGGGATAAGGGATTTTTTGGCTCAAGGGCGAGCGGCGATTTCTGAGGGCTTGCAGGTAGAGG
>JBEEIB010000490.1:0-37030 GCA_041167675.1 Verrucomicrobiota bacterium
AGGGATCCGGCGGTTGAACATCATAATGCCCGTAAATGAGAACTGTTTTCCTGCCTGGCTTGTGATTATTTCGAGCCAAAACGACCGGATTGCCGCCGGTGGGAAGTTTCTCGGCATCGAGGCCCGATTTTTCGAAGTGCTGTAGGAGCCAGTCCGCGCACGATTCAACGTGGGGCTTAAACTGCGTATCGGCCGAGACCGACGGAAACCGAAGGAACTCGATCAGATCATTAAGAGCATCATCCCCGGACATGAGCTACAGAATACAGGAGTCCGGAGCCTGGAGCCAGGGGTTAGCAAGAGAAATCTGGGTCCGGCTCGGGCTCGGAGCTGGGCAGGTAAGTGCCAACTGCAGACGGCTGACCGCAACCGGAACGATTGCAATACCCCGGCATACTTCAATCAAATAATGGCGTTGCTCGAAGCGTCGAAGGAATGCGTGAAGCTCTGGAGAGATAGGGCTGAACCCCTATATATTGAGGTCACGGGTTCCATTTATTCTAGCTATTGTATTTTGACCTTGTCACAAACGTTGGTGCAGCCTAGTTTCGGACCCAACCAGCAGTATGTATCTCCAATCCATTGAGCTTATCGGATTTAAGTCTTTTGCCCATAAAACACTGCTGAATTTTCATCGCGGTGTGACGGCCATAGTCGGTCCGAACGGTTGCGGAAAATCGAATGTGCTCGATGCGATCCGCTGGGTCTTGGGGGAGCAATCGGCAAAAGCGTTACGTGGCGGAGAGATGGCCGATGTGATCTTCAGCGGAACCGACAGTAAACAAGCAGTCGGGGTGGCTGAGGTATCCCTCACGTTTGCCGAATGCGAAAACGAATTGGGACTCGAGTATCACGAGGTTACCATTACACGCCGGGTATATCGGGACGGGCGGTCTGATTATTTCCTCAACAAGGTTCCCTGCCGGCTGAAGGACATCCAAATGCTTTTCATGGATACCGGAATCGGCCGAACTGCGTATTCGATAATGGAGCAGGGGAAAATCGATCAGATCTTAAGTTCGAGGCCGGAAGACCGGCGCGCTATTTTCGAAGAGGCTGCGGGAATCACCAAATACAAGTCTCAGAAAAAAGAGGCACTACGCAAGCTGGAGTATACCGACGCAAATCTTCTTCGGCTGGGTGATATTCTGAAGGAGGTGAAACGCCAAATCGGGTCGCTGCAGCGTCAAGCCGGAAAGGCGCGGCGATACCAAGCGCTATTTGAGAATCTGCGAACGCTCGATCTTCATCTCGCATACCGAAATGCCGAAAAGATGCGCCGTAACATTCTAGAGGCCGAATCAGAAGTGGAGCGACTCCGATCGGTCCAGCGCTCGCTTGAAGAGCAGGTCGAATCACAAGAGTTTGGGTTAACGGAGCAGCGAGAGGCTCTCGAGCTCTTGGAGGAACAAATTTTGACTGCGCGACAGGGCGTGCAGGAGCTGAAGAGCGAAGCTGAGCGGGCGGCTAATCGGATTGGCTTCAACGAGGAACGCGCCGGGGAGGCAGAAGAGCTTTCTCAGCGCTACGCTGCAGATGTTGCAGTGGCTCAGGAGAAAGTCGTTGTCCAACAAATTCAGCTGGAGGATACCGACCATCAATTGAGCGAACTGTTTCAGACGCTGCAGAGCGAGGAGGGCCAGCTGGAGGAACGACAGAAAAAGGTTAATCAATTGCGGCAGAGTCGCCTGGAAACGGAAACGGCCACCCACGAGAGCCAGCGCCAAATTCAGCAACGGGAAAGCCGGATAGCGAATCTCCGCGGAGAGTTGGCCAGCACAGTGAATCAACGAGAAGCGGGAGATACCCGGCTAGGACTTTTGCAACAGGAACTTAAGCAGGCCGAATCGACTCGTGATCAGCTCGCGTCGCAATTTGATTCGGCGCGAGTGGAATCAACCGAAGCAATGGCGCGGGTGCTGAGTGCGCGGGATGCGCTCCGCGACCGAGAGCACGATCTGAGTAACCTGAAGAGAGCGTTCCAACAAGCCGAACGCGATTTGGCATCGGTCGAGCGCAATCTGGCGGAAAGGGAATCGAGGCTTGAGCTGCTGAATCAATTGAACGAAGAAGGTGCCGGCTTACAGACAGGAACGCAAGCTGTCTTGAAAGGGCTGGAGAACCCTGCCTTGTTTCGATCGGCAGTTCTCGGGACCTTGGCGAATTTTCTCGAGGTCGATCACGATCTTATTCCGGCAATCGAAGCGGCGCTTGGAGATCAATTGCAAACCGTCCTGATTGCAGATCCGGAAGTCGCGGAAGCGCTCGGAAAGTCGTTGGCCGCGAATCAGCACGGCCGGGCCGCGCTCTGCGCTAAGTCCGCATTTTCTCATTTGCCGCCACGGCAACTGGATGCGCTACCGTCCGGAGGTTTGGCCTGGGCATTGGATCGCGTGCGCACCCACGGAGACGTCGCCCCTTTTGTTAATCGGTTGCTGGCGAATGTGGTTTTGGCTTCAGATCTGGAGACCGCGTTTCGGATAAAAGAAACGACGCCCAGCTGTGCGGTGGTCACCTTGAAAGGAGAGTTCATCTCTGATACTGGTGTGATTTTTGCCGGAGCATTCGGCGAAGCGAACGTCCATTCCGTGCTGCACCGAAAGGCGCAGATACGCGACTTGGAGCTGGAGTGCACGGAAATACGGTCCAAGCTGAATTTTGCTCAACAACAGTGCGAGCTGGCCGAATCGGAATTGGAGCAAATGCACCATCGAGTCGAGGAGCAGCGCGAGGAAGTGCACCGGACGCAGATCCAGGCTTCGACTCTCGACGGCCAAATTTCAATGCTAGACCGAGAACTTCGAGAATCGGAAGGCCGAATAAAGAGTCTGATTTGGGAAAAGGGAAACACGGAGCAACGGTTAAGTAGCGCGTTGGCCCGAGCCACTGCGCTCGAAGCGGAGCTCGAGACCTTGGCGCAGCAATTAGCAGAGTGGCAAGAGCGTCTCTCGGAGTCTTTATCCCAAGTTGAGTCATTCCGAGCCGATGAAGAATTGATGACGGAGACCTTGAATGAATCGAAGGTAAGGGTTGCCACGGAACAGCAGCGGCGCGAGAACCTTCAACGCCAGCGTCAACCAATGGCAAACCGCCTGACCGAACTGCAAGACCTGATTCTTAGCCGCGAACGGGACATCGCAAATTACGGAGCGCGAGCCAGGCAGTTTGTTGCGGAGAACGATTCGTTACGCCGCAAGATCGAAGAGCTGCGAGCAAATCAGTCAAACGCGGAAATGGAGGTGACAGCGCTGGTGGAAGAACGAAGCCGACGGCTCGCTTCAGTGGAGTCAGTGGAATTAAGCTTGCGGCAACTTCGTAAGCAGCTCAGTGAATGTCAGGAGGCACGGGGCGAGCAGGAGGTACGCGCCACTCAGCATAAACTCCGATTGGAGAGTGTGCGCGAGCATGTCACCCATCGCTACCAAACAGAATTGGCAGCTTTTCGGCCAGAGTGGGACCTGTTTCGATCGACCGTCCGCGAGCAGCGCAAGCGTCTTGATCAATCGATTTCCGACGTCCCAGAGACCGAAGAAATAGCCGGATCAGCTGATCGGCCTGATTTGATCCCGGAGGCCGAGTGGGAATTGGTGAAAACGATTGTTGCGGAGATGAGCGAACGATTGGACGCCATGGGGCCGGTGAACCTGGAAGCGATCCAGGAATACGATGAGCTTGAAGAGCGCCAGCGATTTCTCGAGGAGCAGAACGCTGATCTGATCAAATCAAAGACCGAGTTGCTCGACGTCATCAACAAGATAAATGAGACGACGAAGGAATTATTCGCGGGAACCTTTGAACAGGTGCGGAAGAATTTTCAGGAAATGTTCACCGAGCTTTTCGGTGGCGGCAAAGCCAATCTGTTACTGGTCGATGACGCCGATCCGCTAGAGAGCGGAATTGAAATAATCGCGAAACCGCCGGGCAAACAACTGCAATCGATCACCCTATTGTCGGGGGGCGAAAAGACCATGACTGCCGTTGGGCTGTTGTTCGCGATTTACATGGTCAAACCAAGTCCATTTTGTGTGTTGGACGAGATGGATGCTCCTCTCGATGAGTCGAACATCAGCCGGTTCATCAAGATTTTGGACCGGTTTGTGGCTCAAAGTCAGTTTGTCGTGATTACCCATAACAAGCGTACCATCGCGAAGGCCGACGTTCTGTATGGTGTGACCATGGAGGAGCACGGAATCAGTAAGTTAGTAGGCGTCCGATTGACCAAGCAACATGACGCCGAACCAGATCTGATCGGTAACCTCGGCTCTGAAGGGTTCGGTAAGTAGGCGAATCGCGATCGGACATTTAGGCTGTGAGCCTTCGTTATCCCGTCGTTTGTTTCGCACGCATGGCTCACACGTTGTCTCGCTGTCGCTCACTGACGTGTATCGCGCTACCGTAGCCCTTCCGGATACCCATATCTCTCCAGCTTGCTTGGAACGAAGAACATCAAGGGAAGAATGATATAAAGAGCGATCGAGAGCCTGGTATCGACGAAGGCGAGCAAGACCGCGATGGAGTGAAGAACCGGATTGATCACGCTTCTTATCATAGCTAATTTGAGCAGACGCCGGTCGATTCTTTCATCTACCAGCCTGCCCGCGTAAAATGTGTAATAGCGCATTAGACAGAAACTCACTCCGGCCAGAGTCGTGACCGCGCCGTAGCACATCACAGCGAGACGTGCGCCCGGAAAATCTCCCATCAGAGCCGTCGGAAACGGAATAAATGCGAGCCATAAAAGAAACAAGCTATTGAGCCACAGTAATCCGCGGTCGGATCTCTTTAGGATATGAAACAAATGGTGGTGCGCGACCCACCAGATCCAGACAATTACAAAACTCAGTATGTAGCTGAGAAAATTTTGGCGTCATCGCCAATAGGCTGTGTTCCAGCGCGGCGGATATATCCTTGTCCTGCACTTGGGGAACGTGAATTTCCAGTACAAGAAGAGTAATGATGATCGCGAAGACTCCATCGCTGAGTGCCTTGATCCGCGAAGTCGGCATTTCACCGACCCTAAAGATTCTGGGGAACCACTTTTGGAGACTTTTGTTGTATTCGCCAAGCGCCGGTCAGGTCAATGTCGAGGCCGACCTGGCGCTTTTTTCCGGCTTAGCCGGCCGTATGAGGAGAAAGAGCGGCCCTCAAAAGACTGCAACGCGAATTGGCAAGAGCGTGGCGGTTTGGTCAATGTATTCGGTTGCACCTTGGGGGGAGGCCGATCCACGGTGAGTCAATGCGACGCGAGATCCCTGGCGATGGCTATTCCGATTGGGTGGCTGCTTGATCGCGCAAAACCGATGATGCTATTTCTGCTTTCGCCCCTGAAACGTGGCTCACACGTCATTTCGCTGTCGCTCAATGAAGCGTATTGCCCTATCGATCGTGGGGCAAGCCGACACAACGAGCAGCAACGAAACCCGCGCTCGACGTAGCTATTCGGCCAACGCTGGCTCAGGCTCTTCCTCCGCCGGCTCCAGCCAGCGCCCGTTTTCTTTGATGAGATCGACTAAGCGATCGACAGCTTCCGCCTCTGGAATATTGAACTTCACCGGCGTCTTACCAATGTAAAGGTTGACCTTGCCGGGGGCACCACCGACGTACCCGAAGTCAGCGTCCGCCATTTCGCCGGGTCCGTTCACGATACATCCCATGATCGCGATCTTGACGCCTTTGAGGTGAAGGGTAGCTCCCTTGATCCGCGCGGTAGTCGTTTGTAGGTTAAATAGCGTTCGGCCGCATGACGGGCAAGCGACATAATCGGTCTTAAAGATTCGACTGCCGGCCGCCTGTAAGATGTTGTAGGCCAATCGGAGCGACTGACCCGGTGCTTCCTCACCCTGCGCTAAAATAGCGTCTCCGATCCCATCACAAAGTAGCGCTCCGATATTGGTTGCCGACGCAAGCAATGTTCGGATGTAGTCGCGGTGCGGGTCAGTGGACGGAATAAGCGTGTCCTTAAGCAAGATCGGGTGACGAGCATGCAGTTTTGCGGCCAACAGGCGGAACGCGGTGATAACCGGTAAATCAACACCGTCGCGCACGGTGATCAGCCGTGGTTCAGCGCTTTGGTTGACGTTCTCGATGGCAGAGTCATCTCGCGGATCAACCGCAACGAGGTTCGCCTGTTTTTCGACCACGAACTCAGGTTTAAAATCGCCCATTCGATCGACCTTGTGCGCGATTTGTTCAAAACTCTTGTGCCGTATGCCGACTCGAATCAGCTCATCTGCACCGGCGCTGACTTCGCCCACCCTGATTTTCTCGGTCGCGCGGCGATCGTATTGAAATGGATCGAACGAAAGCTCGATTGGATTGACCTGCGCCCATTCGGTCGCTGCGCGGTTGTACGGTTCTATTAATGTTTGTGCGACCGGTATCTCGTGCACGCTGTCTTCGGTAAGAGAAACACGAACCGTATCGCCCAGTCCATCTGCTAAGAGGGAACCAATACCGATCGCGCTCTTGATTCGGCCATCTTCGCCATCACCTGCTTCGGTGACGCCGAGGTGCAAAGGATAATTCCAATCCGGTCCCGCCCGATAGAGACGCGCAACGAGCAAGCGATAGGCAGCGATCATCACCTTCGGGTTACTGGCCTTCATGGAGAAAATGAAATCGTGAAAATCCAGGTCACGAGCAATCCGGGCGAACTCCAGCGCGCTTTCGACCATTCCGAGAGGGGTATCGCCGTAGCGGTTCATGATGCGATCGCTCAACGAGCCGTGATTGGTGCCGACCCGGAGGCTGACTCCGCGTTGTTGGCAAAGTTTCACCAATGGTGTGAAACGTTCACGAATCCGATCCAACTCTGCGGCATACTGTTCGTCGCTATACTCCTTTACCGCGAACTTCTTCGAATCGGCGTAGTTCCCGGGATTAATGCGAACCTTTTCAACCCAGCGAGCCGCTTCCATGGCCGCTGCTGGCTTGAAGTGGATATCGGCCACGATCGGAACATCGCAGCCGCGAGCTAGTAAACCCTCCTTAATCGGCTGCAAGTTTTTCGCATCCTTTACCGACGGAGCCGTGATCCGAACGATTTCGCAACCAACCGCGACTAAATCGAGCGTTTGTTGGATACAGGCTTCCGTATCCATCGTATCGCAGGTCAACATCGATTGGATCCGGATCGGATTTGAACCACCGACTCCGACCTTTCCTACTTTCACCTCGCGGGTTTGTCGCCGCTGGTAAGACCAGGGGTTGGGACAAAAGCGACTCATGGGTTTTCTGGAGGTGCCGCCTTGGCTGGACTGCTGAATATCGGCTTTTGGTTATTGTTCCAGGGAAGGTCCTGAACGTCGTAAAACGAGACGTACAGCATGAATCCGATCAGAAGAATAGCGCAGGCGCCCTGTAAGATTTCCAGCAGTTTCAGGTTTAGCGGACGACGCCGGATTGCTTCGAGGATCGCCAAAAGAATATGACCTCCATCGAGCACGGGAATCGGCAGCAGGTTAATAATCGCCAAATTGATATTGAAGACGACACTGAACCAAAGCGCCAACTGCCAACCGAAATCACTCTGAAACAGAATGTAATAGGTCCGCATGATCATGATCGGACCGCTCATGTGCTGCAGCTTAATATCGGACTGCGGAGAAAGCAGGGCGCCGACCGTATTGGTAAGGGTTTGGACGCCGGCCGAAATCTGTTCCAGCGGCGAAGTGTGAGCAATCGTCATCTTCCCACCCGCATCCCAGGTGATACCGTAAGCTGGATCGGAGGAGTATATGCCCAGCATCGCTTGTTTTTGGCCATCTGGCGTTTGAGGAAGAATGCGGGCTTTTAATTGCTTATCGCCCTGCTGAACCGTCAAAGTTAATGGTTTGCCAGGGTTCTGTTCGACATGCTTAACGACCGTAAGCCAGTCGTATATCTGCTCATCGTTCAGAGCGATGATCCGGTCCCCGGCGCGCACCCCGGCGACCTCGGCCGGGCTATTTTTGATCACACTATTGATGATTGGCCGACTTGGGCGCAGCGATATTTGTAGTTGCGCGTTATTCCTTAGCACCGTCAACGGAATCATTTGCCCGGGATGCTGCTGAGCCCACTCATTGATTCTCTGCGGATAATAGATCTTCTGTCCGTCTACTGCGACGATTTGATCGTTCGGTTTCAGTCCTGCCTCAGCGGCAGCGGACCCAGGTTCGACCTTCGCAACAACCGGTGTGATCGCGGCGAGGAAGTCGACTTGGCGGAGCGATTTGCGCTCCCAACCAGTGGTCTCCGGCCTTTCAAACTGGGAATTCAAATCCAAGATCTGATTTCCTCTTTTTACCTTGAAATGGATGGTCGCTCCCTCGCTTCGCACGACGTACCAGGCAATACTATCGACCATGCCGTTAAAACGGGTGACCGGATGGCCATCGACCTCCAGAATCTTGTCTCCGGGAAGAAAGCCAGCCTTAGCCGCTGGTCCGTCCGGCGTCACATATCCGACGGTGGTGGTTGTTTCCGCCTCTGGCATTGGGCGACCGACCGTCCAAACCAAAGTAGCGAAAGCCAGCGCCAGAAGAAAACTGAACAACGGGCCGGCGAACGCTACAATGATCTTATCGAGTGGTTTGATCGGAGGTAATTCGGTTCGGCCTGGTTTCCCTTCGATCGCTTCCATCGGCGCCATTTGGGGCAAAAGAACGAATCCACCAGCGGGAATCCAACCAAGACTGAATTCGACTCCGTTGATGACCTTCTTCCAAATCGGTCTCCCGAACCAAACGCCAAATTTGTCTACGTAAAGACCGCGCCACCGGGCTGCCAGAAAGTGGCCCAACTCGTGGACGATAATCAGGAGGTTAAAGATAAGAACGACCTCGAGGATAATGAGGGCGATACGTAAGATATTGAGGATCATATACTAATGATGTTCGAGCTCTCGTTGAACGTGTGCACGAGCCTTGGCATCGGCCTCCATTATATCATCGAGGCTCGGTCTGGCAAAACTCTCGACCTGTTCCATTGCATTCTCTACCAATGACCAGATACGCGGGAACGGAATCCGCCCGTGCAGGAAAGCTTTGACTGCTTCTTCGTTCGCCGCATTCAAAATTGCCGGCAAAACTCCTCCATTTTCCCCGGCCCGTCGAGCAAGATTGAGAGCGGGAAATACGTCGTAGCGTGGTTCTTCAAAGTCGAGACGGCCAATTTCCGAAAGGCGCAAAGGCTCAAGCGAATGCGGAACTCGATCCGGCCAGGTAACCGCGTATTGAATTGGGAAACACATGTCGGAATGGCTGAGTTGCGCCAGGATTGAGCCATCGACGAACTCGACCATGGAGTGCACGATGCTTTGCGGATGAACGACCACTTGAACCTGTGACATCGAAACATCGAAGAGCCATCGAGCCTCGATCATCTCCAGGCCCTTATTAAAAAGAGTCGCCGAATCGATAGTGATTTTTTGCCCCATGTTCCAGGTAGGATGTTTTAATGCGTCAGCTACCGTGACTGAGGCTAATTTTTCTGCCGGCCAGGTACGAAATGGACCTCCGGAAGCAGTTAAAATGAGATTACTGATGTGCTGTCCGGGTTTTCCTTCCACGCATTGAAAAATTGCATTGTGTTCGCTGTCGACCGGTAACACTCGTACGCCTTTTTCCCTTGCATGCCGCATCACAATTTCGCCGGCCATCACTAAGATTTCTTTGCTGGCTACGGCCAAATCTTTTCCCGTCTCGATGGCACCCATCGCGGGATAAAATCCGGCAGTACCGATAATAGCCACCAAAACCAAATCCGCACCCTCAATTCGAGCCAATGCTTCGAGACCATCCTCACCAATTAGAATCTCCGGACGGTAATTCAGCCGGTTATGCAGGTCTGGTAACTGAGCTGGATCTACCAAGCAAAGATGAGGCGGTCGTAGCCGATTCGCTGATTCGGCCAGTGCTGCAGCGTTCTGGCGGGCGGCCATTCCGACAATTTCCATCCGGTCAGGTATGCTTTCCGCCACCTTAATGGCGCTGGTGCCGATCGAACCGGTTGAACCGAGCAGGATAACGCGACGTTTTCTCATCGGACCAGGAATCTGAGATAAAAATAGAGCAGCGGACCAGTAAACAACAAACTGTCGATTAGATCCATAATTCCGCCTATACCTGGAAGTACGCTTCCCGAATCCTTAACCCCGGTACTTCGTTTCACGATCGATTCGCCGAGGTCTCCAACGACCGCCGCAATCCCAATCAACAATCCTAGGATAGTTGCATGAAAATAATTCAGCTGGGCCAAGCGGTCCGGCATGATCGCTAGAAGCAGATAACTGCCAAGAATCGCAAAAATGAGCGATCCGGCAAATCCCTCCCAGGTTTTCGCAGCGCTGACATGAGCCATCATTTTGTGTTTCCCAATGCGACTGCCGACGAGATATCCTCCCATGTCGCTGAATTTCGTCACCACCACCAGATACAAGACATAAAACTGCCCAGTAGTTGCTCCAGATGAAGTTGGGGGCGTGACGTAGACAATTTTAGTGAGAAAATTGAAGAGCCAGGCGACGTACAAAATGCCGAAAAGTGTGTAGGCCATTGACTCCAAAGGCGCCTGCTTGATGGTCGGCCGAAACATCTGGCGAGCGAACACGCCAAAAAGAAAAATCACGAGCACCACCATCTCAAAGTCGTAAGCAGAACCGAATCCGTTCAGACGGAAAAATACGAAACTCCCTATGAAATAGGCTGCTCCGCAAATCATGCCAAATGCCTTAAAGCAGCGCATCCCGGACTTTTCGATCATCCCGAAATACTCCCAAAGGCCGGCTAGGCCGAGCGAACCGATTAGCAGAAGAAAGAACAGTTCATTGGCCGAGAAGACGACAAACAACGCGATTAGCCACATCGCAACCGCGCTTAACAATCTTCGCAAGAACCGAGTCATCCGGAACGTGGGCCGAGCCTGCCACAAGGTGATGACCAATAGCAAATAGCCAATCGCCAAAATTCGCTAATCGGCCGACGTAGGCTTTGGGTAGTCGGGACGTGATTCCTTCCGTTTTTCACCCAAGCTGGCTCTTGATCGCCAGCAGCGATTTCTCGATTTCGGTTGCGCGTTCCTGTAACGGCAGGTGTCGTTGCGTTTCGGCTTGGCAAAAGCTTTCCAGCGGAGCGAACGTTTGGCTCACCTCGTGGTAGAAGGCAGTAATTGCGTGACGCAGTTGGGTTTCGACTGCTCCCGCTAATTCTTTTCTTTTTTCGTCCATCCGCAGCCAATATTCCCGTAAAATGTGGCGGCGTCGAAACACGGCATAAATAGTACCGGTAAACGCAGCCAAGCCGGCAACCGTTCCAGTAACGTCCAGAATCGCAGTGTGGGCGAGTGCGGCGATAATGGTAAAGATTCCGCCAGCTGCGGCCACTCCGGCTGGCACGCGAAGCCAGCGGGCTGTCTCGCCAAACCATTCTTGAAGTTGCTGCTTGATTTTCGCATCAGACATTTGCTCGAGCAGAGTCAGTTGAAGCTTCTGCAAGATTGCTCCGCGCTGACTTACGAATCCAGGAATGGCCGGTCGTACCTGTTTTCTAGTGTCTGCATCAAATTGCGCCTGCACCTTGTCCTGCAATTCTTGCCAGATTAAGCGCAGATCGGCTTCCAATAGCTCGAGTGCGTGCTCGATCTTTTCTCGAACTTTGGTCTGAACGTCACTTTCAATCTTATCCTGAAAATCTTTTTCCCAACGTCCGCCAGAGAAAATCATCTTAAAGGTTTGCAAAAAGCCGAGCCGTTCCTCGAGTAATTTCTCGCCACGCTCCCGACAAGCGTCGTAGGCCATTTCCATCTCGCGAATGAAGCCACCGACCTGTCGTAGAGTCTGCTCCTTTCGCACACCAAGAGTGCTGCGGATTGACGTGATCCGCTCTTGGTCCGCTTTGAGAAGATCGAGAGCGCTTCGGAGTTTGGCTTGTATCCTCTGCAGGACTACTTGCCCGGTCTGAGCGATCGATCGCAGCTTACCGCCGCGTTCGTCGCTTTGGGTGACGGTGGCGGAGATCCAGTCTTCCAAGGGGCCGAGATTGCTATTTCGCCAGAGAGGATCCTCTTTGCCTTTTCCCTCTAACTTTGCTTGTAACGCTTGTTTGGCAGAGACGGCGAAAATTGGACGGCTGGAACCGAGTATCTGCAGAATCGTTTGTTCTAGATGCTGGATGATCGTGCGCACTTCTTCCGGAGTTCGGAGATCGGCTTGTTGCAGCACGAACACGATGTTCTTTTTCCACCCATGACCCAGCATACGCAAAAAGTCCCAGGCGGAGGCGGCCCAGGGATTAACCATCGAGAAGACGAAGATGATAAGGTCGGCAAGTGGTACAAAGCTAGTGGTGATGTCCTGGTGGCTGGCAACGATGGTATTGGTTCCGGGAGTATCGACTACGTTGAAGTTTTTCAGGAATTCGATCGGCAGATAGCGCTCGGTAACGTCTTCGGCGATTGGGACATCTCGGGCCGAGTCCGCGTATTTGAAAATGTAGATTTTATCGGTCGCCGGAAGAACATCGATCCTGCAGAATTCTTGGCCGAACAATGCATTGAGGAGCGACGACTTACCGGCCTTCACCTCACCGACTGCGACGAACAAAAGCGGATCATTGAGACCGGCAGCCAGGCTTTGTAGATTCTGGATAGTGGCGTCCGGTTCACCGGTCTGTTGCGAAAGCGCCACAAGCTCGCTCAGCGACTGGTTGAGGCGGGCGCGCGTTTCGAAGTATTTTTCTACGACCATCGTTTCAGATTCAAAGCAGCGAAGGTCGTTTCCAAAACAGAAGCTACCTTATTGCGTCGCCACCTTTTTCGCCTTCTTTCGTGGTGGCTGGGCCGGGGAACCGCCGGGTGTGGGCGATGATTTTGGCCGGTTCATGGCAATGAGCTGGCTGACGGTCACAAATTGATAACCTTTTGCCGCCAATGCGTCGAGCGTAGCCGGCATCGAATCGACCGTCTGTTTGTGGATATCATGCGAAAGAATGATTGCCCCGGGGCGAGCGCCCGCCAAAATGCGTTGCTCAATAACCGAAGCACCGGGCCGTTTCCAATCAAACGGATCGACCGACCATAGAATGACGCTCAAGCCAAACTGGTTTTCGATCCACTCTTTCTGGCGAGCGGTAATCGACCCGTAAGGCGGACGGAGCAGTTTCGGTGTATAGCCGGAGGCATTCTTGATAGCGTTTTGCGTTTTAGTGATTTCTTCGGTGACCCGGTCATCCGGGAGCTTGGCCAGCTGTGGGTGAGTCCAAGAGTGATTCCCGATCTCGTGCCCGTCGGCCAAAATGCGCTTCACAATCTCCGGGTTCCGTTCCGCATTTTGGCCGATCATGAAGAAAGTCGCCTTAATGTTCCTCTGTTTAAGGATATCGAGGAGCCTTGGCGTCGTTTCTGGACTAGGTCCATCGTCGAAAGTCATTGCGATGTATGGACCGTCCACGTTTGCCTGAAAGTAAGTAGCGGGTTTCAAGCCAGTCGGAGCGGGAGAGCTGACTGGTGACGGAGTGGGAGCCGCTGAGTCTTCCGCACGAAGTAATGGGGCTACGCTGGCCATGGCCAAAAAAAGTCCGAGATAAGAGCGCATGAGATTAAAGGAAGCGTTTGAGAATGACCTCTAACTTTTTAACCGTCAATTCCGGCCAAAGTTTCCGATCGGTTACCAGCGCAGAGTCAAGCACTCGATGTTCCGGCCAAGTCGGTTCGGTAGGAATTCTCCGGATGATGTTTGGTAATAGCCGGCGGGCCGCATCAGCATTGGCCAACAAATGTCCGATGACGATCTCTGCGGTCACCGGTTCGTCATCTACTTTCCAACAGTCGTAATCAGTTATGAAACAAATGGACGCAAACGAAATCTCTGCTTCTCGCGATAGCTTTGCTTCCGGCGAGTTGGTCATCCCAATGACATCGAATCCCATTCGTCGGTGAAAATCGGACTCTGCTCGTGTCGAGAAAGCGGGACCGTCCATGTTGACGTAGGTCCCGCCGTTACGAACCCGGTACCCGAGGGCGGTTGCTTCTTCCGCGGCGATCGTGCGAAGCGCATGACTCACCGGATCGGCTAACCCCACGTGGGCAACGATTCCTTCCCCGAAAAAAGTCGCATTCGCTCTCAGGCTGGTACGATCAAAAAATTGATCCGGCAGTACGATATCTCGTGGGTGGTATTGTTCTTGCAAGCTACCAACTGCGCCAACACTTATGATCCACCGGACATTGAGTGAGCGAAGAGCAAAGATATTGGCCCGATGATTCAGTTCGGTGGGCAAAATTCGATGTCCTCGAGCGTGTCGCGGGAGAAAGAAAATCGGTCGTTGATTGATGAATCCAGAGATAAGAGCGTCAGAGGGATTACCGAACGGGGTTTCGACGCGAATCTCTTTTGGGGAGGCGAGACCTTCGACCTGGTAGAGGCCGCTGCCTCCGATAACACCGATCGCGGCCGGTTGGTCATTCATGGACGATCAATAGGATTCAAGGACTCTGAACGATCCGCGAGGTCTTTAACAACCTCTGTACTGTATCATCGACCGTTGAAACGTCAGCTGAGGTTGTCTCGACGATTCCGTCCTTGTTGATTATCCAAATCTCCGGAATTTGGCGAACGCTATATTGCACCGCATAAGTATTGTTCCAACCTTTGCCATCGAAGTAGATGGGCCAGTTAATTCCCTTCTTAATCAAAAAATTCGCCATCGCCTGGCGATCGCGATCGAAAGAAATTTCCAGTATGACCAGGCCGGACGCTCGGTAAGTTTGATCGAGTTTCTGGATTTCAGGCAGCTCGCGGATGCAATCCGGACACCATGAGGCCCAGAAGTCGATGAGTACGACTTTACCGCGGAACTGTGCAAGATCGATTGCGCTTCCGTTGGTGGCGGTAAAATGCAAGTCGAGCGGCTTACCCAGAAGTTCCGCTTTGGCTAGCCGTGCCTGAGCGGCCTGTGCCAGCTGTTGATCGGGATCTCGGACCAGTTCCTCCAAGAAGGACTTGGCCCTTTGTGCATCGACGCGATAGAGCAGATTCGAACGAGCCATTTGCAGAGAGAGTTTTTTTGGATCTGCCGGGTTTTCTTTCAAGTAATCGGCAATCTGTTGTTCCAAATGCGAGGCCGACTCGTTTGTAATTAGATCGTCGTTATTAAGCCGCTGATGGATCAACCGAGCGGTCATTTGCTGCCGTAACGATTCCGGCAGCGAATGGCTGGCGATAAAACTGCGCATTTCATTTTCCAATTGATCGAGCATACCGCTGCGTTCAGTGGCCGATCCTGAAAACTCGGCACTTTCGAGTTCCCATTCCAGCGCCGTACCAGCATGAAAATCGTTCGCATATTTTTGCACGAAGGCCCGCGCGGCATTGAAGAGGTCCCGGTCTCGCTGGGCATAAAACTCGACCGCGTTTTCTCCGGCTGCCGGATTTTCCTCACTGCGTTTTTCGAATTGGACGAGCTTGGTCCAATCGGTTTCGACCGAATCTTGGCCCGGAGCGGCCGGAACCAAGGCTAAGATGATAAAGGCCAAACCAAAAGTGCGCACCCAGTAGATTCGTTCGTCCTGGCCAGAACAGTCAAGAACTTGGTTTTTGAAATCCCGCAGCAGGAGTTCTGACCTCCGCTACTGGAGGGATTGCTTTGCGGCTGCGGATTTGCAGCAGAAGGTTAGCTAGTAGAATGAGCCCGCCACCGGATAGAACGGTTAGCGAGAACTGTTCGTTAGCATAATCAATATGAGCTAATCCACTTAGCTGGGCGGGCAGAAAGAGAGCGAAGACCGCAGTAAACAGCGGCTCAGTGGTATAGATGATGCCTGCTTCGGTCGACGTAATTGCCGGCTGGCAATGATTCATAAGATTAAAAGCGAGAATCGTACAGAAAAACACCAGCAACAAGGTGAGGAAGAGTTTGGCAAACGAATCGATAGCAGTCGCGTAATTCATTCGATCTGGCCGGGTACAAAGAGCGGCCAAACCAAAGACCAGGCCCATCGACAGAAACATCGTTGTCGAAACCAGGCGGGTTCGGTTCGGGCGGAAGGCAGGTCGCTCTAACCAGAGGATCTGGAAGGTAAAGAACACTGCGCTAATCAGAGTCTCCAATTCACCTCGGCTGATTCGGAACGTTCTCCAATCTACATTGGCCAATATTGCTATGCCACTAACTACCATGAAGATGGCCAACAAGTCGCGCAGTCCTGGTACCGTCCGAGTTCGTGCGAAATGGTAGAGCGGCAGTAGGATGCAATAAGCTTGGGTGAGGAACGCGGATATCGAAGCGGAGGTGTAAGCGAGGCCATCCATTTGAAAGAGCATTCCTGCACCGCCGCAAAATCCGAGACCAAGCCCCTGAATGACCTCGCTTCCCCGAAGGCTACGGAGTTCTCGCCAGCAAAACGGTACCATCAACAGTCCGGCCATAAGAAAACGAATACTCCCCTGAAGGCTGACGACAAACCAGCTCGAGGATCCAGGCATTGATTGCAAGTAGAGCAGCGTCAAACTCTTGCTGACTGGAAAACTGATACCCCAAAACAGACACGCTAAAATCAAAAGCAAAATAGCCGTTGGATGATGGAAACCGACTTCGTCCGGCTTAATCCTTCTGGTTGCTGCTATGTCTGTGGCTTGAGCCATCGTGGACCGGCACGAAACGAGAAAAACCGTTCCTGGTCAAGCGGAGGGTCTTGCTCTTCGGAATCGAAATAGCGAGGCTCATGAGACCCATTGAGGCAATCACAACTCCAACGACAATTGATTCTTCTCCACTCGCCGGAAGGCGTCGCAGCTCAAGTGAAAATCTCGTTCATTTAATCGAAATCTTCGGCAGGCAACCTCGAACAGCTGCCGAATCTGTTCTGCTAGTAAGCCTTCTCCCCGCATCCGTTGCCCAAATTCAGATGAGTTTAACTTCCCGTTGCGCATCGAGCGAATCCGGCCAAGAACCGTCTCAGCCCGCTCGGGGAAATGCGATCTGAGCCAGGCAGGGAAAATTTCAGAGACCGCAAAGGGCAGTCGCACAATCGTGTAGTGTGCGCAGTGAGCGCCAGCCTCGGCAGCAGCTTGAATGATGCGTGGAATCTCATGGTCGTTAAGGCCGGGAATTACGGGTGCTACGTTCACACCGACCGGGATATCGGCCTGCGCCAACTCACGAACCGCAGCCAGCCGCGCGCGCGGAGTCGAAGCTCTTGGCTCAAGTTTCGCAGCGAGATCTGCCTCCAGTGTGGTGATGGATATGGTGACAATCGCCGCGCGGTAGGTGGCAAGGCATTGGAGAAGGTCAATGTCGCGCGTTACCAGAAAGTTTTTCGTTACAATGGCAGCCGGATTACGAAACTCTGCCAGGACTTCTAAACATGAGCGTGTCAATCTGAGCTTCCGCTCAATTGGCTGATAGCAGTCGGTCACACCGCTTAACACCACAACCTGGGGTTTCCAACTCGGTTTGCTCAGTTCTTCGCGAAGCAGCGATCCGGCTTTCAGCTTCACCAGGATTTTAGATTCGAAATCCAATCCTGCTGAAAACCCGAGGTATTCGTGGGTGGGTCTTGCGTAACAGTAAGCGCAGCCATGCTCGCACCCCCGGTACGGGTTCACGCTCGTCTCGAAGCCGACATCGGGACTATTGTTTCGAGATATGATTGACTGGGTGTCGTCGCGAAAGAATTCGGTTGGTAGGGCACGGTCGTCTTCCGTGGCGCTGAATTCGTCCCGCTCATAATGCAAAGCAGTAAACCGATCGGCCGGGTTGATCGTCGCTCCGCGACCCTTGGGTCCAGGCCGGTTGAAGGAATGGTCGGCGCCGAAGCTCATGGGAGAGGATGGACCGAGAACGGAATATGTTCAAGTGAACATATCTACCCACCAGTGTGGCCTGATCCTCCTGGTTTAGGAATCCAGGGTACGATACGCCCGTGAAGCCAACGTTCCGGAATTCTTCAGACCTGCACGGCGGAGGCTCCCTGAGGCTGGAGCATCGGGCTACATCAATTTTCTGCCATCCGAGACAACTCCGGCGTCGATGCATCCAAGGGTCGGACGACCATGATACCGGCGAATTTATGATATCGGTAGACGTATTGGCGGATCGGAACATCGATGACGACGCGTCGCTCATCTTTTGACGCGTGCATAAAATGCACGACGCCAACGCCGTCGCGATAAGCCAGCCCGACATGCTCGGTGAAACCCTCCGGCCCGCGGCCAGTGATGCAAATCACATCACCGCTTCGAATTCTTGATTCAATTTGCGAGACCTGCTCACGCGGGATGTGGTAGATGGTGCGAGAGGCGATGCGCTGTTCGATTGCGGCGATTTGTGGCACCAATGCAACATTATGACGCATATACCGGGACTCGCGCCACTGGTGGCTCATTTCGTTAAGATGGCGCCCGCGCATTGGCACTCCACCGAGTGAGACGGTCAAATTCTTGACTAGTCCGCGTCGCTCATTGTCATAAATCCAGTCCTCAAGAAAATGAAGGCGGGATGTGTAGCTGCCATTGCAGTGACCGCCTCGGTAACGGTCCAGCTCGATCATCGCGAGCAAATCGCTCGGGGCGTAATTGCCACTCTTCATTTCCAGCATCCGGGCGAATCCGACCGAGATTTCGAAGAACGTCCAGCAGTCAAGCCCGTCCATGTTCGCCGATGGTGCCTCGACGTGATCGTCGATTTCCAAGGTGTAATTGACGTAGCGAGTTCCCAAAAAGCTCTTTGCAACTGCGACGATTCTTTCGCCAAGCGGCAACGCCCGCCAATTTTGCTGTTTAGCCTCTGCGACCAGCGCGTAGAATTTAGATTGGCCACGGAATACCGTCGACAATGGCAAGCTGCCGGCAGGGGCGGTCAATCCGGTCGAGAACAACAGAAGGGCTATAAAAAAGGCCGGCAAACGCATTTTTCTATTTTGCTATATTCGGTCGAATGAGCCAGCAGATTTAGTGCAACGCCGCCGGGAGCGCCGGTAGCGGGACAGCGCTGGAAACCGTTAGAGGTGATTCGTGATTGGAGAGGGCATGGGAAATGCCAGCGCGATGCGCAGCGAGATTTTAGCCTGGCTAGGTTTTCCCGGCTCTTCGGGCCGCATATTAGTCACAGCCAAGGTACGCCAAACGCTGATACGCCTGTACCGGCGTTCCATTTTGTCATCCGCCTCCCTCTCACCAATCACCTCTCACTTTTCACCGTCTGCAGTTCCCGGCGTTCTCACCGCTTAGCGTTGTTCCAACCGACTCCTGGCTTCTAAATTCTGGATTCTGATTTAGGTTCGCACATGACGCTCCAAGAAAAGATCGATTCGGATCTAAAAGAGGCGATGAGGGCTAAAGAAGCAGAACGGCTATCCGTACTTCGTATGGTTAAATCGGCTATGATGAACGCTGTTATCGAAAAACACGGTGCCGGCGGCAAGTTGACAGACTCTGATGCGATCGTCGTCCTTCGGAAGCAAGTGAAACAGCGGCAGGACTCTGTAGCCGGATTTGAAAAAGGAGGTCGTCCGGAACTGGCGGAAAAGGAGCGGAGAGAGATTGGGATCCTTTCGGGCTATTTGCCACAGCCGTTGACGGCTGAAGAGGTGGCCAGCATAGTGCAGGCAGCGATTACCGAAACCGGAGCATCATCCAAGGCGCAAATGGGTCAGGTGATGAAGATTGTGAACGAGAAAACAGCTGGACGAGCGGATGGGAGAACCTTAAGCGAAGTGGTCCAGAAGGCGTTAAGCTAATTATTATTATTTCTACGGAATGATTCACGAGTATCGGGTTCGATCCAGCGGCCTCTGAACTAAGAGGGTTGGTATGCCATGACATCCGCGATTGTCGTTGCCGCTGGGACTAGCCAGCGGATGGGATTTGATAAGCTGACAGCCAAATTGGCTGGTTGTCCGGTATTTATTCGTACGCTCCAACGATTCGAAATTTGTTCGGAGGTGAAAGAAATAATCCTGGTGGTTCATCCAGAGCGCTTGAAGCAGTTCGGCTCACTGATTGCGGATTTCGGTCTAAGCAAAGTCAATCGAGTAGTGGCGGGAGGAGAGCAGCGGTATCTCTCAGTGGCTGCTGGTCTACAGGCGACAAGCTTAACGGCTGATTTAGTTGCAGTTCATGACGGTGCGCGACCGCTCATTTCTCCAGAGGTAATCTCGCTGGCCATTCGGGAGGCCCGCGAATGCGGTGCGGTCTCAGTGGCGGCCCCAATTGTCGAAACGCTAAAGCGGGCTGACGAAGACCAGCGCGTAGTGGGCAGCGTGGAAAGATTCGGTTTGTGGACGATGCAAACTCCCCAAGTCTTCCGGCGCGAGTGGCTGATCCGAGCGTACGAGACGGTGCTGGCCGGCGGCATTTCAGTTACCGATGAGGTTTCGGCTGTCCAGACCGCAGGTTTTCCAGTGAAGCTGTTGACGAATCCAGGTTGGAACCTAAAGATAACCTACCCAAGAGACCTAGATTTGGCGGAAATCTTGTTCAATTTGGAATCTAGTAATGTGTGATAAAGAGTGGGACTGTTCTAACTTGTCCCACTCGATGACCGTCTGATGCTTTATCGAACCAGTAGACTAAAAAACGGGGTGCGTATCGCTACATGCGAGATGCCTCAGATGAAAAGCGTCAGTGTTGGCGTTTGGGTGGGAGTTGGAGGTCGACACGAACCCGAGCGGCTGTGCGGGATCTCTCATTTTTTGGAGCACCTTTTGTTCAAAGGAACCAAGACGAGAACTGCTCGCAACCTGACGGAGTCGATCGAAGGATTAGGTGGATTTATCAATGCTTTTACCACCGAAGATCACACCTGCTTTTACGCAAAGGCGGCCGCACAGCACCTTCCGGTTTTAGCGGAAATTCTGATGGACATGTTCCGGAACTCGCTGTTTGCCGAGACCGAGATCGAGCGAGAACGAGATGTTATTCGAGAAGAAATTTTAATGTACCGGGATCAACCGGCGCAATTTTCACAAGAGTTATTGAGCGAGGCGATTTGGCCATCTCACGCCTTGGGCCGGCCTTTAACCGGTTCGATGGAATCGATTGCAAGAATCCAACGATCCGAGTTGCTCGAATACGTAGGGCGCAATTACAACGGTAACAGCACAGTGGTTACGGTGGCCGGAAGGTGCCGCCACGACGACGTGGTTGACATCTTCAGGAGCGGCTTGGAAGATCTTCCGGCCGGGGAAGCTCCGCAGTTTGAACCCTGGAATGGTTCAAAAAGGAACAAACGTCTGATTGTAGCTACGGAGGACACGGAGCAGACCCATCTTGCGCTCGGTTATCATGCGATTAGTCGAACGGATGATCGGAGGCATGCGCTGAAATTGCTCAGTGTCATTCTTGGCGAAAACATGAGCTCGCGGTTGTTTCAGCAGCTACGCGAGCGTTATGCTTTCTGTTATTCGATTAACAGCGGTACCCTGGTGTTAGAGGACTCCGGTCTGGTAAGCATCTGTGTCGGGCTTGAATCAGTCAAACTGCGAAGAGCGTTACGGGCAATTAATCGGGAGTTGGAAAAGTTCCTGGAGCGGCCGCCGACCAAGAGAGAGCTGCGGCAGGCGCAGGAGTACACATTGGGCCAGAATGAGCTCAGCCTGGAAAGCACGACCAACCAGATTATGTGGATGGGCGAATCGCTGATTGCCTACGATTACGTAATCGACCCGGAAGAGGTACAAACTAAGGTAAAGAGCGTCACTCCTGAGAGTGTTCAATCGGTGGCTCGCCTGTGCTTTAGTCCCGAGCGTATGGGAATCGCGGTAGTAGGCGCGGTGAAAGAAGACAAGGTCCAGCGCTGGCTGTCGGAAAACGAGATGTGAGAGGAGCGTGTGCGGGAAAGTGCGAACTTTCCGACTCCGGATGGAGCGCTCCAGATGCGTGCTTCTGCAGCAAATCTTTCTGCCCTCCACTTGATGCCCGGGCGGAACCGGATTAGCGTCATATTTCTTCTGATTTCATGAACGTCGAAGTAGAACAGTTACCGAATTGCCTAGCGTCAATGCACGTGGAGCTCCCGCCGGAGCGGGTGAAGCAGGAGTGGAACGAAATTGTAAAAGGGTTCCGCCAGGCTGCGCGTGTTCCGGGGTTTCGACCGGGTAAAGCACCCCAAAATGTAGTGGAAGCTAAGTACCGGAAAGAAATTCAGGAAGAGCTCACGCGTAAGCTTGTCCAAGAGACCACCAGAGAAGCGATCAAGGAAAAAGGACTCAAGGTCTTATCGGTATCAAATGTCGACGATGTCGAGTTTACGCCGGAACGCAGTATGCGTTTTACCGCCACCCTTATAACGACTCCCGAGTTTGAGTTGCCCGAATACAAAGGTATCCAGGTCAAGGTCCCGGGCACGGAAGTCACTCCGGAGGAAGTGGACTCCGCTTTGGATCGGCTGCGGGAACGTCACGCCACGTTTAGCGAACTGGAAGGTCAGGCGCTGGAAACTGGTAGTTTTGCCGTGATTGACTTTACGACGGTGGTAGACGGACAGCCTCTATTGGAAGCGTTTCCGGATGCGCCGAAAATGCTGAGTGGTAATAACGATTTCTGGATTCGGGCAGAGGACGACATCCTGTTGCCGGGATTTGGACCGTCTCTGATGGGGATGCAGATTGGCGAGATCCGAGAATTTGATTTGCCGGTTCCAGACAAGTTTCCGACTGCCAGTTTAGCGGGAAAATTGATTCATTTCCGAGTCACTTTGAAAGCGCTGAAAAAAATGGATCTACCGGAGCTGAATGACGAGTTTGCCAGCCAGGTGGGCGAGGGTTTAACGGTGGAGAAATTGCGCGACTTGGTACGAGCGAGGTTGCAGGAAGAGCGGGCGAAAGAGATAAATGCGCAAAAACGGACTCAGATCGTCGATTACTTGGTGAAAAACGTTGAGTGCGAATTGCCGCAAACTTACGTGAGAGACGAAACGCGACGCATCATGTCCGAGATCGTCGAGCATAACCAGCAAAGGGGAGTCAGCGAGGAATTGTTGCGGGAGAGCGGAAAGGAGATCGTGGATACGGCTTCGCGCAGCGCCAAGGACCGGCTCAAGGCGAGCTTTATTTTGACTCGAATCGGTGAAAAGGAAGAAATTGAGGTAACCGCGAATGATCTGAAAAAGCGAGTGGCAGAACTTGCGACCCAGTATCGTATGACTTTTGAGAAAGCGATGTCTGAACTCGATCGGAAAGGTGCCATTCCGCAGATCTGTGAAGAGATCCAGATCGGTAAGGTCCTTGATTTCCTAACCTCGAATGCTACCGTCGATGACAGCTCGGGAACCGCCTAAGAAGCTGCTTTAGAAGACCAAGCGAATGTCCAACCGCGTTTACACTCCGCACAGCAACTACTACCCTCCGACAGTCATCGAACGGGACGGCAACCAGGAAAGAGGGTATGACATTTATAGCCGATTGCTCAAAGATCGCATCGTTTTCATCGGCACTCCGATCGATGATTTCGTAGCAAACAGCGTTGTTGCCCAACTCCTGTTTCTGCAGATGCAGGATCCGAAGCGTGATATTAATCTTTACATTAATTCTCCGGGCGGCTCCGTTACCGCCGGTCTGGCAATTTACGATACGATGCAGTTCGTGACCTGCGATGTTGCTACCTATTGTATGGGTATTGCGGCGAGCATGGGAGCCGTTTTGCTGGCGGCTGGTACTCAGGGAAAACGTTACGCTTTGCCGAACTCGGATATCATGATTCACCAAGTTTCCGGCGGGGCTCAGGGTACCGCCAGTGATGTGGAGCGAACGGTTGAATGGATGTTCAAGATCAAGCGGCGGCTGATCCACATTCTGTCGGCTCACACCGGCAAGTCAGACGAACAGGTGCAGATTGATTCAGATCGAGATTACTGGATGTCCGCCGATGAGGCCAAGGCCTACGGGTTAGTCGACGAGGTTGTAAAGTCCCGCAAAGATATTAGGGCGGATCTACTTCCACAGAACAGCGGGAGTGTGGTAACCTCCTGAAGTTCGTGAAATTCTGTTGCTGACGTAAGATGGCCCGGGCTTCCAATCTCACCATGTGTTCTTTCTGTGGCAAAAGCCATGCGGAGGTGCGCAAGCTTATTGCCGGACCGGGTGTCTATATTTGCGACAATTGTATCAACGTCTGCAAGGGCATCCTTGATAAGGAGCTCAACGAGGACGCCCGTCGGCAAACGACAACTCTCCGCGTACCGAAGCCGGCGGAAATCCGGCGGCAACTTGATCAGTACGTGATTGGTCAGGAAGGTGCCAAGAAGGTGCTTTCGGTAGCGGTACACAACCACTACAAACGCATTTTACACTCCGGCGGGGGGAAGGATTTGGCGCTAGATCCTTACGCCGATGTGGAAATTGAGAAGAGCAATATTCTTCTCATTGGCCCGACCGGCTGCGGGAAAACGCTGCTGGCACGTACACTGGCTCGCATCCTCGATGTGCCATTTTGTATCGCTGATGCTACGACTCTGACGGAGGCGGGTTACGTTGGAGAGGATGTCGAAAACATCATTTTGCGGTTGCTGCAAAATGCCGACTACGATGTAAAGCGGGCCGAAATCGGAATCGTCTATATTGACGAAATCGATAAGATCGGCCGCAAAACGGATAATGTCAGTATCACGCGCGACGTCTCGGGCGAAGGAGTGCAGCAGGCGCTGCTCAAAATTCTTGAAGGCAGTAGTTGTAACGTACCTCCCCAAGGCGGTCGCAAGCATCCCCATCAAGAATATATCCAGGTAAATACCGAGAAGATTTTGTTTATCTGCGGAGGTGCTTTTGTCGGTCTCGATCGGATTATCAATAAACGGCTAGGTAATCGAGTTCTCGGATTTCAGGCAGCGATGTCTAGTGCAGCTTCGGTGCAAATGCACGAGGCGCTGCGGCATACCGAACCCGAAGATCTCCTCTCGTTCGGTATGATTCCCGAGTTCATCGGGCGACTGCCCGTCGTATCAGCCTTGGATGCTTTGACCGAAGACGAGCTGATGCTGATTTTGACCGACACACGGAACGCGATGGTCAAACAGTATACTAAGTTATTGGCAATGGAAGGAGCCAATCTGGTCGTAACGAAGGATGCTCTGCGAGCCATGGCGCAACAGGCTGCCACCAAAGGGACAGGAGCTCGGGCTCTTCGCACAATGTTTGAGAAGATAATGCTGGATGTGATGTACGATGTCCCCAGTCGCGAAGATGTTGCCGATGTCGTTATTAATCGCGCGGTAGTAGAAGGCAAGCGTGCGCCTCTGATTCGTCGCAAACAGGATAAGGACGCGGCGTGAGATCCGGGTGCATTGCACCGGAACTTGGGCAGCATTCGAATTTCTGTTCCGTGCGTTGTTCGCTCGCAATTGATAGATTACTTTCGGGTGAACCGCCTTCGCGGCAGTTCAAACGGTAGAAATTCGTTTGTTTGAACTCACATGGCCCAGTTCGAGCATACCCGACGGTGGATTGCGATAGCGTGCGGGTTTGTCCTGTTTTCCGGCTGTCAAAAGTCTCCCGCGATTAGTGATGAGGAACTCACTCACCGGTTGGTCGGTACCTGGATTACTGACGAATCAGGAGGCAACTATCGCTTCTACGGTGAGAACAGTTTCCATCGCGACGGCATGCACTCGGCCGATGAAGTGATGCACGCTGATGGTGGCACCACAAAGTGGACCTTTTCCGGTATGTGGGATGTACGTGGCGGAAAGTTGCTTGCATCCGGCGAAGTCTTCCGAAGCGACTCCGCGGCAGTTGAGACCTACCAGGTCGAAGAAAAAATCGAGAGTCTAACCAGCGACGAATTAGTGCTCGTCAGCGCGAATGGGACCAGGCTGGTTCGGCATCGCAAGAGATGATTGGGAACCCACTCGCTTCGATCGAGACGTGTGCTAGGGTGCTGCCGGAATTATGCGCAAGTTTTCGTTAGTAGCTTTGGCGCTACTAGTCTGTTTTAATTTGGCGGTCGGGTACAAAGTCCTGACGGGCAGCGCATCCGCTGAATCGAGCGAGACCGAGTACAACAATCTTTCCGTCTTTACCCGTGCTCTTCAGCTGGTCCGTCAAGACTATGTCGACGAGAACAAAGTCGCGTTGAAAGACCTCACGTATTCGGCTCTGCGCGGCATGCTTAACAGCTTGGATCCGCACAGCCAGTTCATGGAGCCGACGGACTTCAGGGACATGCAGGATGACACCCGCAGCGAATTTGGGGGTCTCGGGATCATTGTCTCGACCAAAGATGGAATTATTACTGTCGTCACTCCAATGGAGGATACTCCTGGGTTCCGGGCGGGGATCATGCCGGGAGATGAGATCTTGCGGATCAACGGAAAGGTGACTGATCGAATGAGCCTGCAAGACGCGCTCAACCAGCTCAGAGGAGAACCGGGCCAACGCGTGACGTTAACAATTTATCGCCCGTCGTCCAAAGAAACGAAGGAATTCAATCTGCAGCGCGAAATCATCAAGGTGGCGAGCGTAAAGGATTCAAAGATTCTTGATCCAACGGCTACCGGGAAGTTCAAGATCGGATATCTCCGAATCACTCAATTCAACGAGCCGACTGCGCAAGAGCTGCGCCAAAGATTGGATGAGCTCCAGGCGAAGGGCATGCAAGCTCTCATCGTCGATCTCCGAAATAATCCGGGAGGACTGCTCAACAGTGCGGTCGACGTTTGTGCCAATTTTCTGCCGTCTAAGACGATGGTGGTTTACACGGAGGGCCGCGGCGGATCGCAACACCACGAATATTTCACTGATCGCAATTCTAAGCCGGTAACAAATTTTCCATTAGTGTTATTAGTTAATGCGGGAAGCGCTAGCGGCGCCGAAATTGTTGCTGGAGCGTTGAAAGATCTAAACCGAGCTATTGTCGTGGGCGACACTACGTTCGGCAAAGGATCGGTTCAGACGGTGATCCAACTTCCGGACGGCTCGGGATTGCGGCTGACTACGGCTAAGTACTACACGCCGAGCCGGCAAGTAATCCATCAGAACGGTGTCACTCCCAATATCAAGGCTTCGCTTACGCCGGATCAGGAGAAAGCTCTGGTTTTGCGGCGTCGTGACGGTCCGTTGGCGGCGGACGAACAGAAACTGGTGAATGACCAGCGAGACGCGCAACTTGACCGCGCAATCGATGCGTTGAAGAGCGTAATGATCTACACTCAGAACGCGGGCAATGCCGAACAGGGAAATTAATTGCCAAATGCGGATTGCGGAGCGCGGGGTGTGAAATCCGAAATTCGCAATCCAAAATCCGCAATGGATACACCGCTCGTCCTGGCAATCGAGACTTCATGCGACGAAACAGCGGTAGCACTGCTACGTAATCGGGACGAACTTCTTGTTTCAAAGATAGCAAGCCAAAGCGCAATCCACGAACGTTATGGCGGAGTTGTACCGGAGGTCGCGTCGCGTAATCATCTCATCAAGCTACCGGTGCTAGTGGAGTCTGCTTTTGCCGATGCGGGAGTTCGAATGGCGGATGTCGATTGTGTGGCCGCCACTCGGGGACCTGGGTTGCTTACTTCTCTATTGGTTGGATATGCGGCGGCCAAAGGAATCGCGATCGGCCTGCGAAAGCCATTTATCGGGGTCAATCATTTGGAAGCACATCTGCTTTCGCCGTTCTTTAATGATCCAGCCGGACCGCAGCCATCGGTTGGTCTGATCGTCAGCGGCGGTCACACTCAGCTGGTCTCGATGGAGGCCATCGGCCGATACAGAGTATTGGGTTCGACGCTTGATGATGCGGCAGGTGAGGCGTTTGATAAGGTTGCTAAGCTGCTGGGTCTGCCCTATCCAGGCGGACCAAATATCGAGCGCTGCGCACAAGGCGGCGATCCGGCTCGTTTTGATCTCCCGCGCGGCATGCTGGGAAGTGGCGATTTCAATTTTAGTTTCAGCGGCTTGAAGACGGCGGTCCGCTATTTATTGCCCAAGTTATCTGGGGATTACCAAGCCGACTTGTGTGCTTCTTTCCAGGAAGCGGTGATTCAGGTCCTGGTTCGGAAAACGATGGCAGCGGCTAAAGCGGTTGGCATCCAAACCGTGACTGTGAGCGGCGGAGTAAGCGGTAATCTGCGGCTGCGGCAGGAGATTGAGCGAGCGGCGGCGGCCGCCGGGATTAATTTACGTTTAGCCGCTCCGGCATTGACCACCGACAACGCCGCGATGATCGCTTTTGTGGCCGGGGAACGTTTTCGATCCGGATGGTTTACATCCTGGATGGAAGACGCCGATCCGAATTTAAAGCTGGTCTGAGTGAGCCGAAGGCGTCTTTCAAGATAGCCTAGCCGGGTATCGGATTTCGCTTGATCCTTTGATGGGCAGCTCTTTCAGCGGCGAAGCTGCGACTCAAGATAGCCGAGGACGCAACCCAGGACGCAGCCCTAGGAACGGTCATAAAACAGGCGATCAGCGCTGAAAGTGCGTGAGAGGCGTTACCGCGGTATTCAATAAACGATAATGTCTGGGATGGGGCTGAGAAGCCCCTCTGCAGGGCTTTGAAAATGAGTTTGCTCTGATTGGGTCTGTCGCGCGCTTTCAGCGCTAAATCCTCTCGTGTTTTCTAGTTCCTAGGGCTGCGCCCTCTAGGCTATCTTGAGTCGCAGCTTCGCCGCTGAAAACCTTCTATCAATTCAAGTGCAAGTGAAGACTCTCAGGCCGTTAGCCCATCTTGAACCACACCCCCGGCGCTGCTAAAGAAGTGAGGTGACACTTTTGTTGATCGACGGACACTATTACGTCTATCGCTCGTTTCATGCGATCCAGACCTTGAATAACTCTCGCGGTGAACCGACAAACGCCATCTACGGATTTGTTAAAACCGTCCGAAAGATGCTCAAAGATGTGCGGCCGGATCTCGCTGCCGTTTTCTGGGACGAAGGGATGCCAGAAAGAAGAGTTCAATTGCAGCCGGCTTACAAGCAGCAGCGCGAAGCCATGCCGGAAAAAATGATTCCGCAATTAGACTTTATTCGTTCCTTCGTGCGGGCGATGGGAATTAAGTCAATTGCACTACCCAATACTGAAGCAGACGATCTGATGGGGTGTTATGTCCTGGCCGCGGCTCCCGATCAGCACGACATCATTTTGTCGACGAACGATAAAGACCTTTTCCAGTTGGTCAGCAAAAGGGTCAAAGTGTACTCAACGAATAAAGCGGACCTGAAGCACCCGAAGGACTCGCATGCGCTTCTCGGCGTTGAAGAAGTGACGGAAAAATGGGGAGTACCGCCAGCCGGGATCGGCGAAGTATTAGCCCTGACGGGAGACTCGGTCGACAATATTCCGGGAGTTGACGGTATTGGCTTGAAGACCGCCTCGGCTCTTATTCGGCAATTCGGCACCATCCAAAACTTGCTGGATAATCTGAAAGACGTACCAAGCGAGAAGCTGAGGAAACGGTTGGAAGAAGGCCGGTCTCAGATTTTGCAAAATCGCGAGATGGTCAAGCTTGATCTGGACCATCCACTGCCGGTGTCAATCGCGGATCTCAAGATTCAACCAATATACGATGAGTATCTAAAAGGACTCGAGCAGTGCGAATTCAAGTCGTTGCTCAATGAAATTCGCGAAGAAGCGAACAACGCGGTGCGCAGTCAGGGAGAATTGTTTTTCTCCTGATTTTACCTCGCGAATGAATTAGGCTGATGGCGTCGGTGAATGCCGTCGTCCAACGGATCAAAACTGCTTGACTGATTCGAATGCTCTCGGTTGTGAAGCCAAAAGATAACAAGGCGCGGGCCACAGGAATTGTTCTGGTCGGCGCAATTGCTTTCGTGATCGGAGCGATTTTGACCTGGGCGATTCTTTCACAATTGTCTGTAAGCTCTTCGCCCACTTCTCAGCGGGAAAACGATGTTCTTCCAGATGTATCCGCGTTTACTCCGAGCCAGGGTGCGGTGACGCTGGGTAACTGGTATTTCGACCATCATGACTGGGCGAAGGCAACCGAACAGTATCGAAAGGCGCTTAGCCTTGGGTTGGACAACGCCGATGTTCGCTCCGACCTCGGGAGTGCGCTCCGCTTCAACAATCAACCTGAAGCGGCGGCAGCAGAATACGAAATCGCGCAACAAGAGAATCCAGGGCACGAAAACAGTTTGTTCAATCTGGCGATGCTCTATCTCCAATCGCTAAACCAGCCGGAGCGGGCCATCGCGCTGCTGGAACAGTTCAGGGCCAGGTTTCCTCGTAGTGGAGCGATTCCACGTGTAGACGAGCTTCTTCAGGAGGCAAGAAAGAGGGGAACGAGCCCGCCGACGGCGTCGAGCAACGGCTGAGTCGCGGAGCAGGGAGGTCAGAGTCTACAATTTAGAATGCAGAACTTAGAAGCGCGGCCGGTTCCCAAGATCTGGCGGTGATATATCATGAAACAAGACAGCAATTCAAAAAGTAAGCCGACTTGTCGGATTGTCCGCGCTCGAGACGAGTTCATTGGAAAGCAAGGTGTCGTGTACGCGCCTGGGATCTCAGCGGAATCCGTCGGTGCACGGGAAATCCACCTGCAGATTGTGACCATTCCGCCCGGTGGACGAGCGAAAGCGCATAAGCATGAAGCCCATGAAACTGCCATTTATATCCTTAGCGGAGAATCCGGTGTGTGGCATGGCGAAAGACTGGAAGGATATCTCTTCGTTCGGGCAGGAGACTTCCTCTACATCCCCGCCGATATGCCCCATCTGCCCTACAATCCCAGCGATACGGAGAACTGTGTCGCGGTCATCGCACGGACGGATCCTAATGAACAAGAGAGCGTCGTATTACTCCCTGAAGTCGACCGTATCCATCCAGCAGCAGAGCGCTAAAGGTGCGTTCCAGGGCAGGCCAGAGCGTAGATTTCGGGGCACATCGTTTAGCCAATCCGAGACGCTTTGCCAATCGTCAATCCCGCAGGGTTAAATCCTTCCACGGTGAATATGCCGATCCGCGCCTCAAAACCACCTGCGCCAGAACGGATACCAAGATGGCGTCTTTCCATCCGCATCGATCGGATGGATACGCCTTTTACGATATCCCTTTTCGCAATGCTTAACGATCGCCGTGAATTTAGGAAGAGACATCAATTCGAAAGGCTTGATCAGATATTCCTCTTCCCGGGTGCGAGTCGTACTGTGATTGCCGCGCCCGCGAGTGTAGGACCGTTTCCAGATCATTCGTTTACCGATGAAATCAGCGGAACTCTCTGCACACGCGCGGTCGGCTGCTTTAAAAATGATACGGTTTCTTAAATTGAGTATGGTGACCTCCGCCTTTTCTTTCGATCCCAGAGCCGGTAGAAAGGAAAGCTTGGATTGTGCTGCGAGCACGGCGGTGGCCTGAGCTTGGCGGATAACATCGACATTGCTGTCTGATTCGGTAATGAAGCGTTGGGCTTCGTCTTGCCAGCAAACCAAGAGGTTGTCATCTTCCAGTTTCCGGCTGCCGGCCGGCCGTGGATCGAACCGACGCAAGGCGTGAGTATAAAAAAGAAGTTTCAGAATCGTGGTGATGTAGCGGCGTTCCGTTTGATATTTCTGAGGCAAAGAGACGCAGATAATTGCGCCTTCATCCAGAGCCGCAAATTCAAAACTATTCTCCTCTGCACCGAACACCTCGCTGATCTCGGGATTGGTGAAGTAATTGAGATAATTGTAGATGGTCGAAATGACGCCGCCGAGCTGCTCTGCCGGTTGATGCAGGAAGCCGTTCAGGAAATGATCATAACATTCTCGAGCATCCGGATTGCCTTCATTCTTTAGGGGTTCCAGTTGTTGGAGCATCGCCCTAAGCACCGGTTGATACTGCAGCATCTCGAGAAGGTGGTGCATGGTGGGTACCAGCCCGAGCAGCCGAAAAAATTGGATTCCCCGTCCGATATTCGCGTGCGCCTGTGTTTTGAAAAAGCCTTTATCTTCGGAACCAGAGGCTAGAGATGATGCGGTATCAACAATAACAGTTGCATAAGTCGACCATGGAATCGTCTCATCGGAGAGGAGATTGAAGCGCGCCGACGGCGTCCAATTTTCCGACGCGTGATCTGGTCTGGTTTGCAAAAGTAACAGATCCTGTTCGCGTTCGTACCGGTTAGCCATCGTCAGTAAGGTTTCGTAATAAATTCCCTTCTCGTCACAACAGAGGCCTCCCCAGTCTGGCTCGTTCTGAAACACGCTGTGGAGCAGGGCATTGATGGCAAACGTTTTTCCGGCACCGGTATCGCCGGTTACAAGCCACCCACGGCAAAAATCGTTGCGGTTCCAATGAAACCCGACCAATGAAGCGGAAATACGGGTGCGAGACCGCCCGGGCGCAAAGTAAAACGCGACTGGAAGACTAACCAGAATCGGGGCGATGCTGACCCAGCCAACGATCGGGTGAAGAAACCAGCTGAAAATGAGCAGTATACCCACAACCAGCAAGACAGCGGGCGAGAAGAGGAAATCGAATCGCTCCTTTTGGCGCTCGGCGTCGATCCAGTGCCGTGCTCGATCGACTGCCGCAGAGAGGGACGTCTGGCTCGCGACATAGCGACGCACATAGCAAGGAATGTCGTTAGAGCGAATTTGCAGAAGGAAACGCGGAAGCGAGATGGTCCGCGCATCTGCCGCCTGGATAAGCGGAAATAAAGGCTTTGCTCGAACCTGAAAACCTGACCACTGGTCAACCTCAACAAAAGCGGTTCCAGGCGAGTAGTTCGGCAGCCGCAAGAGGGTCCCGTCCGGTCGACGATAAGACAGCGAGTCGGGAAGCTCTGAACCGTCGAAGGGTTCAGAATGATGGATGCGGCTGCCGGCAGTTTCCGCGTTTTCCCACATGGGGGAAGGTTAGCTGATTCTTGAATAAAGAAACAATATTAAAGTATGTTTTTTAGTGTTGATTAGACGAATTTTCGAAAACGAATGCCGGTAAGGGAATAGAAAACTAAGAGTGGGCAGGGCGATACAGCCCCGGCCTATCGGCGTGTCACGATCCTCGTGTTGTGGCGGGACTGTGAGCCGTGCATTTCATGGCTCACACATCCAGTCTCGCTGTCGCTCGACGATGTGTTTCGCCCTACCCCTTACCCCAGCGGTTTACGACGGCGTTAGTGACGGCTTCACGAACGGCCTCGTGTCGCATTGCCCACTGGAAATGATAAATCGGGTTTTCGTACTGTTCGGCGAATTCCCGCTTCATTGCTTCTGCGATGCGGGTTGAATCGATCGGCCCTCGCATCCGCGAAACCACATTTTCGACGATTTCCAGGCAATACAAAATCAGCATTTTTGCTGCGCGCTGAGAAATGTCATCCAGCTCTTCCGTACACACCAAAAAAAAGTTTTCCCACGAAACTTTGGTTACGCCTTTGAGCCACTGCTCCTTCCCCTCATAAAACACTCCTTGTTTTCTATAATTTTCCAGAAAATCTTCCAAGCTGAGTGGTTGACCATTACTCGAGAACGACCATTTCTGAGTTTCTGTCGAGATTTGGCGAGATTCCTTAGTGGCAGCCATTTTATTGCTTCTCTTATTGACTAATTCGGTTAAAGATTCTTGTAACACCCTACCCCAGAGAAAGTAAAGTGCGTAAGTATAACAAAGTTTTCGGAACGTTACCACTACCAGATCGGGAGGATCAGCTTGGTTTCGGTGACGACTTGATCGAGGCCTACTATAAGCTGACCAAGAACGAACGCAGCATTGTGGTGTCGATCGTGGATCGATTGAAACCCGGAGTGACGGCATTTGAGTTTGACGATTTTGGTCTGCAAACGGCGGCGCTGAAACTGCTGACCTATCATCGATTGGTTCTGCATAATGGAGACAAGCAGAATTCGGTGCTCTATGCGCGTTGGCTCAGCGCCATCACAATGGTTGAGAAAAAGATGATTCTGCACATCGATCCCGGATTACACCGCCATCTCGAGCGCCTGAAAGACCATCTGAGGGAGGATTCGGAGCGATCGTCGGTGAAGTTGGCCAGTCAGTATTCGATTCGTTTGTACGAGTGGGCCTGGAAATGGCGCAATGTCGGACTAAAGCGAATTTCGATACCCAAAATCCGCAAAGTCCTCGGTGTTGATGAGGTTCGTGACGCTCAGGGTAATATCGTAAGCGAGAAATGTCTGGTTCATTGGCCGAATCTCAAGCAACGCGCCATTGATCGGGCTTTGCACGAGATCAATGAAAAGACCGACTTAGGGATCCGTTTGGTTGCAGTCGGGCAGGCTAAGTATCGGCGCGTGCTATCACTCGCTTTTGAGATCAAAGAGAAAAAGAAGCGTACCCGGGGGAACGGTGCTGCGCTGGCCAAGTAGAGTCCAAAGGTTGCTGTTCCTCGGTGCGGACGTTTGGCGGAGTTCGAAGCGAAATAATGTGTGAACCGCATAAGAACTCGCCGGAAATCACCAGAAAAGGGTTGAGCGCCGACGAGATTCTCGCGCTGCGAGACTTGCGGCTCAACTATCCTTACAACTTTGCTGAGCCGCCGTACCCTGAGATCTATTGGCAGTTATTCGAATTAATTGACCATGCATCCTTCCCGCTCGCTAAGACGGATGCCTGTGACAAATGGAACTGCAAAGAAATCTCGTCAGAGAACTTTTTTCAGGTTCTCGATCGAGACCGATTGGGTGAGCCTGGTTCTTTGAGTGCTCTAACGATCGGCAAGCTAGTTTGCTACTGTCTTTTGGTAGCCGAATCGACCAGTGAATCGTTCCATGCAGCGGCCAAGGGAGTTGAGCTGCGTGCGGACACTCTGCTGGAGCGAATTCGGTTGAACGCGGAGCATCTCAGCCCTGGGATCGAAGAATATTCGCCCTGGCGACAATTCTTTGCTGCCGTCCGACACCCCGTAGTGCGATGGGCGGTGAACAATGCGCTAATGAACCGTTGGGGCGTAGAACTTTACCCAGTGCCCCATCAATCATCAGCTGAAGCGCTTTCAGATTCGTGATACCGCTAGCGAAGGCGGAAGCCTACATTGCGGCCAGCGCGCGCTGCCACCTAGAAGGGCTCGGATCTCTCCGACAGCGGTTCCATTAGAATACGGATGCCGATCTGATCTCCGGCTCGGATTAGGGCGACCCGAAAATTGGCGAGCTCCTCAAGCAACTGCCGGCGCGCGGTGAAGCCACGGCCCAGAGTTAATTCCACATCGGCAAACGTATAGCGAAGAATAATCGATTTCTCGCCAACGGTATCGATGCACTGGAGGTAGGCATACGGGATGCATTTGGTTCGTGGAGGTGACGCTAACTCGAATGTGCAGGCAATGCCGGCGTGATTTCCGACGTGCGTTACGTACGGTTGATCTTCCGGCCGAAGAATAGGTATAGCTCTAGACACGGGCATGTAACCAGCCGGCCGTCTGATCCGATCGCATTTAGTTCATCAACTATTGTGTGCTTTTTTCAAAGATACCAAAATCAGGTTCGAGCCAGGCAAGCGCTTCGCCGACCAGATAAAGCGATCCCGTAACCAGGATCGGGTCGCGTAAAGCTCTTGCCTGATCGATCGCGATTTTCACGTTGGAATAAACCGTGGCCGGTAAATGATCTGGAGTTTTGAGCTCGGAAGGTGAGGCGGATCGATCATTTTGTACGGGCACCAGGAAAAACCGGGCGGCGATTTGGGATAATGCTTCAAGCATCTGGGATAGATTCTTATCCTTTAAGCCGCCAAAAATAACGGTTGGTGTCGTACCGCGCTGACATTCTTTCCAAGTTTGCACCAATTGCCAACTTGCCGCCGGATTGTGCGCACCGTCGAGTATCAGATTGGGTTCCACATGCTGGAACCTTCCAGGCCAGAAAACAGTGGCAAGGCCGGTCGTTATCGCCTGAGGCGAGATGGCGAGATTAGCCTGACTGAGCGCGTCGATCGCCACTGCGGCGTTTAACTGCTGGCGAGACCCGGCGAGAGCGAGGCCGAACGGCGGAGAGGGAAATTCCGCGTAGTGAACCTGAGTGTCGAGTCCCTCGGCAACTGATTCAAAAACTTTGCGAACTTCAGCAGGTTGAGGGGCCGAAACGACTGGCACTCCTTGCTTGATGATTCCCGCCTTTTCCTGAGCAATCTCGGCCAAAGAATTACCCAAGATCCTTTGATGATCGAGATCGATTGAGGTCAGTACGGAAACGATTGGCCTAACGATGTTAGTAGAGTCGAGACGCCCTCCCAGACCTGTTTCTAGGATGACGATATCGACCTCCGACTTGAAGAAGTAAAGGAAAGCCAACGCCGTCGTAAGCTCGAAAAACGATGGATTTAGATCATGTTCTGAGATCACGGCTCGGATTTCGTTTATACCGCGAATGACCTCGGCATCTGGAATGGAGCGCCGGTTCACTTGAATTCGCTCGTTATAGCGCACCAAATGCGGCGAGGTGAAGAGCCCGGTCTTTAGCCCCTGTGCGCGACAAATTGATTCCAGCATTGCGCTAACCGAGCCTTTGCCGTTGGTTCCCGCGACATGGATGAACCTCAGTGATTGCTGAGGATTTTCGAGGACTTCAACTAAAGCTTGGATTCCGGCCAGACCGAGTTTGATGCCCCGGGTCTGGGTGCCATAAAGCCAGCTCAGTGTGTCGTCCAGCGCTTTATTAGATGCTGACACAACTTAGTTTGTTCCGCCCAAGTAATCGAGCAACTGAGATAATGTGGGACGCAATTCGGGACGACGGACGATCAGATCGATGAACCCATGTCCAAGTAGGAACTCGGCCGTCTGAAATCCAGCAGGAAGGTCTTGATGGGTAGTCTCGCGAATCACCCTTGGGCCAGCAAATCCTACCATGCATTTCGGCTCGGCGAGAATGAGGTCTCCCAGGGAGGCAAAGCTGGCCATTACTCCAGCGGTCGTCGGGTGAGTCAACACTGATAGGTAAGGGAGCCCAGCTTCGGCGTGTCGCGCTAAAGCGCCACTCGTTTTTGCCATTTGCATCAGACTTAGCATCCCCTCGTACATACGTGCGCCGCCGGACGCCGCCACAATAATAAGGGGGTGCTTTGCTGCAGTGGCTTTCTCTATGACTCTGGTGATCTTCTCTCCCACGACTGAGCCCATCGTCGCTGCAAGAAAATTAAAATCCATCACCGCAATTGCGACCGCCTT
>JBEEIB010000491.1:0-4056 GCA_041167675.1 Verrucomicrobiota bacterium
CGCCAATCCCGGCCTCCCTGAAGCCACCGCCGCGTACATCGCGAACGCTTACCATAGTCTGCGAGAAACCGCTCAACAGTGGACACAACGCAAGGCAGGGCAGCTCGAAGTGACTCGCGAAATGCTCACCACCCTCCGCAACGAAATTCGTGTCGCCACGAACGCCCTCCGGCTGCCTCTATCGGAGTCTCGCCATTTCTGACAGAATCAGCTTTTTAGAAAAAGAGCGAAGTCCTCACCAAGTTTAAAACTTCACTTGGGGGGCCTGACCAAGACCGAGGCAGAAAAACGTCTGATTGAACATGGGCCTAACGCTGTCGCGTGCTCCAGTCTTCCAGACAGGCTGGTTAGTCGAATCGCTGATGACGCAAACGCTGGCTGCTGCGCAAGTCGTGGCTATAACCTTCTTCCAATTAGGTAACTCCAGCACCCGACAAAACCAGAGCTCTTTACGAGAGAGCTGCGGTTGCTTACGATAGCGTCCCTACCAAAGTCTCTTAACCGACCGAACCCTCCATCTCGAGATCGATTAATCTCTTGAGCTCAACGCTATATTCCATCGGGAACTGGCTTACTAAGTCGTTGACAAATCCATTTACCGCCAGACTCATCGACTCACCTTTGCTTAGTCCGCGCTGCTGCATATAGAAAATCTGCTCGGCGCCAATCTGGCTGACCGATGCCTCATGCTGAGTCGTGTTGCCTGTACCGCGGACCGTGATGGCCGGATAGGTATCGGTCCGGCCGGCCGAGTTGATCAAAAGCGCGTCACATTCGGTATTGTTCTTACAACCTTTGAGGTGTTTTGGGATATGAACTATGCCGCGATAGGTCGCGCGTCCTTTTCCTACACTGATACTTTTGGAAACAATGTTGCTCGTTGTCTCATCGGCCGCGTGTATCATTTTCGCGCCAGTATCCTGGTGTTGACCATCACGCGCCAAGGCAATGCTAATCACCTCGCCACGGGCTTTCCGCCCTTTCAGCACCACGCCCGGATACTTCATGGTCAAGCGCGACCCAATGTTACAATCGATCCACTTGATTTCGGCTTCCTCCATCGCCAATCCCCGTTTCGTAACCAGATTGAACACGTTCGGCGACCAGTTCTGAACCGTTACATATTGGATTTTGGCTCGCGGAAGGGCGACCAGTTCGACCACCGCCGAGTGAAGCGTTGCCGTAGTGAAATTCGGCGCGGTGCAGCCTTCCATGTACATCACCTCTGAACCTTCATCCGCGATGATTAAGGTCCGTTCGAACTGACCAAAATTCTCCGCGTTAATTCGGAAATAGGCTTGCAATGGATGCTTTACCTTCACTCCGGGCGGGACATAGATAAAACTGCCACCGCTGAATACAGCGCTATTTAGGGCGCTGAATTTATTGTCACCAGTCGGGATGACTTTGCCGAACCATTTTCGAAACAGATCAGGCCGCTCCTTTAAGGCCTCGGTACTTCCCATAAAGATAACGCCTTGGTCCGAAACCGCCTTCTTGATATTCGAATAGACTGCCTCGCTATCAAACTGGGCTTCCACACCCGCAAGGAACTTCCGTTCGTTCTCAGGAATACCCAGGCGCTCAAATGTTTGCTTAATCTCGTCCGGAACCTCATCCCACGTCCGCTTGGTTGCATCGCCAGAAGCGAGGTAATAACGGATCAGATCGAAGTTTATTTCCTTGAGCTCGTTACCTGCCCAATGCGTCGGCAGCGGCTTGCTGTTGAAGACATGGAACGCATTTTTGCGGAACTCGCGCAACCAATCCGGTTCCCCTTTCACATCGACGATGTAATCGATCGTTCGCTCCGTCAGACCAACACCCGCATCGCGAGTCGGTTTGAGATCATAGAAAAAATCACCGATGCCGGGCTCATTGTCTTTCCTCCTGGAGTCGCCCAGAAAGGCTTGGTCGTCTTTGTATAATGTCTCATTCATTTTTTACCTTCTCGGCGTAAGGACGCCATTTGATGCTATCTGCCTTGCGCCTTTAGTAGCCCAGGTCGGCGTCGGCTTCCCCGAATTTCGAGTTACGTCGATTTGACGGTTAACTCACTTTGCCAGCTTTGGAGAGAACGGCGGAGATTCGAAATCCTAACGTAGGGTAAGCTATTAGGAGCGAGCTGTCGCCTACTATCGGCCGAGGCGGCGACCAATATCGCTTCATTTATCGAAGCGACAAAGTATTCCAGGTGGACGAAGCTTCATTGCCGGCTCACGTCGGTCAGCCCCGCGTTTGGGCATCGCCTGGTCCGGATTCGTTGAACCACCCGAGCAACAGAAAGATTCTCTTAAGGATCATACTTTCGCCATAGCGGAAAGCAATGGGGAACGCTTCAAAAAGAGTATTGGGAAAATACCTGAACCGGGTCGACTTCGCTCTATCAGATAAAGTTCTCTTTGCCCAATGAGTCAGCCCTTGCGCCAAGAATCAGCGCAGATGGTGGCAAGCGGCACTCATTGCCAAATCAACCGTTTCTGACCTAAGTAGGCTATGTGATAAGTAGGATTCTCAATATGGCAAATGACAATGTCGAACTCCTAAGGTTGGGCCGCAGGATTCAGGCCGAACGCAAGGCCCTGGGGTTTAGCCAAAACGGCTTTGCCCAGGATTGTGGACTGAACAGGAGTCACTTTGGAGGAATCGAGCGAGGCGAGCGAAACGTCACCTTCGCGGTCCTCTGCAAGATTTGCAGCGGACTTCGCTGCGATGTTGCCAATGTGACAAAGGGAATTCCGCGGGCATCTTACGTCCGCATCCTTAAAGAAGATGGCCGTTAAATCAGGAGATTGGCCGTTTGCTTCCGTACCAATCAAATCCAGCCGATCTCCCTCACCGTGTTCAGCAAAATTTTTTTCAGCCGCTCACTTACCGAAAACCGGTCGCTGCTGATTTCAACGGAGCGAAGAATGTTCGTCCCACCTGGATGGCGCTCACTGTCCGCTTTCCAATCCATCATGCCTTAGACGCCCCGGTTGAGCGAGTTTGTGTCATACACAAAATGCTTCAGCTAACCGTTGGAAAAAATATGGGAAATCCGCACGAGATGAGGCGAGACTGGAGGTGTTCGTACCACGGCCAAGATCCACGAACGCAGTTTATTCATTTGAGCACCCGGAAAACCGGCCGACTGACAACAAACCAATATCATGTTTCCACGAATTCCCTTTGACCGAGTCAATTGGCTCGTTAGTTCCTTTCTCATCGGTACCCTGTTTCTATCGGTCACCGCAGTGCCTCTGTATCTTTGGTTTTTCGGCATCGACTGGTTTCAGATCGCACTTTTCTTCGCGATGTTCGGTGCGTGTGGATTCTCCATCTCGCTCGGGTACCACCGACTTTTTTCTCACTTAACTTTCCGGGCTCACTGGATTGTGCGGCTCTTCACGGTTGTTTTCGGAGCCGGAGCGTTTGAAAATTCCGTACTCCTTTGGTCCTGCGAGCATCGCAGCCACCATAAGCACGTAGATCACGATGACGATCCTTATTGTATCACCAAGGGTCTCTTTTACGCCCACATGGGCTGGTTGATGTTCAAGCTCAAGCCACTACCACCTTTCGACAATGTGGCGGATCTAAAAAAAGACCCCCTCGTGGCGTGGCAAGATCGCTACATTCATTTGATTGCCGCGCTAGTTGCTTTCGTGCTCCCGGCAAGCATCGGCTTTCTATGGGGGGGCTGGAAAGCCGCCCTCGGCGCCTTCCTGATAGCGGGCGTGCTACGCGTTGTGGTGCTGCAGCACTGTACGTTTTGCATCAATTCACTCTGTCATTACCTCGGCTCACAACCGTATTCTTCAAAATGCAGCGCTCGCGACTCGTGGCTCCTCGCAATCCTTACCTTCGGCGAAGGGTATCATAACTATCACCACGAGTTTCAGCATGATTATCGGAATGGAGTGAAACCCTGGCAAATCGATCCGACGAAATGGATCATCTGGATTCTGTCCAGGGTTGGCCTCGTCAGCAAGCTTCGCCGAGTTCCCACCGAAAAGATCGTCCTGGCAGAACTCGCCGAAGCGCAGCGTCGACTCGAGGCAACGCTCGCCAATC
>JBEEIB010000492.1:0-5418 GCA_041167675.1 Verrucomicrobiota bacterium
AATCTCGATATCCAGCATGCGAAGGAATGTCTGCGCACGCCGCAGCCGGCCCGCGAGCGCCCGCGGATTTTTTGCCCAGGGCGGGCTGATGGAGGCGTCCTCACGGGCGCTCTCGGTACACAATCGCAACAGGTCGGATGCGCTCCCGATCGCCCTTCGCGGCCGAACGAAATGTCGATATCCAGCATGCGAAGAAAGGTCTGCGCACGCCGCAGCCGGCCTGCGAGAGCGCGCGGATTTTTTGCCCAGGGGCTGATGGAGGCGTCCTCACGGGCGCTCTCGGTACACAAACGCAACAGGTCGGATGCGCTGCCGATCCAACTGGTCCGTTCGCCCATGATGGTGCGCACACAAGTGGCAAGCGGGTCGGCTTCGATTATGCTCTCGATTGCTGCTCTGCGATTGGCGGCGTAGGCACGAGCGAAAGTGCCGGTTGGCCAAAACGCGGTTTCGCATGCCGCGGCCCAGAGCGCAAAATCCGCCATGCGCGGCAGCCGCTTCAGCTGAACCTGATTGATGGCCCGCAATCCATGCACCACCCCGTCGAGGAGTGCGCTTAGGATGCGGGGACGGGCGATTGCGAATTCACGCCAAAGGTCGGCCTCCGGACGCCGATCCGCCTCGGCAATGGGCGCCAAACTCAGAAATATGGCACGGTCGCCGAGATCCGGCCGGCTGATCACATCTTCGATGCCGTTCAGCAGAATCGGCCGTGAGGCTTCAAATAAAATTTCCTCGTCGTCGGTATAGAGCTGCCGCACGGCGAAGCTGCCGCCGGTGGCGAGCCGGCACAGCGCGTCGGAGAGCCAGTGAGGCAAGCCGGAGAGATTATCGAAGGCGAGCAGGTAGCTGTTGTTGGCCGCGATCATCAGCTCGCGTTGTTCGCGCGAGAGCGCCCGCACTGGGGCGGTATTGGGATCGATCAGCGCCTTGAGCAGTTTGGAGAGGACGGTCTTGGCCGAGCCCTGCTCGCCCGATATCGCCAGCAGCGGGTAAGGACCTCCGGATCGCAAGGCCCCCAACAACCAGGCGACGATCAAGACAAAGTCGTTGGGGCTTGGTAGATTAAGGAATGAATTGAGGGCCTCAATCGACCCGCCTGGCTCGGGCAGCGGTAAGCTCAACATGCCGGCCGGCCGGCGGAAGCGCACCGGCGGCGACCCAATCACCTGCCAACCATCCGGTCCGATTTCGACCGCACGCCAGTGCTCATCGGCGAGATCGAGATAGATGCGTCCGGCATGCTCGGCGGTCCGGATGCAGACCGCGCGCTCTGGGCCATCGAATTGCGCCCGCGCTTCCAAGTGATCGAGCGCCGAGCGGACGGCCGGCGCGCTCGCGGCCTCCCCGGTGGCCTCGTAATAACCCCGCCGTAACCAGCTGCGAAACCGCTTGCTGCGGATGGGCCAGGTTTCCTGGTGATCCTTGACCGGGATATCGGCGAAGGCGGTGCCGCTGGGCGTATGAAATAGCTCGCCACACTGCCCAAACTCGGGAAGCATCGGCTTCATGCGTCAAATGTGGCGGCCCCAATCGCTGTTGGCTTACGACCGAGGCCGCTCGAAACACTTTACGCACGGAGTCTCACTGTCTGGACATTATCTCGTGATCTCGTGCGTTAAGAGGTAGTTGAACGCCGCGGTGTTGAGGTGATCGAGTGAGATATTTGCAGGCGGACTTTTTCGCGATGGGAAGTACGGCCTCGGAGGTTTTCCCCCAGCTTGCAGGCGCGAGTTCTGCGTCGGTTCGACGACGGCAACTCTTAGGAGCGGCAGCGCCATCATTGCGCGGTCCTCCTATGTTTTCTCAACCGGCGCCGCCTCACTGCGCGACAAGGACGGCGCAGGATCTGGGGGGATGTAGAGACCCACTGGCTGATGGGTCGGTGCTCGTCCCACGCAGGTGTACGCGAAACCCGCGTTCTTCATGTCCTCAGGACGATAGATATTTCTGAGATCCACGACCACGGGACACGCCATGAGATCTCTGAGTTTTGCAAGGTCCAGCGCACGGAACTGTTCCCACTCGGTGACGATCACCGCAACATCGGTTTCTTCGACGCAATCGTACGGTCCGTCGCAAAAGGCCACATTAGGAAGCAAATCTTTGGCCTGCTCCATACCGACAGGGTCATAGGCGCGCACCTTTGCGCCCATGTCTTGCAGCGCCGTGATAAGCGCGATGGAGGGGGCCTCACGCATATCGTCGGTGTTGGGCTTAAAGGTGAGACCCAAAACTGCGACCGTCTTGCCCCGCAACACCCCGGCAAAGCTTGAGGATACCTTACGCGCCATGGCCCGCTTGCGCGTGTCGTTGACGGTCTCAACCGCCTCGAGGATCCGCATGGGGAGGTCATGATCGTGCGCGGTCTTAATCAGCGCCCGCAGGTCCTTGGGAAAGCATGATCCGCCAAATCCGGGGCCGGCATGCAGGAATTTCGCCCCGATCCTGTTGTCGAGCCCGATCCCGCGTGCAACTTCCTGCACATCCGCGCCCACTCTTTCGCACAGATCCGCGATTTCATTGATGAAGCTGACCTTGGTGGCAAGGAATGCATTGGCGGCGTACTTGATCAGTTCGGCCGTTCTGCGGCGGGTGTAAATTATGGGAGCCTGGTTGAGGTAGAGCGGCCGGTAAATTTCAGCCATAACTTTTTTAGCGCGCTCATCATCTGTCCCAATGACAATTCGATCGGGGTGTTTGAAATCGTGGATGGCGGCACCTTCCCGCAAAAATTCTGGGTTGGACACTACCGCGATATCGAGGTCAGGTCGCAGCTGCCGCAGAATGCGCTCGACCTCGTCACCAGTCCCGACCGGCACGGTAGACTTGGTGACTACCACAGTCGACTTAGTTAGCCCTGCGGCAATCTCGCGCGCGGCCTCATAGACGTAACTCAGATCGGCATGCCCGTCCCCGCGGCGTGACGGGGTGCCGACCGCGATAAACACCACGTCGGCCTGGTGCAAGGCTTCGCTGGACTTCGTGGTAAATAACAGCCGTTTTTCTCGAACGTTGGACTGAACGATCTCAGTGAGCCCCGGCTCGTAGATCGGGATATCGCCCGCGATCAGCATCGATATCTTCGAAACGTCTTTATCAACGCATGTGACCTGATGGCCAAAATCGGCAATGCATGCGCCCGACACAAGGCCCACATAGCCCGTCCCAATCATCGCAACTCGCATTTACGTCAACTCCTCACAGCCAGCAGGCTAGCGTCGCGAAGGAAACGATCACCGAACCTGCCGAAGATCGGCACGAAAGGCAAATTGGACTGATCACGACGAGCTGAAACACCTGTGAAGGTGAAGTCAGGTATGCGATCCGTTCGACCTCGCCACCGCGGCGATCCAGTACGCGACCGGCTCAAATTGGGCGTTGCGGTTCATCGGGTCAACAGGCATATTTTGGATTTTGGACAAAAACCATGTCCTGGGCCGGCCTTTACTGCGTTTTAGCAGGCACATGCGAGGGAGGCGTCGGCGAGAAGTGGAGGATCTCCGATGCGGCGCGCTGCATGAACTACTGGGACGGCACGACCGGTGACGCGTTCCACTGCTTTGATGATACTGCGGATGGAGGTTGATTTTCCCGTGCTGAGATTATTCGTAAAATGGGACCGGTGGGCCCGCTTTGCATGGCAGCTCAACCCTCATTGCATGAAAGCAACTCGTCGGAATGAAAGTAACCTTGTCGCCAAAACAAGGTAGGTCCTTGGGTCCGTCGCGGTAAAATGCTACTTTCGTGGGGCTTTACGGCAACCCGCGCGCGTCCCTACCGAAGTACCTCAGTTTGGATGCTTCGTTCGCTCATTGAGCTAAAGACTGTTTGGGTGAAAGTTTGCACAGACTGCACATTGGGCTGATGTTGAGTTGTGCATTCTGCCGTAAAGTGTTGTGCATTCTGCCGTAAAGTAGGGGCTATTCTATCTATGTATGGCCTGATTTCAGAAGTCGTTCGACGACTGTCGTTCCCCAGTAAACTTGAAGTGGCGGCATCATCACCCGAGGTCCGAGGCTGACAAGCGATGGCGATACGAACCCATCACGACATCATATCGTTTCGACAAATTCCTCTGCGTCGCCGTCTCCGCGACGGCCTGAAGCGGCTGTACTTTGCTGTCTACAAACTCGGCGTTCGCCTTGGCGTCTACATTCTTCCGGCGCACTACTACGTATCAGAACCGAACATCATAGAGCTGAAGCGTACCATTGACCTCTGGGCGAAGCCATCAGCAATGTCCGGCGTCCATGTTGACCTGGACGAGCAAATAGAGAATTTGCGGCGCGTGTGTGCGCCATATGAACAGGAGTTCTCCAGCAACCCGCATTTTAAGTACGCCGTAAATCAGCCTTTCGGAGCGGGGCGATCGCGGATCTTCGGGTACATCGAGGCGCAGGTCTTACACGCGGTTGTGAGGTACTACAAACCTGCCCGACTGATCGAGATAGGCAGCGGCGTTCCGACCTACTGCAACTTCCAGGCGATTGGGATGAATCAGCAGGATACAGGAGTAAAGGGCCACATGACCTGCATTGAGCCCCATCCGATCGATCTGATTAAGAACATGGAGAAGACTTCGGATAACGTCGAACTCATCGCCCGACCGATCCAGGACGTGCCGCTCCAGTACTTTAAGCAGCTGCACGAGAACGACATCGTCTTTATCGATTCGAACCACGTTGTAAGAACAGGCAGTGAAGTGAACTTCATTGTCCTTGAAATACTCCCGATCATACCGAAAGGCGTGCTGGTACATTTTCACGATATCTATCTACCGTACGATTATGACCGAGAGGTACTGCAGAATTTCATTCATCCCAACGAAACCGCGCTGGTTGCCGCTTTTCTTGCCTGTAATCCTCGGTACAAGATACTTTTTGCGCTGAGCATGTTGCACTACGATCGCCGCGGTGAGATGCAGAGCATACTTCGCGAGTACAATCCCGAGTCAGACTGCCGCGGCATGCGCGTTGGGGAATACGACCAAGCAAAGCACTTCCCCTCGTCGCTGTGGCTGCGTGTTGTGGGATAGGCAAATTTGAAGGGGTTTGCGCCCAGGGTCATCGGCTGCGCAAATCGGATATGATGGGCGTCGGACGGTTTGCGGCCGCACAGGATGCAGGGTCGATAACTGCTATTATCTGATCGATCTTACTGTCCCAAGCCGAATCCGCCAACGGCATTGCGCTTTCGCGTCCGGCGGCGCCCGTCGCGGGATGTAGCGTATCGCGAAGAACACAATGAGCGCCGCTAGAAACGCCAGAGAGGCCAAGTTCGAGATGAGGCTGAGGACCAAGCCGATCGGCAGCACAGTGGGATCGGTCTGAATGAAGAGCTTAACCAACATCATCTGCTGAACCAGGGTTGGGAGCATTCGCGCTCCCCAAAATACTAAACGAAATAATCACCGGA
>JBEEIB010000493.1:0-2665 GCA_041167675.1 Verrucomicrobiota bacterium
CGTTCACAATCGAAGGCCAGAAAATAGCCCTCTTCAATGTGGAGGGAACTTACTATGCCATCGGCGACACCTGCACGCACCGTGGCGGACCGCTGTCGGAAGGCGACGTTCAAGGCACCAGGGTCACCTGTCCGTGGCACGGTGCGGATTTCGACCTGAAAACCGGTGCCGGATGGTCATTCAAAAGGAAAACGCGCTACTTAAAATCGAACGGGTTACGGGTGATAAAGCCATTGAAGAAGCCCACCTTTAGCGATCTTGCTCTCGCACTGTTGCGGAAGTCAAGCTAACCCTAAGGTAAACGTCCGAAGAGGGCACGCCTGCCGGCGGGCGTCTGGCGCGATGCTGAGTCAATGCGAAAATACCAGCTCCAGTGGTCAAAGCATTTGAGGCCGAAGACGTTGAGCGATGCGCTGTTATTCTTCTCTGCACTTCCTTCGGATGAAGACGAGGCAAAGGATTCGCCGAAGTACGTTTTCTTCCCAATCAGTGAGAGAGATCCGAAAGATGGGCAAAGCAGATGAGATCACAGCTTTAATTGGCTACATCAAATTACGAAGCTCCTGCACGCGATGCGCCCGGCGCTCTGGTCGAACTTTTCGCCCATGCCGAGGTGCAATGTCCCAGAAATGACAGTGACGTGCTCCATAACCTAAGCCGGGAGCTCCAGATGCAGATCGAGGAGCCGGTACGCGGAACGACGGAAAAGCGGACTGTCAGATGGCTCTTCGAGGAACTCTGGTACGCTCTCGTCGAACCATCATTGCCCGGGCCGGACGCCTGACTCTCCACAGGGCAAATTAACTTTAACCCTGAACGCGAATCCGACTATCCAAGGCGCGCTTCTCCGCTTTGCAGACGTGATTTTACGAAACGTTAGGGTACATTGAGATTTATAAGAGACAGACGCCAGATTCAGATGGCACGGCCTGCGATAAGGTCAGCGTGTTTCATCAAACGGTCTAGTCTAACTCTAGCACACTGAACGGCTTGAGACGTCATGATGGATATCATTGAAATCGAGAACCAATATTATGTTCGTGCGCAATCTTCTCTCGCCGACAATCGCACACGAGTATTGATGCACGGAGATGCATTCGCAGTCTTCGATCGTCACGGAGATTTGCATCCGATCGGTCTTAATGAGCAGGGATTATTTTACAGGGAAGCCAGGCACCTCTCTAAATCAGTTCTTCGCCTAGCCGAAACCCAGTTACTACTCCTGAGCTCGACTGTGAGGGATGACAACGCGCTACTCGCAGTCGATTTAACAAACCAGGATCTACAACTACCGAGTGGTGAGACGCTTTTTCGGGGTGCCCTGCACATCTACCGAACAAAGTTCTTGTGGAAGAACACCAGCCAGGAAATGGTCCAGATTCATAACTACGGCTTAGGTCCTGCATCTGTTGAGCTACTCCTCGAGTTTGCAGCTGATTTCGCGGACATATTCGAAGTGCGAGGTTACAAGAGGCGAAAACACGGGCGGTTACTCGAGCCGCAGTTGGATGGGTCCAGCGTAACGCTTGCTTACGAGGGCTTAGATGGTCTTCTGCGAACGACAAAATTGGAATGTATTGGAGCAGCTGCTCAAGTGGCTGCCAACGAGATGCGGATCCAGTTAGCTCTCGGCCCCCGAGAAGGAACGGCCTTTACTTTGACGACCTCGTGTACGTCCGAGGACGAGAAGGAGACTTTGCCGTACGCAGTAGCAGCCGAAGAACTAAGCAGAGACTCCACCACGTTCACGGACTGCGACATCAACACCTCGAACGAGCAATTTAATGATTGGCTAAATCGGTCGAAAGCAGATCTTCGCATGCTTATCACTTCGACGCCTGAGGGTCTCTACCCGTACGCCGGCGTGCCGTGGTTCAGCACTGTGTTTGGTCGAGATGGCATCGTCACGGCGCTTGAATGCCTATGGTTTAGTCCGGACGTTGCGAAAGGAGTTCTGAAGTTTTTAGCTGCGACCCAAGCTACCGAAATTGAAGCGGAGAGAGATTCAGAGCCGGGAAAAATTCTTCACGAGACTCGTGAGGGAGAGATGGCGCGAATTGGGGAAGTCCCGTTTCGCCGGTATTATGGCAGTGTTGATGCTACTCCTTTGTTTTTAGTTCTGGCCGCCGCTTACTTCGAACGTACAGGCGACAGCGCGTTGATCCGTTTTATCTGGAGGAACATTCAATTGGCGCTCGATTGGATCGACAACTTCGGAGATCGAGATGGCGATGGATTTGTGGAGTATGCGAGGGTCTCCTCGAACGGTTTGGTTCAGCAGGGTTGGAAAGATTCTCATGATTCTGTATTTCACGCCGACGGCAGTCTTGCCGCAGGCCCGATCGCTCTCTGCGAAGTCCAAGCTTACGTCTACGCCGCCAAACGAGGGATTGGCGCAGTAGCAGCCGCATTGGGTCACGATGAACAACGAAAAAGGCTGGAACGCGAAGCTGAAGCATTACGGAGCCGATTCCACGATGCGTTCTGGTGTGAGGAGATTTCCTTGTACGCTCTGGCCCTCGATAAAGAAAAGCGCCAATTCCAAGTCCGCAGCTCTAATGCAGGCCAATGTCTCTTTTCTGGAATTCCCAGCGCCGAACACGCCCAGCGAATTGCGGAGAGCCTATTGTCCGGTGCATTCTTCTCCGGGTGGGGAATCCGCACA
>JBEEIB010000494.1:0-15766 GCA_041167675.1 Verrucomicrobiota bacterium
CGTGGCCGGTGACGCAGCCTTCACTTGCGGAACCAGCTATGAGGCGCTCAATAACGTCTCGCACAACACGAAGCGTTTTATTGTTATCCTCAACGACAATGAATGGTCGATAGCGAAGAATGTTGGAGCGATCGCCAACTATTTAAACCGGATCGTGACGAACGACGCTTACAGCCATCTGCACGAGAAGGCGGCCAAGTTCGTCGAAATGATCGGAGGCAAGTTTGCCCAGCAGCTCGCCCACAAAGTGGAAGAAGGGGTGAAACACCTGCTTCTGCCAAGCGTTATTTTTGAAGATCTTGGCCTGCACTACTACGGACCCATAGATGGGCACGATATCCCTCTCTTGATTCGTACTTTCGAATTTCTGAAGCGCCAGCATGAGCCGGTTTTGCTCCACATTATTACGCAAAAAGGCAAAGGGTATGCCCCGGCGCTGGCGAAACCAGACAAATTCCACGGGCTCGGCAAGTTCACGCTGGAAACGGGTGAGACCGCCAAGGCAAGCACGCCGACGTACTCCGAGCTTCTGGGTCAAACTTTGTCTAAGTTCGCCGACAGCAATAAGAAGATAATGGCGATAACCGCCGCGATGCCGTCTGGTACCGGACTATTTCATTTTGCCGCTAATCACCCGGATCAATACTTTGACGTCGGTATCGCGGAGGAACACGCAGCCCTTTTCGCCTGTGGCCTCGCGACGCAAGGTTTTAAACCGTTCCTCACTATCTATTCAACCTTCATGCAGCGCGCCTATGACATGGTGATTCATGATATTGCGCTGCAGAATCTCAACGTGGCGCTGTGCATGGACCGCGCTGGGTTGTCGGGCGATGACGGGCCGACCCATCATGGTTTATTCGATATCGGCTACCTGCGTCCGGTTCCTGGAATCGTGCATATGCAGCCCAAAGACGAAGAAGAGTTTGTCGACATGCTTTGGACCATGGTGAACTACAACCATGGTCCTATTGCGATGCGCTATCCGCGGGGTGCCGGTACCGGAGCGCGGCCAAAAGCGCAACCTAAATTGCTAGAGATTGGTAAGGCCGAAGTGGTCCGTCACGGGCAGGATGTCGCGCTCTTTGGTCTCGGAAACATGTTCTCTCTAGCCGAGGAGACCGCTAAGCGGCTGGAAGAACAGGGCTTCTCGGTTGCTTTGATTAATCCGCGGTGGATCAAACCTCTCGACGTCGGTACGCTCGAATTTTTTGCGCGGCGAGTAGAGGTCATTTGTACTTTCGAGGATCATGTATTGCACAACGGATTCGGTTGCGCGGTCATAGAACAGCTGACCGACAGCCAGATCGCAACACCGGTGGTCCGAATTGGCTGGCCCGATCAATTCGTAGAACACGGCTCGATACCGGTTTTGCGAGAGAAGCATGGCGTTACCGTAGATGCCGCGCTGGAAAAGATCCGGCCGTTTTTGAAAAAAGGTCTGGGTAACAAGCAGCCTCGCACCGCGGCATAGCGGTAAGGACTGGCTTCCGCTGGTCCGCGAACATTCTTTGATGCAGAGAGTACAGACGTTCGATCAGAGCGACGCAGTGAAACGTTTGCGAACACGCAGGCCGCCGTCGTCCTACCCGACGCCCCTTGCCGGACTATGGCGCCCTAAGTTCAAGGAATAAAATGCGCCAGGAATCGACGAGAGCACTCTGTTCGCGTTTCTCGCGATGAGCGGTTGTCCGTTATGGCTTCTACGATTGTTGCCCGCCAACTGACTAAAGTTTTTCGGACCTATAACAAGAAAGAGGGACTCCTTGGCGCCATAAAAGGCCTCGTTAGCCGGCAATACCAGTCCACTTACGCCGCCAATCAGGTGTCATTTTCAATCGCCGAGGGAGAGCTCGTCGGATTTCTTGGACCGAATGGAGCGGGAAAAACGACGGTACTGAAGATGCTTTCCGGCCTGCTGGTTCCAACGTCTGGATCGGCTTCCGTTCTAGGATTTACTCCTTGGGAGCGTAAAACGGAATTCAAGCGCCAGTTCAGTCTATTGTTGGGGCAAAAGAATTCTCTTTGGTGGGATCTACCGGCCAGTGAATCGCTGGAATTGAATCGGGTAATCTACCAGATCTCACCAACCCGCTTTCGACGAATCGTGGACGAGCTGGTCGACCTTCTGAACGTCCGCGATAAGCTCAACGTGATGGTGCGAGAATTAAGCCTCGGCGAACGGATGAAACTGGAGTTGATCGCCGCCCTAATCCATCGGCCGAAGGTCTTGTTCTTGGACGAGCCAACGATCGGGCTTGATGTAATCAGCCAAAAAAACGTGCGAGACTTTCTGCTCCACTACAACGAACAGGAACGCGTCTCCACTATTCTGACCAGCCATTACATGCAGGACATCGAGAAGCTGTGCCGTCGGGTGATTATCATCGATCATGGCAAAGTGTTCTTCGATGGCGAATTTGCCGACATCATTGAAAGATTTGCCCGGCACAAGTTTCTTCGATTTACTTTCAATGGCCCACTCAATCGTCCTCCTCGTCTCGGGGATGTAGTTGAACAAACTCCTACCTCGCTAACCTTAAAAGTGGATCGCACCAAGGTAGCCGAGGTTTGCCGCGAACTCTTATCAAGCGGGAATGTTCAGGACTTTAGTGCCGAGGATGAGCCGCTGGAAGACATCATTCGGCAGTTATTCGAAAGCCACGAGGCGATCGAGCCGGCGGGCAAAGTCGCCTGATTGTCGAAGCCCGCATCGCGGGATGCGGAGTGTGAAGCCTGAAATTCGCAATTTAGGGCCGGGAGACCTGGCTACATCGCTACGCCGAGCCGGTCTTGAGATCGACAGCGGCCGCTGGGCGCAGCCAGAGCCGCATTGGCACCATCGATGATCGTTGAAAACCGTGCTTTTCGAAAAATGTGAGAGAAGGTTCGCTGATGCGGTCGGTGAGCAAAGTAATCCGTAGAAAATTCTTCTGCTTCGCGTAATCGATCGCATATTTCAACAGTTCGCTCCCGAGACCTTGATCGCGAAAGTTTCGGTCAACGATGAGATCTTCCAGGAGGATCACGAAACCGCCCTCCGCGGTGCTAATGGTGAATAGCAGGTTAATCATTCCAATGATCTTGCTGGCGCTCCGTAACACAAAAATTCGGCCTCGGTTTGGTTGTTCGAGCAACAAGCGCAGACCCCGCATCTGGTTGTTGTAGTCTGGACGAAAGTCGGACTCCTGGGCAAACAGATCCATAAGCAGTTCCGTTAGGGAAGGCAGATCTTCAATCGTGGCCGGTTCTATGCGAGTCAATCCCAGCATGCCGGGAGTAACATGCCAAAGCAGAACGGTTTCTAAAAGCGGAAATCTACATTGCTGCGAAATCGGCGACCGACGTTCCCCTCAATGCGCGTTTTCGATAGGTGTGGTCACAAAATCAGTGCTGGCGGCTCTTTCACACCTGAATATACCCGTCCGCCTTGGGCGGATGCAAGGTGGCGGCGAATGGAAACGAATGCTCGGTCCTTCGCGCCGGATCGGCTCAAACAGCAGTTGTACAAGTAAGCGCGTTGGACGAAAATCTGCGGCACAATCGATTCAAAGATTCTCCCGATGATTTTGATCTTAATTGTTATCGTCAGCTATCTAATCGGTTCGATTCCCAGTGGCTATCTGGTGGCTAATTCCCAAGGAATAGACATTCGCCAACACGGAAGCAAAAATATCGGAGCAACGAATGTTCTCCGGGTAATGGGTAAGAAATGGGGTTATCTGGTTTTTTTCTGTGATGGGTTCAAGGGCTTCCTGGCCGTCCGCCTGGGCGTTTTTCTTGGTACTCTTGGAGGCATTGAATCGTCAATCGCGGGCGTAGTGGCCGCCATCGCCTGTATTCTTGGCCACAATTACACATTTTGGCTCGGCTTTAAGGGTGGCAAAGGGATCGCCACTTCTGGTGGCATCGTGCTTGCTCTTTTTCCCTGGTTCATCGTTCTTATTGTCGCACTGGTCTGGGTGCTAGTTTTTTATTTGAGTAGATACGTCTCGCTGGCTTCGATCTGCGCGGCGATTTCCTTGCCGGTGAGCCTAGTTTTAATGAGCCCTTGGGTCGGCAGCAGTAATTTCTCGGTTCTTATTCTGTTCTCGATCCTCGCTGCCGGCCTGGCCGTATGGAGACATCGCACGAATATCACTCGCCTCTTGAGCGGCACCGAATCGCGGTTTGGGAAGAAAAAGTCGGAATCGTGAGTCAGAGATTGATGGGCCGAGGAACGGCGAAAAGTTTCGTTGGACCCAAACTCGTCGGCTTTTTGGGTTGAAATGGCTGCCATTACCATTCTCGGCGGCGGTGGTTGGGGTACCGCCCTTTCGGGGCTACTCGCGGAGAAAGGCCATACGGTGACCCTCTGGGTCCGGCACTTGTTTACGGCCGACCTACTACGCAGGGAGAGAACTAACGAGCGTCATTTGCCAGGCGTCCTTCTGCCTTCCAACTTGCAAATCACCTCCTCCTTCGCGGAGATGTCATCAGCCGATTATCTGCTTTGGGCCACTCCTTCAACAGCTCTCGGCGAAATCGCCCGTTCGTTACTCGAGTCAAAGTATCTCACTAAAAATTCAGTAATGGTGTCGTGCGTGAAGGGTCTCGACCATCAGAGATACCGACGCATGACCGAGATTCTGGAGGACGTTTTTCCGGAAATATCAACGGCGGTCCTCTCCGGACCGAATCATGCCGAAGAAGTGGCACGTTCGATTCCGAGCGCGACCGTTATTGCGAGCCGAGAGCCGGAGATTGCCGAACACTTGCAATCAATACTCTCTACCAAAACCTTTCGAGTCTACACGAGCGCAGACGTTGTCGGAGTTGAGATTGGAGGGGCGCTGAAAAATATTTTCGCCCTAGGCGCGGGGCTCTGTGACGGCCTTGGCCTAGGCGATAACTCGAAGGCCGCGTTCGTCACAAGGTCGTTGGCCGAATTAATCCGCATCGGGACGGCTCTGGGAGGAAGGCGCGAAACTTTCCAAGGACTCAGTGGAGTAGGTGACCTGGTGGGGACCTGCTTCAGCCGGCACAGCCGCAATCGAGGGGTGGGCGAACGGCTCGCCAGAGGCGAGCCTTTAGATCACATTACTGAATCGATGGGTACCGTGGCGGAAGGAATCCCGACCACTCGAAGCGCCATTCACCTGGGTGAAAGATTAAGTGTGGAGACACCCATTATCCGCGAGATTCACTCGATCCTTTACGGATCGACCCCACCGGCGGAGGCTATGCAACGCCTCCTCGCACGAGACTTGCGTCCAGAGGAAGATTAGGCCAACCAATTCGAACGACGGAACGATCTTTGATGTCCGCTCTCAAGGTGAACTTGGCATTGAGCCGTCGGATATCTAATCAGACCACTCATTTGGTCTGCATCGTGAAGCCAATCAGCTGACCAAGCCGATCAGCTAGACGCCGAGTCAGGTGAAGCATTCGAAAGGCGAATTGGCTTGCTTCGAGCACTTCTTTTGGATTCCTGAGTTTTCCATCAATAAAGACGGGGGGAATACCATCGTCTCTGCCATCAGAAATCATGCGGGCGGTAATCAGTGGAATCTGATAACGATCGCACACCGCTGCAATCGATCTCGATTCCATATCGACCGCCAAACTGAACTCCCCCAATTTCCGCTTTTCTGCCGGTCCGCTCACCTGTTCGACCGAACAAAAGGGGCCGATCGCATCAACTAGGCTACCAACCGGTAGCTCGACCTGAGCTGTTGTGTAGTTAGAAGCAATCAGAAAGTCTCCGGGTTCCAACAAGGCACGGGTTGCTCCGGCGAATCCTGAACTGATGACCAGAGTTGGTGCAACTCGCTGAATCGTCTCTTCGAGATTAACCACGGCCGTAGCTCGAATGCCAACGAAGCAGATTCCAACTCGCGTACCGAACATTATTCCATCGAAAAATGTCTCCTGCTTCTGCTTCCGCGCCAAACGCCTTTGAAAGACGCGGGCCTCCGCCGGAAGTGCAAAAACGACCAGCAACATATCTTATTGGGCGACGTGCAATTTCACTTCGACAATCTGATTCTTGTCATGAGAATTGGGTGGAGCGTCCAACACTAACTTCGTCCGATCTTGCACTGCTTCGACAAATTGCTGTGCGCTAGCTTGCGGAATTTCGACGAGCAAATCTCGATCTAATTCCGCAGGAAGATGATTAACCGTTGCACTACCGCTCAGCTTGGCTGCTAAGTTCTTAATCCGCTCGATTTCAGAATCGAGGTCTTGCGGTTTAACGTTTAGCTCGACAAGGTTCATCGTTAGCGAAGGTGTGGCTAGTTCGCTCTCCATCGATCGGTGTAAGCTTTCATTGAGCGGTGTCAGGTCAGGAGCTGGCACTGGATGATCTCGGTGTAGCCAAAGATAAATCGCTCCCGCCGCCACGCTCAATAGAACTACGACGGTGAAGGAAAGAATAATCCTGGACATTCGGATATGAATTCTTGCTTCGTGAACCAAAACGGGTTGAGTGCAAAAATCTAAACTGTGATTGATTTAGGAAAAGGTAAAATCCTCGTGACCGGCGGCGCAGGGTTCATCGGTAGCGCCCTCATCTGGTCGCTTAACCGCCGGTCCCTTGATAGTATTTTGGTGTGTGATGAGCTCGCTACCGATGAAAAGTGGCGGAATTTAGTCCCACTTCGGTTCGACGACTATCTCGCCGCCGCAGATCTTCGGGATTTGGTCTTGAACGAAAGCCCCTTGCTCAACGAAGTCCGCGTCGTTTTCCACTTAGGCGCTTGCTCCTCCACCACGGAACAGGATCTCGGCTATCTGATGCGGAACAATTACCAATTTACCAGAGATCTGGCCGAATGGGCGGCGAGACGGGGTTTGCGGTTCGTCTACGCCTCCTCCGCCGCTACCTATGGCGATGGCTCCGCCGGCATGGATGACGACCATGAACAACTCCATCGACTTCGTCCATTGAACGGTTACGCATTTTCTAAACACCGCTTTGACCTCTACGCTAAAAAACGCGAATTACTCGATTCCTTGGTCGGTTTGAAGTATTTCAACGTGTTTGGCCCTAATGAAGGTCACAAGAAAGAGATGCGCAGCCTCGTGCGCAAGGCTTTCGAGCAGGTGCAGCAAACTGGTAAAATCCAACTTTTTAAAAGCTATCGGCCCGAATACGCGCATGGCGAGCAACGGAGAGATTTTCTTTATGTGAAAGACGCAGTGGAAATGACGCTATCTCTGGCAGCCAATTCTTCAGCTCGGGGATTATTTAACTTGGGCTCGGGCCAAGCACGGACTTGGAACGAGCTGGCGTCGGCCGTGTTTTCGGCACTCAAAGTCCCCCCTCGTATCGAGTTCATCGAAATGCCTGAGACATTGCGCGGCAAGTATCAGTATTTCACGGAGGCAAATATCAAGAAGCTTCTTTCCACAGGATACAAAGGCCCAGAATTCAGTCTCGAGGAAGGGGTGGCCGATTACGTGCAAAACTATCTGCTCACGGAACGGCCATTGGAGCCCTGAGAGGAAAGTAGACGCACCTCCAGGTGCGAACCACTTTTGGGGCTACGGCGTGTCGGCATTCCACGGGCCATAGGCCGCGGGCGTTTCTCACAACCTCTCTGCGGCGGCTATTGAAGATCTTCCGTTAGAACACTCGTCTTCTCTCGGGAACCGAGAATGTTTGCCTGACGTATCACTTCCGCAGGGTCTTCCTCGAATCGGTAACCGTGGCAGTTCGGACAAGTGGAAACTCGGCGTGTCACGATGGAGTCGCAACCTTCACACACCTTATAAAGCTCAGGTTCCTGAGCAATTTTTGCTGCTTTGGCGGCTCGCTCAGCCAGGGACATAACTTTGTAACTTGCCTGATTTATAGAGGTTTGGCAACTGCTCGACTGGCGTCGTTTGGTGTCTGGCTACAAAGTAGCCCGTCCCCGCAGCCTACAGTCGCTACGCGACTGCGTTGCGGGCGGGCCACGGCTTAGGAACCCAGGTTCGATGCGGCTAACTCTTCGGCAGAAATTCTGATTCCAGAGCGAGCGACGCCGCGCCGATGATTCCGGCGTCGTTGCCTAGAGTGGCCGGAACAATCTCCAATTTTTCCCAAAAAGTCTTTTCGCAACGGTGCTCAATCGTTTCGCGGATGTACTTAAACAGATGTTCTCCTGCTTGAGCGACACCTCCTCCCAGCACAATCCGGTCAGGATTCACCAGCCAAATCACGTTGGCCAATCCAACTCCGATTTTAAGCCCGATTTCCTGCCAAACCGCCTCGGCTAAGCTATCGCCGCGATCGGCCGCAGCGGATAGATTTTTCGGATCGGCCTCGTCACCGATTTCTTTCCCGGCAGCCGAGTAAATCTCCTTGGCGCGCTCCGCGATCTTGTGATGACCAACATACGCTTCTAAAGCACCTTTGTTGCCATAGACATAGTCCACTCCTTGGTAATCGATTGACATCTGCCCGATCTCGCCGGCCACGAACGTCGCACCTCGATAAAGTTTCCCATTCAGGATCAGCGCACCTCCCACCGCGGTACCTAAAGTGACGCAAACAACATTAGGGACCTGAGCACCGGCGCCATGTCTCCACTCCGCATAGGCCATAGCCTTGGCATCATTCTCGAGATTCGCTATCAATCCGGTTTTTTTCTGAACAATTGACCGCAAGGGAATCTGTTTCCAGCCCTTAACGTTCGTCAGATTAATAACCACGCCAGTAATTGGATTGATGATGCCTGGTACGCCAAAGCCCACTGCTTTTGTCTCTGGATGTTTCGTTCTCAGGACTTGAATCTCATCGATCATTTCCTGGACCAAAGCGTCGGTATTACCATCTTGCCGGGTCTCGATGACCTTACCTTTTTCCAGAATCGACCCATCTCGAACCACTCCGGTCTTGATGGTCGTCGCGCCAAAATCAAATCCGATAGCGGTGGCGGAACTCATAAAGGGGTATTTCGTAATGCGATGATTCGAAGGCCTTCCAGCGTGAGGTCAGGATCAACAATTTGCAACTCTGGAAGTTTTGCCGCAATCAAAGAAGCGTAGCTGCCGGTCGCAACGATGTGCGCCTTTCCCTCCAGTTTCCCAACGATCTCGGTAACGATTTGGCGTACCAGCCCACGATAACCAAAAACTGCTCCAGCCAACATCGCTTCCTTGGTCGATTTCCCGATGATATTAGTGGGTTCGGAGAGATCAATTCGAGGGAGCAACGCAGTTCGTTGGTACAGGTATTCGGTCATTGCGCCGAGCCCCGGTGCGATTACGCCTCCGATGTATTGCCGCGATTGAGAGATAATGTCGAAGGTGACGGCGGTCCCAAAATCTACCACGACAGCGGGCGCACCAAACCGCGAAGTAACTCCAACCGCATTGGCCAGACGATCCGCCCCAATGCTTTGCGGTTCGGGAAAATCAACACCGATTCCCAGATCGAGTGCAGCACTGACCTCCACCAGACGTCCTCGTAATTTCTTTCGAAATATTCCAGTTTTGCTGGGGACAACCGAGCCGACGACGGCGTAATCAAATACCCATTTCCCCAAGACGCGATTAACGGCATCGGCGGTTAATCGGTCGGTCGGAATCACGCTTTTTTTCAATAACCTTTCCTGATCGGACAAGGCGATCTTCGTCGAAGTATTATTCAGATTTACCAGCAAGAGTCGGTTCATCATCCGGGACAGGGAACTTATACACATTTGCAGCGAGGCGTCCGGTAAATAGACTAAGCTATGCTTGAACTGCTTCGTCGCCCGCGACGTCTTCGCTCCAGCGAGACTCTCAGGCAGCTCGTCCGCGAGGTCACCATTGAGCCATGGCAATGCATCTACCCGATGTTTGTCTCGGAAAAAGTGGCTGGCCCAACCCCGATTGTGAGCATGCCCAACGTCTTCCAATATGACATCGAGCACTTTGTCGAAGAGGCCAAAACCGCCCATGCCGACGGGATTCGAGCCATTCTGGTATTTGGAATACCGGCAACTAAAGATGATGTGGCTTCTGGCGCGTACGCTCAGGAGGGTATTGTTCAGCGTGCGATTCGTCGTTTAAAAGAAGAGGTTTCGGAACTAATCATTATCGCTGATGTGTGCCTTTGCGAGTACATGGAGCACGGCCACTGCGGAGTCGTGCAACGATCAAGGGACCGCTACGAAATCGCAAACGATCCGTCAGTTGAGCTCATCGCTCGAGTAGCAGTCAGCCTAGCGGAGGCAGGAGCTGATATCGTCGCCCCCAGCGATATGATGGATGGTCGGGTATCCGTAATTCGTCGCGAACTTGATCTTCGAGGCTTCCAAACGGTTCCCGTGATGAGTTATGCAGCGAAGTTTTGCTCTGCTTTCTATGGTCCATTCAGAGAGGCTGCGGAAAGCGCGCCCCACTTTGGCGACCGTCGCAGCTACCAAATGGATTCGGCCAACGCCAACGAAGCACTACGAGAGGTGGCGCTGGATCTCGAGGAGGGTGCCGATTTGTTAATCGTGAAACCCGGTTTGCCTTACCTGGACATACTCTGGCGGGTGAAAGAGCGGTTCAAAATGCCGACCGCTGTCTATAACGTGAGTGGGGAATACGCCATGCTCAAGGCGGCAGCCCAGAACGGCTGGATCGACGAGAAAAACGCGGTCCTGGAGTTGATGACGTCTTTCCGGCGAGCCGGCGCTGATCTTATCATCACCTACTGGGCGCGAGAAATAGCGAAATGGATTGGATAGATTGGCGAAGACTGCGTGTTGGTGTTCTTGAAGGGCGGACAAACGCGAATGGCTCAAACCCGGCGCCTGGGAACGCAGAACCAATTCCCATAGCTACAAATGCGCCGGAGGTTTTCGCCCGACCATTGCAAGGCCTCGCGAACGATTACGAGGCCTGCCCGGTTGACCTGGCCCGACCTAATCGCGCCGGTACGGTTGGCCGACATTGATTGCGGGCTCAGTCTGTACCGGTTCTGCTCCTCGGAGCGCCAAGCTGACGACGAAGGCAAATGCCATGACCAAGCCGCCCATCAGAAAAGGCGTGTTGCCATACTCAATTGGCGGCCGAGTATGATCGCTCGCCAGGAGGAATCCGCCAACCGCTGGCCCGCACACCCGGCCAAGACTCCCAGCTGATTGCAGCGTACCCAAGACCCGCCCTTGAACTCCGGCATGAGCGGCCTTAGAGGCCATCGCATTAATTGTCGGTTGCGACAGGCTATTGCCGATTGCTAAACCGATCGTGAACAAGAGAAACAATGGGATAGTCGTCGCCAATGGCATCAGCGCCATGCTTGCCGCCATAACAGCTAACCCGACGACTGCCAATCGGTAGTCGCCGAATCGTTTGGTCAATCGCCCGATCGCTCCTCCCTGAATCAGCGCTCCGACCAGTCCCATAACAACGAAGATCCAGCTTATTTGTGATTGGGTGAGATTGAAGCGCCGGTTACTAACCTGGGGATAAATCATTGTGACAATCGCAAACCCGGCGATTGCAACAAAGTAGGTCGCCACCAGAAAAGCGAGCCAGCGGCCGAAGGAGCCAGACCATATTTCTCCTGCGCCCTTCAAGCTTTGCAATCGGTCGGCATGCTGCTTTGGTTCGAGCAAAAGACCAATCACAGCCAATCCATTGGCCAGCGCGACTGCTGCGGCGAACCAAAATGGCGCTACTGGCGAGACCAGGCTGAGCAATCCGCCGATAGCCGGACCCAAAATAAAGCCAACGCCAAAGGCGGCGCCGATCAGACCGATTCGGCGAGACCGATTTTCCGGCGGTGTGATATCGGCAATATAGGCGGACGCGGTAGCAACACTTGCACCAGAAATTCCAGCGATAATTCGCGCCAAAAAGAGCATCGCCAAAGAATGCGAATTAGCCATCAGAATGTACCCAGCGGCCGAACCAATGAGACTGCCGAGCAAGACTGGTTTTCGACCGAACCGGTCAGAAATTCCGCCAAGAATCGGCGAAGCGAGAAACTGCATGAATGAATATGAACCTAAGAGCAAACCGATCTGCCATTCGGAAGCCGCAAAACTTTGCGCATAGAGCGGCAGAATGGGAATGACCATCCCGAAGCCGATCAGGTCGATAAAGACGATTAAGAGAATGATTGCCAATGGCGACTTTTTCATGCGTTCAATGCAGAAAGCGATAATACGAAGACAGCAGTCCTGGGCATCGCGCAAACTCGTACTTCCTAACGCGGCAAGAGCCGCTCACGTAACTGTCAAAATCCGTCGTGGAAATGTCGTACAGGGTGCTCAAAGGGCAAACCGCATCATCTGGCAATTACTGATCGCCGAAACTCACGTGGAGAAATGCCCAACTTTCGCTTAAACATCGCGCTCAGATATTCGACTCCGGAAAATCCCACCTGATCGGCAATCTGCGCGATTGAGAGATCGGTGGTGGTCAACAACTGTTTAACTCGCTCGAGACGAAGTCGAAGAATTTCCTCGTAGGGTGATCGGCGGAGAAATTTCTGGAAACGGCGTTCCAATACCGTTCGAGAGATGGGTACCACCTTCAGCACATCCGCAACCCCGATTCCTTCGCAAGCGTGATCTCGAATGAACCGCATAGCCTGGGCGATTTCAGTGTCGCTCACCGCGATTGCTTCGGTTGATTTTCGCGCAAAAACGCCGATTGGCGCGACTAAACGGGTTTCGTTGTGTATTTGCCGACCCTGCATGATCCGGTCGAGCAGCTCGGCTGCTTCGTAACCGGCGCGCCGGGCATTCGGGATAATACTGGAGAGGGGAGGATCACAAAGTTCACAGAGAAGTTCGTCGTTGTGATGGCCGATGACCGCTAGTTCGTCTGGTACGCGTATGCCGGCTTGCCGGCAGACATCGAGGAGTTGCTGGCCACGAATATCGTAGCAAGCGAAAATGCCCATTGGTTTGGGAAGACTGAGCAGCCAGTTGATGAGCTTGCTCTGTTCGCGAGGCCAATCTTCGGCATCGCCAATTTCCGAATCGAACACTCTGACGTCGAATCCGGCGTCACGCAGATGCTTTCGGAAGTTTTGTTCGTGACGGAGCGACCAATCAAACCGGACGTCTCCACAGTAGCCAAATAAGCGGAAGCCGCGTTCCAGCAAATGCTGCGCAGCAACCGCACAGACAGCGTCACTATCGCTAGCTACGGTCGGGAAGCTTCGTTTGACCGTATTGCTGCTAACGTTGACGACCGGCAATTTTGTCGCCGCGACAGCCTCTTCAATTTGACTGTTCTCGATCCTGGCGATAATGCCATGTCCATGCCAGTTATGGAACCAAGGAGGCGGTTCATCTCCACGGCCTTGCTCCGTGAAATGGATTTCCCAGTTCGCACCCTCGCGCATGTAAGTTCGTATTCCTCGCAACAATCCTCGACTGTAGGCGTTGGAAGTTTCAATCAGCAGCGCTACTTGAGGACGCGGAGAGGCGAAGTTCGGGTAATTTGTCACGGCAAACGGCCGAAGAGCCAAACAGAATGCTTTTCGATTCTTCCGGTTGAGTCAACCAAAAGTGAATCCGAAGAATAGGCGCGCTGGAGCTGGTTCTACCGACGAATCGCATTTTTCTTTTCGTGCATAGCCGCCAACCGTTAGAAAAGAGGATGTCGACGCGGGCTACACCGATCGTCTGGTATATTGTACTGGCTCCCTTTGCCACATTGGTGCTGCTCGGGTTTGGGTCGTTCGAAGGACTTTGGATTTTATTTTTCGCTCACCTGACACTCCTCGCAACCACGCTCATCCCTTCATTTCAGGGATTCGGGCCGGTTATGACCTTTTTCGGTCAAGCGGGTGATGAAGTTTGGCTGACGATTGATGACGGCCCTGACCCGCGGACAACACCAGCGATTTTGGATCTACTCGATCGCTTTGATGCCAAGGCAACATTTTTTCTCATTGGTCAAAAAATAATGGACGCTCCCGGCCTCGTTCAAATGATATTGGATCGCGGACACTCGATTGGAAATCACACTCAGACCCATCCGCAACTCCATTTTTGGCGACTAGGACCACGTCGACTTCGACATGAGATCGAACGATTTGAGGGGACTCTCGCCAATCTCAATCTCCCGATTCCATGCCTCTTCCGAGCACCAACCGGTATGAAAAATCCGTATCTCCATCCCATCCTTTCGGCTCGTAGTCTGTTTCTCGTCGGCTGGAGTGCTCGGGCCTTCGACACACGGGTAAAGGAGCCGGCGACCGCGGCCGAACGTTTATTACGGGCGGCAGAACCCGGAGCAATTCTGTTGCTGCACGAATGTTCGCAGATTTCTATTCGGACTCTCGAGATTCTGCTGCATGCTCTGGATCGTCGACAGATTCGTTGTGTGATTCCGAAACCAGACCAATTGCAAACCAAGCGTACTGATTTCAGTAAAAACCCTTGATTGCGAACCCACCTGCGCAACATTTTCGAAATGGGGGAGGTTTACTCAGAGTTGGCCTCGGCTTTACAGAAAAGGCTCGAGGTGATCTCCAATCGGGATTTGCGATCGAGAGATCCGGAAGCACAATTGGAGAAACTTCGCCTGATATCGGAGCAGATCGATCGACTGAAGGAAAGGCTACCAGCTGACGCGGATCCGATGTTGAAGCATTTTTTGGATCGGATGAGTCTGGCGAAAGCTTTGGAACTTATCCAGAGCCGATATTTGGAGGCGAACAATTAGGTTGTCCGAGTTACGATGCGGATAGCCATTTTGGCCGACATACACGCCAATCTACTTGCCCTGGAAGCGGTCATTGCCGATCTGGAAATCGCGCAACCGGATCAGGTCATTGTGGCCGGTGATTTCCAGAACCGGGGTCCTGCTCCCAAGGAGGTCTATGATCGGCTGCGCAAGTTCGATTGGCCGCTCCTGCGCGGTAACCACGAGGACTATGTAATTGAGCAGAGCGAGTCTCCGACCGAACAGGCTCACGCAGTTGATCTCTACGCCTGGCAACCCGCCCGCTGGACTGCAGAGAGAGTGCCGGAAACAATCCCTTTTTTGCGAACCTTGCCGATAGCAATCCAGCTCAGCGGACCAGACGGCTCATTTATCTGCATCGCTCATGGCTCGCCGCGTTCTAACGCCGAGGGTTTCTTTCCCTCTACGCGCGATGAGAAGGCCTTCGATATGCTCGGTGAGCCGATGCCGAGGGTGCTTTGTTGCGGGCACACGCACCTGCCGCTGCAGAGACAGATCGGCCCGACTCGTGTGTTTAACGTGGGATCAGTCGGTTTCCCGTTCGACGGAGATTTGCGGGCCGCCTACGGAATCCTGAATTGGAGCGAAGGTAAATGGTCGACCGAGCTGCGACGCGTTCCTTACCCAGTAGAAACGGTGTTGGAGAGTCTGGCTTCTCCCGAATTTCTTGAGGGATTGGGTCCGATGGCTCGGATCATTCAGCGAGAACTGGAAACAGCTCGTCCGCATCTCACCCTTTTTACATTCACGTTTCTGCCACGGGTGCGTTCCGGAGAGTTAGCGATTTACGAGGCGGTTGACGAGTACCTTGCGCACAGCCAGGCAGAGATTGAGAACCTGTACGTGGAGTTGCGCCGGCGACTTCGATAGGAGAGTAAAGGCACCTTCCAGGTCCGAAACGCCGTAATGCTCCCAACTGGCCCCCGGTCGCTACGCTTTGAGGCGCCCTGGCCGAGAGCTTGGGCAAGTGTCATTCAGGTTTTGGCCGCGATCCGGCTGCCGCCCATGCGCGTCAACCTAAGGAGCAGAAAAGCCAGTCCCGCAAGGAAGGGAACATAGTTCGGTACAAGGGCGAAAACCTCGGCGCTTTTGGTCGGTGCGCCCTTTGGTTAAG
>JBEEIB010000495.1:0-3116 GCA_041167675.1 Verrucomicrobiota bacterium
GCTACCGCCCAATAATCGACCCCGGGAGATGAGGAATAGGGCGTCTCACTCAACGGCGCATAGGAGAACCAGCCGACCGCTGGAGCGCCACCGGCGAGAATACTAAAGTGCAAAAGAATTCCACCAAACGGCTGGCACCAGAAACCGAAGGCATTGAGGCGCGGGAAAGCCATGTCGCGCGCGCCGATCTGCAACGGTAGGACGTAATTTACGAAGCCAAACAGCGCCGGCATGGCGACGAGGAAAATCATCGTCGTCCCGTGCAAGGTGAAAAGCTTGTTGAAGGTGTCCGGATGGAGAAAGTCGTTGTTAGGCACTGCAAGCTGCAGGCGGATGAAGAGCGCTTCGACTCCGCCGATGATGAAGAAGACCAAACCGGTCAGCATATAGAGAACGCCGATGCGCTTGTGATCAACGGTCGAAAGCCACGCGAGGCGATAGTGTGCGCGCTTGGCGGGGTCCAGGATCGCGTCCCGGAATTCTGCAATGGTAGTGGTGCCGTTCATTGTAGCGTGGAGAGATATGCGCTCAGTTGGTCTAGCTGCTCGTCGGTTAAGTTGAAGTCTGGCATGAGCGCACCGGGCTTGATGTGCTGCGGGCTTTTAAGCCAAAGGCGCATGTTCGCAGGCGTATTCTCCAGAATACCGGCAGCTAATTGTCTGCGACTGGCAACGTGCGTCAGATCCGGCGCGACCCGCAAATCCGCTCCAGCCACGCCGCGGATAGCATGGCAGTTAATGCAGGTTGATGTCTGAAACAGCGCCAGTCCTTTTGCGGTAGCATCACTTTTCGGCGCCTGGCCTGGCCTTAATTGAGCACGTTGCCATTCTTCGAACTTCGAAGGTTCGTCGGCGACGACCACGATGCGCATCCAGGCATGTTGTGTTCCGCAAAATTCCGAGCACTGGCCGATGTATGTGCCCGGCTTGTCTGCTTGTAACCAAATGTGGTTAGGTTGGCCCGGCACATTGCTCATCTTGCGAGTCAACTCCGGCACCCAGAACTCGTGCAACACATCCTTTGACTCCAGGCGCACTGACAAAGGTTTGCCGGTGGGAATATGGATTTCGTTTGCCGTAATTACTCCGGAGCCCGGGTAATCCACCTGCCACCAAAATTGGTGTCCGGTTACAACCAGGTCCGGTGAAGGCGCCGGCGGCGGATCAGCGCGATTCATCGCGCTAAGTGTCATGACTAAAAGCAAAATGACGATGAGGAACGGAATGATCGTCCACGCGATTTCCACCTTCCTGTTACCTGGGATTTGCTTCGGATCGGGCTCACCCGCGCGCCCACGAAAGCTCAGAATCGCATAGATGATTGCGCCGGTGACGATGACGAAAATGAGAGCGAAAATGATCGTCGCAGGGATCGCCAATTCGTAAATCGCGCGCGCCTGCGGCGACTGCGGATCCAGAGTGTTTGAGTTGGGCATCAATCTGGTCCTTACACCTTCTTGTTCACCCTTCCTGGCGTCCCATCGCCGGCCCGCACTAAAGTGCTCTTTAGCTGCTGTAGTGGTCTTACTCTCAGCGGGGCCCGGCAGTAAAGGATAAAACACGAGAATGTGTGGTGCATTACGATTGTCTTTCAAGAACGCCGGAAAGCCGGACAAGCAGGTTAGATCACATCGCGGCGATTTGTACAGTGACCGCTTTTACGTTGTTTTTCGTTCCTGCGAATCGCGGCGAAAGCTTCGCATCGACAGAGAACCTGCCGCCGCCAGCGAACAGAAGCGTGATGAGGACGACGACGTAGAGCATCGCAAGCTGCGGGTCGCGATGCGCAAGCACATTCTGCGGGATTGCCACGCTAAGTGTTACAGTAAGCAGTGCTGCATTTACACGAGTGAAGCAGCCGGCGACCAAGAAAAGCGAGCAGATGAATTGGACGAGTGTCGCAGCAAAAGCTGATGGAATCGCGGCCGGAAAATTCATCACGGCGAGGATTAAAGGCGGAAGATGACAACGCGTCGAGTCGCGGTGCCATGACTAATCGTTGTTACCCGGCGTCAGTAGGACTGACAGAATAATTTCTTGTGTGGGACTGCGTCGATCGGCAACGCCGTTGGGATTTAGCGCCTGAGCTAGGATCAGCCGCGGGGATGGGCAAAGATGGCGATCGACGTAGTGATGAAGATCACAGGGAAGATGATACGGCAGTAACGATCGATGTTCTTAGCCCGTTCCGCCTGCCGATTGCTCTCCAGAATTGTCGTTATTAAAACCTCGATCAAAGAAAAGAAGACGAGACACGTGCTGGTCAAGATGAAGACATCAAGACGCGTCATGTACGGGAGCCGCGGTAACTGGCTGTCGATCGCGAAGCGATAAGCAATCAGAGTGAGCATTGAGGTAATTGCGACACTGAGTTGCGGCCCAGTTTCGCTCGGCTGGATCCAAAAAACGGTCCATGACATGATCACAATCAGAACGAGCGGCAGAATCACCTTCAAAATGTAGTACTCAACGTTGCGTGAAGCAGTGAACTCGAACGCATAACCCGCATCCTCCAGACCTGGCGCAAGAGCGTAGGTGCGTTCCTTGATATCCCAGTTTTCAACGGTCCAATCTGGGAGAGCAACGGACGCGGAGATTCCACCGGCCTGTTTGAGACCGGCGTCGATCCACTTTTGATCCGGCACGAACTTGACCTCGTCAGGGCTAAATCTAATAGCGACGAGCTGCACACGAAAAGTTTGTTTGTCGAAGGGAAACGAATGCAAACGCAAGGGCTGCGCGAAAGCGCCAACATAGCGTTGCCGATAGAGCACCGTCCCATCTGCGTCGACGTAGACCGACTCAGGCAGCCTGCGATTGACGGAATTGGTTTCGTTTACGATGACGACTCGTGGATTCCAGACTTCGTCGAGCGGGTAGTGTACGACTCCACTTCCGGTGTGAGCCAGCCGAGTGTCTTTCCAGCGCAAAACTACGGCAATGTCAGCCGTGAAGGTTTGTTGTGCGCTGTCTATGCTATTGATGTCGACAAAGAATATATCGACCGAAACTTGAGTTGGCCTCGAGTCAGGGTCAGGCCGATCGATTAGAGTACGTGTTTCTGCGCCGTGGGATAACTGCAGCGAGGCTGCAAGAAGAGCGGCTAACACCAAAACA
>JBEEIB010000496.1:0-9991 GCA_041167675.1 Verrucomicrobiota bacterium
CGGCGCCGTTTGCGTGCTTCCAACGCGATCGCCAAGACGCCTCTCACTGGTCGCAGTTCACCGGAAAGCGCCAGCTCTCCACAGATGTAGCAGTGATCCAGTTCCGGAATCTGGTTCTGCTCGTGCAGTTGCAGCATCGCCAGCGCGATTGGAAGATCAAAGCTCGGCCCCTCCTTGCGGACGGTCGCCGGAGCCAGGTTAATGGTAATCTTCCCTCGAGGTCGTCGCATGGCGCTATTGCTTAGCGCGCTCAAGACTCGATCTCTGCTTTCCTTGACCGCTGTATCGGGAAGACCGACCACTGCAATCTTCCCATCAGGTCCCCACCCGGCGTGCACTTCAATCTCGACTTCGAAAGCATCCACTCCCACAACCGCGGCAGAATAGACCTTCGATGGCATAACAGTGTCAGAAAATGTTGCTTTCTCGCAACATTTGCAAGAACTGTTTTATTTACCGCTACTCAACTACTCTCCCGGTGGAACTTCGCCAGATCGAACCGGACCTAACACTGCTGTCCAAAACGGTCGTTTGGACAGCACAATAAAAATTGGATACCCGCAATGACTACGGCCATCCACCGTCCATAAAACACTGGACCAATTGTTACTTGTTAAACCGTGACCCTCTTTGGGCGGCTATTCCGATAGACCACGTAGAATTCTTCAAAATCCGGGACTTGGTTTAGCATGTCGAATGTGTTCGTATGAGCATGCATCCGCGTCAAGAACCGGAAATCTGCCAATCAGTCTTTTCGGCGGTGGACTTCGACAACCCACTTCTCACCGGTCTGGGTATCTCTATAGACTTCCTTGTTATCTTTCTTCTCGATGAGCTGGTATCGGTCGCTGTCTAAGGCTCTAACGAAGGTATTAACTGTAGGCGAGGTTGGTACCACCTGCGTGATAACCGTCATATGCCTAGCTCGGGCGGTTGCGGTTTGTCCGAGCGTCGCTCTTGTTGCGATAAAAAGACTGCAAAAGGCAATACCAGCCGCGGTAACAATTCGAGTTTTCCTGGCGTTAAGACATTGATGAAGGTGGACGAGGAAGAATGGTCATTCGTTTGCGTATTTCGCAGGCCGTTCAGCGTTAGGTCTTAGACAGACTCAAGAAGTAGGTCGAGAGGGCGACCTACTCGATATTGAAAGTGGTCGCACGCTTCATTTGCTTCCACGCAGGAGGTAGCAGGGTGTTAGCTCGACTGGGTTAATACCTCCTGCTGTCCGCCCGAAGCCTCGGGCTCATAGGGGAAATGACGTTTCAGGCATTTAAACGGCTGTTCCAAAAATTTCCAAGACAGGGCCGCCATAGCCACCGTCATTGACGCCACGATCAGAAACAACACAAACCCCTTATCGAATAGGGGCTGGCGGGCAACACCGAGAAGCTTCCAGAAAGCCTTGAGCACAAAGAGGTGGTAGAGATAAATGCCATAGCTGATCGTGCCGACATATTGCAGCGGGCGCAGCGATAGAAGTCTCCCAGGCAACCCGTCGAAACCCTCCGCGATCTTCCCGACAAGACAGGCCAAAGCCAGGGCGACTATGGTTTCGTTGACAACGTAGCTGAGCCACAGCCGATCATTTACGAGCGAAACGACACCAAGGGATGATTAGGGCGAGCGGAATCGAAATCAGGCCAAGCCTGATCAAGCGCCGTCAGGCGTCCGGCTGATCCGCGCAAAGGGCCGCCAGCGATCCCAGGCCCAGCGCATCGAGAGAGGCCGGCGTTGCGACCCAGAGCGCGGTCTCGTTGACGCCGGCCAACAATCCAATCAGCCGGAAAAATGGTGAGCTTACAGTGATCGCGATTACGACGGCAACGAGACGGGATCTTGGAACCAGAAGGATCAGGAACGGCCAAACGACATAGAACTGCTCCTCGACCGCTAGGCTCCAGAAGTGACTTGTGACCCAAGGTGTCCAACTGCCTTGGAGAGCAAAAAGGAAGTTCGATGCATAGCCCGCATGCCACCACAGCGTATTACGCACACCTGGAAAATTGGCCATGACCATCAGGGCCAACAGCGCATAATAAGGTGGGAAAATCCGGAGGAAGCGCCGGATGTAAAACCGACGCAGTGCTGTCGAAAAGGGGTCAGTCAACAATTCTTGACAAACTTTATCCAGCTTCTAATCGAGATCAGCTGTCATTTGAGATCTTTTTCGAAATGTCGAATCTGTCGCCGAAATTCGCCCCGCTTCGTATTCTAAGATGTTTGGCGATCCAGCCTCGCTCGGAATCTTGATTCGGCGGGTGACTAAGTCTGTCAAGATTTGTTGACTGATCCCTTTTACTGCCCACAAAGGATTCTGAAACTTGGAGCATGGAATCCCTTTGTAGTGCATGGACACAATGCCACGACCCGAAAGACGTTCATTAGCCCGATATAGGAATATTGCGTAGTGACAGCCTCAACCTCAACACACTACTCAATGAGAAGCCTCAGACCCACTACCAGACGATTCAGTCTAATTCTCGCCGTAAGCTGCCTGCTGCTCTTCGCCTCTGCGAGCGTATTCGCAGCCGATCCTCCTGGTTGGTTTCCTCTGATCGTTCGTGGAGGCGAGGGCGTCACTGCCACGTATGAGAACGGCACCCCTAACCGTGCGATTTAGCAAAGCCCGCAGCCGCCGGCCCAACCAAGTATGGGCGCATGCCACTCGGTTCAGCGGCTTGGTTGGATCGTCCCTTGAACGACGCCGAACCGTTTATCTTGAAGGAATGGGTAAACCAGCAAGCGCAGGAACCGTCATTGAGGTGCTGCGTAACGAGTTTCGTGCATTGGCTCGCCGATTGGAACGCGTACCTCGACCCTGTCAATACGTCAGATGACGTATTTCAAAACAACCGCAACGCTGTTAAGGTCGGTCCCCTTATAATAAACCATGGCTGAGCAGGAAGAAAAGTCCGCCTCCATTCCATGGCTGCCGCTGATCACGTTGATCGGAGTGGGCAGTGGAGTGCTCTTTTTTTCCTTCCAACAGCTCATTAGCTCTAGACCCGGAGGCGGAGATCCGCGGCTAGCGGGCAACACCTTCGACGAGGAAACCATCGATGCAAGACTGTGGCAGGATCCATTGGGGGTGGCCATCGCAGATGGAGAAAAGCAAAGAAACAGCGAAGTACACTCTGTCAGGCAGTTTCAAAAACTCCTGATCAAAAAATGGTTCACAAAATCAGCGACTGGCCCCCTGAGACGATCAATGATTTACCCTCTGGAGGAGGAATCGCGCTTCGCGGGACAAGCGGAACACGTTCAGATACTCGCGGTAATGATACCTGGAGGGCCGTATGTTGAGGACGTCGAACGTCGCCTCCGCAGCCGCCGGGCGGTCATTGAGGGGTTGGGGACATCAGCCTATGCTCCCGAGAAGGATCACGAGATCGGGTATTTCAGCGTTCCCTGGCAGCCTCTGGAGCCCAATGTCGTCGCTTGCGTTCGCACGCTGGAGAAGAATCGAAACGAAGACGAAAGGCCCGTGTCCTATAGCAAGTCAGGGATTCAGCCGGCTCGGATCGACCGGAAGAAACCAGACTCATCTGACCTGCTGGTTCCGTACGAATGGTGCGAACTAACGGCTTCTGGCAATGAGAAAAAAACCTTGGCACATGTATTGGTACTCTGGCTTACAAATAGTGCATTCCGTGATGCTCCGCTTGGGCGACTCGCGGACCTCATCTCATGGTTTCGCTTAAGATTCGTTAGTACTTGGGGAGATGGGAATCTTTTGCGCCTTCCTACCTTCACGGTACTTGGCCCGGACAATTCCGGAACGCTGAACAAGATGGTCATAGAGGCCCACAATGATCCATGGAACAACGAGACGCGACAGTGCCTCGCGACGACCCATATTTATTCAAGTCAAGCCTCAGCAGCCGAGTCCCAATTGTTGTCTGAAATATCCTCTGTGGGAGTGCCTCGCATACCTATCAAGCGCGAGTGCAAATATCTGATTGAGCGAAACGTGAAGGGGTTGGGATTGGGCAGTGGGTTTCGCTTTGATCGAACGAATCTTCTCGATGATCAGATAGTAGACACCCTGTGGCGGGAGTTAAAATTGCGTGGCGTCAAAGATGAAAAGAATGATCATGTCGTGATCATTTCGGAGGAGGACACGTATTATGCACGCGCTTTGTCTTCGACCTTCACGGAATCACAACCCAAGGCTGCCCAGCCTTTTGATGTTCGCCGGTACACCTATCTTCGCGGAATCGACGGAAAGCTCCCATCAGATGAGAAAGATGAAAAAGAAAAGAAAGGCGCGGCTGAAAGCAGTAGTAAGAACACCCAGTCCTCATCGCGACCTACGGAGCGGACAGAAGGTCTCAATCAAGCGGACGACATTCGCCGTCTGACAGCGGAGTTAAGGGAACTCGACACACAATGGCGAGCGGAAAGCGGCGGCCATAATTCACTCAAAGCAGTCGGTTTGCTCGGTAGCGATGTTTACGACAAGCTCGAACTTCTTAAGGCGCTCCGGCCGGTGCTTCCTGAAGCCGTGTTTTTTACGAACCATCTCGACGCTCGCCTAGCCCACCCGGACGAGTGGAAAGAGACGCATAACCTCGTAGTTGTGTCGGCGTTTCGTCTCTCGATAAACGAGTCGCTGAATAAGCGCCAAAAACAACGCTATCAGAACGTCGCACCGTTTCGGGACAGCGGGCAGACGGCCCTTTATGAGGCAACGCTGGAGTCGATGGGAAAGCTCGAAGCCCGCGATGCGATTCTCAACTCTCCACTGATCTTCGAAATCGGCCGCTATGGACCCAAAGAATTGAGCATCTCGGGCCGTGAAAACACCATCGCAGAGCTTTTTGAATTGATTAGAGGCTATCTCCTCCGAATCAGCTGCTTTATCGCATGCGTAAGTCTGCTCCTCGTTTGGGCGCACTTTGTCTCACGAGTTGCTCCCGAAACTTCGAAGGTAAGAAACCAAGCTGCTCGACCAACGATAGGAGCCATTTCTCCCGGGCACGCGCCACAAGAGACGTAGAATAATCAGAAATGAACACCCGGACAGACGTAGTAAGCGAGGGCCAGCAACGCGATGCGATCGGCGCATGGGTGTGGCGGCAACGTGACGTAATCGGCGCATCCAGTTGGCTTGCAGTGCCGATCTGCGCGATCTTTGCGATCGGAGTCGTTTGTTGCTTCTACGTCTTCGAAAATTACTTGGGTATGGGTGAGCAGTTCGCTTGGTCGGATGGAACCAGCGCTTGGCCCTCCATTGCGATTATTCTTTTTGCGGCACTTTTGTCCATCCACTTCTTCCTCAAGACGCATTTCGACCTTACGCAGAATGCGACTAAGTTGACGGAGGAATTCGGGTTGGAGGATGCCGTGCCGCAGAACATATCTCTTTTCGGTTGGGAAATCCCTCCGTTGAGTACCAGTGATAGGATCGATATCGAAGCCTTGTGGCAACGGTATCGCTGCCGTGGCCGATTCCTCAGACGGGTTTTCCGCGCAGCGCCGATGACCATCTTGTACATGGCAGCACTCTTCGCCGTCCTGCCTCTCATTGGAGACTTCCCAGTCCCACCCATAAGGGGCGACTTTGATTTCCGGGTTTTGATGTTTCCGACAATCACCTTATTTCTCTTCCTTACCTTTTTAGTGATCGATGCCATTCTGTTACACGAAGGCTTTCTCTTACAGCTCGAAAAGACGGAGAGCTGTTGGCCGGACGGTACATTCCAGAAATTCGAATATCCTATCGAACCCAAGCGGCCAGGTAACGAAAGCGATCTTGCGGATTATTGGGACATTTTGCTGATCGCAAGGCGTACCGAAGCGGTGGGGAATGTAATCTATTATCCTTTTGTCATTCTGTCGCTTCTGATTGTAGCTCGGCTAAGCGTCTTTGATAATTGGACTTGGTCGCGCGCTCTCATCGTGGCGCTCTCACTTCACTTCTTCCTTGCACTTTACGCGGCGTGGCGACTTCCAAAAGCGGCAACAGAATATCGCGACAAGGTCTTGGGTCGTCTGAAGCGACGGAGGCGGCAAGCTCTCATGCAAGCGGAAAAGATCCCGGAGGCAATCGATACAATGATTGAGGAGGTGCAATCGACCCACAAGGGCGCGTTCTCATATCTGTGGGAACAGCCGGCAATCCGAGCGCTGCTGTTTCCATCGGGCGGGATCGGCCTTGCTACGCTGTTGCAATACCTACAGCACTAGCTGAACAAAGCTCGGATTTGAAGGACACAAGCTATACGGTGCCCAACCTTAAGACGAAGTCTCCCCTACGACCAGGCAATTACTTCGACTCTAACCTCACTTCAAGTTGCTCGGCTTTAGCTCTTGGAGAAACCGGATCGCCTTAGTCGAGCGGTGCTGTTCTTTCACTCCTTCGGTGATAACTGAGCTAACAAATTGGCAAAGCGTAAATCCGTACGGAGCGGGTCCCAAACGGGATCCAGCTGAAGTTCTCCGTAATGTACTCCGCCAGGAATCTCGACGGAGATAGTCAATTCTTCGAAAGCTAGGTCGGGCTCATTCGTCCAGGCATAAACTAGAGCCAGTTTAGATACGAGAGGAACGCCTTCCACTGCGTCCTTAGAGATGGGTAGCATTTCGGAGGCGCGCCTTGCCTCCTGGATTGCCTTCTCTTTGCAACCTAATGCAGCATCTATTAAGCCGAGCACGCTCATTAGGCCTGGATCGTCAGTTTGGACCTCGGCTTTTTGCTTTAGCTGGTCACGCGCCGACCCGAACCGCCCTGCCTTTATCGGATGCCCTCTCTGAAGCGCAGTAAGCCAGATCTCGTGACAACTCCGAGGGACCAGCGAGTTGGCCCAAGAATAAGGAGAAAAACCAAAGTAAAGTTCGTTAGCCGGACTATCGCTGAGGATCTCCTTTGCGTTCTTCCAATCGCGGGCAAGCACAGCGCTTTGGAAACGCAGCGAAGTAATCCACAAGGTATTTCTTGCTGAAGAAGGAAGCTTCTCCATAACAGCCCGATAGCTCTCTAGATCCGCTTTTTCCTCGAACGCAACGGAAGCCCTGTATGCCTTTAACGAAGAATGGTTCGGAGCAAATTCGATTTGTCGGTCAAAGATTTGCTCGACCTCTCGATAACGACGGAGCCAGTAATAGGTGTCGGCCAAAGCTCCCAAAATTATCGAGTGCCTTGGGTCCAAGATAAGAGCCTTATGCAACATACTTAAGGCCTTTTCCCAGCTTCCTTGCCTGCGTTCAATAAAGGCAATGAGTTGAAGCGCTTCCGCGCTGTTGGGTAGACTCTGCTGGACGTCGGCTAGCTCCGCCAATGCCCTCTCGTCCTCCCGATACACGAAGTGGTGCCATGCCGCCCTGATTCGCACTTCAGCAAGATCTGGCCGCAAACGCAGGGCTTCGTCTTCGGCTCGATCAGCCATTGCACGCCTTTCCGGTGTCTGATCAATTTTGTTCCAATACAGAGCATCGTGAGCCTTGGCGATCTGGCAGAATGCGAGAGCAAATTCCGAATCTTTTTTGGTAGCTTCGTCAAGCAGCCTAATCGCACGCAGAAGTGCTTCCCGCTCGTCTTCCGTCAAAAACTGAGGGTCCAAGATCAGCTCCTTTGCTTTAAGATAAAGGTCGTAAGCTTCTATGTTTATGGTAGGCTTTTCTCGGATCTGCTTCCGTTCCTTTGGCGATAGCTGCGCGGCTAAATTAATGGCTACTTTTTGAGCTATGTCGCTCTGGATGTCGGTGACAAGATATCTGTCAGGCTCCGATCATAGATCTCAGACCAGAGCGTTTCGTCTCTTCGGGCATCAACAAGCCGGATTGTAATTCGGACGCGATTACCGTCTCTTCGTACCGTACCCTCGACCACGTTAGCCACCCCGAGCACGCCAGCGATTGAACGTAGGTCGCGATCGCCCCCAGGGCGATATGTCATCACCGACGTCCGACTGATCACTCTTAGCTGGGACACTCTGGCGAGATTGGAAAGGATTTCATCCTGAACGCCATCAGCAAAGTAGGTGTTTCTTGTACTGCGACCCAGCGTGTCAAACGGGAGTACGGCAATACTCCGTTTTGGTGCCCTGATTGCAGATGATTCGTTCTGGCGAGAACTAGCTCGCCGAACAAGAGGTGCCGGTACCCTTGATGTAGGATAGTTCGCGTCCCCTTTCACTGTGCTTGTGATCATCGGGATCGCCTGCAAGAGTTCGTTCGGGGTCCGGAAACGCTGTTTGGAATCTTTCTTAAGGAGTTTCTCAAGGAGGACAACCAAGGGCTGTGGGACACTTTCGAGTTGCTCAACTGGGGCCGGCGTATGTAAATGTTGGTACATCAACTCATTCAGCGATCCGTTGAAAGGCAACTTGCCGCAGAGCATCTGCCAAAGCACCACACCAAGCGAGTAGAGATCTGAACGGATGTCTACTTCTACTCCGGCGAATTGCTCAGGGCTGGCAAACTCTGGTGTCCCAGCGAAAGTCCCGCGGGTTGAGATTTTCGATTCAAAAGCCGATTCGTTCATCGTCTTTGCCAGACCAAGATCGATAATCTTCGCTGTTGAACATCCTCCGTCCTTCAAACTAACCATGATGTTATTGGGTTTGATATCCCGGTGGATAAGGTTTTGTTCGTGGATGGCGGTCAGGCCGGCTGCGACTTGGGTCACGATCTCCAGCGCTAGCTTTACCTCGAGTCGACCTGAGCGCTTGATAAAATTCCCTAGAGTCTCTCCCTCAACAAACTCCATAGCATAGAAGTAAATACCGCGGCTCTTCCCTAGGTGAAACACCGAAGCGACGCTGGGATGACGGACGCTGGCCGCAGCGCGAGCCTCTCGCAGAAACCGTCGCCGTGCTGATTCGTCGCCTATGAATCGGCCGCTTATGACCTTCAACGCTACCGGACATCGAAGATTGATATCGAGCGCTTTGTATGTGACTCCCATTGCACCGCGGCCCAATTCAAACGGCGTTCCATCTTCGCGAGTGAGAACCTCGTAGTGTTCAAACCGGAGTTGAGAGGCCAAATGAGTGGGCTCGAACCGTGACTCGGTGACTTCAAGTTCATTGCCAAGAGCTCCGCGCAGCGCACAGACCGGACACAAATCGCTGTCGTTGCGCAACACCGCTCCGCAAACCTGACAAACCCGTTTACCCTCCGCCTTCACGGGCCTAGGTATCCTTCCGGGGCAATCAATGCTTCGCACAATGCGTGAAGTTCCCCACGCCTGCATACGGACTTCCTTGGTGAACAGAAGGCAAGAGTCCGCTCCAGTGTGTAGTTCGAAACCGGTCGGCAGCACGACTCGCCAGGCATTCGTTCGGTTTCATCCGTAGCCTCTTTGCCAACGCCTACACCTTAACTAGACGCAATGGAACTTCGGAATTGCGGAAATTCCCCCCTCTACGGCGGTTGCGGATCAATAGATTCAGATCGTTAGAGAAGTATCGTTAACATGCGGTGGTCCCACAGTAGAGAAGTCCGACAGGACGCTGGCTGGTGTCATTACTCGATAGGAGTCATCTCCGCTTACCCCCCTTCTCTGCTTTTTGCCGTTCGAAGTTGAGCGGTGATTTCTCGAGACTAGCCAACGTTGACCTCGGGGATACCGGTGGACCTTCTACAACCTCTGAACAATTGGGCCCAATCATGAGTAGGTTGTGGCCGCCGGCTGCAGCGACTTCGACCGCTCTTCTAACGTGGTATTGACCCTTCACTTCGGAGAAATCGGATTCGTCTCGGGTTCGGTGAACAGTCCAGGGTTGATTGGGCACGGCAATTAACTCTTTCTCGCCCCGCAAGAACTGCACGACCTCAGAGAGACTGGTCGCACCATAAACGGACAATCCATCTACCACCGCCGCCTCCGCCGCATTCTGATACGGCACGATGAGACGTTCCCGGCGCCGTTTGCGTGCTTCCAACGCGATCGCCAAGACGCCTCTCACTGGTCGCAGTTCACCGGAAAGCGCCAGCTCTCCACAGATGTAGCAGTGATCCAGTTCCGGAATCTGGTTCTGCTCGTGCA
>JBEEIB010000497.1:0-16872 GCA_041167675.1 Verrucomicrobiota bacterium
GCTCCTAAAGCGGGGCGTCTGCTTCTCGGGACCGTGCGCTCGCACGATCAATGGAACACGACCATTTATTCTGATGACGATCGTTACCGGGGTGTCAAGAACCTGCGCACGTTGGTCTTTATGAATAAAGACGACATGACGGAGCGAGGCTTGAAGAAATATGACCTCGTGGACCTGACCAGCTTTGCGAAGGACGGTTCCACCCGTTATGTGCGCGGATATCGCGCCATTCCCTACAACCTGCCGTGCGGTTCCGCGATGGGTTACATGCCGGAGCTGAACGTGCTTTGTCCCATCGGCGATTACAGTGCTCAAAGCGACCAGCCTCTGATGAAGCACCTTGTCGTCGAGGTCAAACCGTCGCCGTCCCAGTAAGAGAGGTCTTCTTCGGGTCTCCCTTGGGGCAATTCGATACGGCTCGATCGAGTAGTGAAGAAACTATTAATCGTAGCAATAGAATGCTGAGCATTGTTCCCGCAAGTTGAAGCCAGAATTCAAGATGACTGGGATGGTCAACCAAGGCGGAATAGAAGACGGCGGTAAGGAATCAAACCGACACATCATGAAAGATTTGTTTTTGTCACCTCGTCGCTGCCTGCAGGTGTCCGCTTTAGCAGGCTGCTCGATGCTACTGGGCGGCCGAGTAGCAGCGGCGGAAGAGCCATTACCAGCTGACCATATTCGGCCCGGACCAGTCACGCCGCAGGCCGGAGAACTCCGCTCACTGATGGAAGAACTGGCCAAGGCACCAGGCCGTCGCGACTTCAAGACCGTGCCGATGATCCTCGACACGCCGGATCTATGGGATGCCGGGGCGCTGGATGCCATAATGGCCTATCGCGGCAGTATGAAGCAGCTCTGGGACAACACCGAGATCGGCAGCCCGTGGCTGAATCTGATGCGCAATTCGCTCAATGCGCAGGTCTTCTCCTTCCGACATCCGGATTTTCTGGAAGTTTCCGCCACGCATGGTTCGGCGCAGCTGGCGCTCTACGACCAGGCTATGTGGGATAAGTATCAGCTCGCCACGATGGCTGGCGGCGACTTCAAGACCAACACGCTGATCGAGGCAAAACACGTGCCCACCAGCACCGCTGCGCATGAAGATCCCAAGAGCGTATTCGGCCTTGCCGGCAACACCATCCCGGCCCTGCAGCAGCGCGGCGTAGTGTTCATGGCCTGCCACAACGCGATCTGGGAACACACCGCGAAGCTGCTGGAGAAGGGTATCAACCCAGACAGGCTGTCACATGAGGCGATTGCCGCTGAGCTAACTAATCACCTGATCGCAGGCGTCGTGCTGACGCCCGGCATGGCCGGCACCATTCCGGAACTGCAACAGGCCGGGTTCCATTACGCGAAATGAGCCGAACCATGAACTATTCAATCGTCTTTCTATGATAATCCGCTCGAGAACCAAAAGCATCTCGATGCAATTGGGAGTCGCCGAGGAGCAACTGGCGGCAACGGAAGGCGATCCTCTCTGCCAAATTCGCCGGGCAAACGAAATCGCAAAATTTGGTTAGCTGAAGCGTTCAATTTTCAGCCTGCGCTCCAGTGCCATTGAGGAATCGGGATTAACTACGACGGTGCAACGGATGGTTGTTTTCGACTCCTCTGAGCTATAAATTAACCATCCTCAGGGAATCAGACACAAACGCTCTTCCGAATCATAGAGCTATCTGGGATCGATGATAGGTTTCTTTCCTGAAAATTCGGAAAGAAACAGAATGAAGAGATTGTCTAGTCATCTTAACCTGCGCGGTTGCTTGCCTGGTGGAACGGCAATTAGTGATTACTGGCGGCTGCGATCGCCTTTACTCCAGACGCTTGCGGTGAAAGCCGAGCGTGTGCGGATATCGGCGATCTGATGTCCCAATAAACGTTTTGATTATCTGAGCGGGCTAGGAGCTGCCAATTCAAAACGCTGCCGGATGAAACGACTAATTATATTCGACGTCCTTCGGGGTATCTTTTTGTTAATGATGATCATTGATCATTCGCCGTCGCGGCTTCGACTTTTTACTGATCAGCCGTTCGGATTTTTCACAACGGCCGAAGGCTTCGTGTTTGTTTCAGCGTTTTTGGCCGGCATGCTCTTTCGCCGGCGCACGGAAAAGTCCGGGTTTGCCGCAGCTCGGTCGGCTACGACCTTTCGAGCGTGGCGCATTTATCGGGCGCATCTGTTGACTCTTGTTTTTGCTTTTGTTATTGGCAGCTTCTTTTTAGCTGAGCTTCCGGGAGTCGGCGATTTGTTAGGTCAGTATTTGAAAAATCCGGGAGCAGCGGTCGTCGGGTCCGTCTTTCTGTTGTTTCGGCCGCCGTTGATGGACATCCTTCCAATGTATATCTGCTTCTCATTCTTGACGCCGTTAGCATTTCTTGCGGCTCGACGATGGGGATGGAGAACCGCGATTGGTGCGAGTTTTGCGGTGTGGCTCATTTCGCAGACGCGAGTTAGCGACTGGTTAGTAACTGCTTCCCAAGGCATTCCTTATGTAGAACTGGGACCATTCGATATGCTTGCGTGGCAGTTGCTTTGGATCATCGGTCTATTCTTTGGTCAGCGCTTTCAAGGCGGCGAGGTTGTTATACCTATACCTAGGTCTCTGCAACGCGTCTTGCTGGCGCTAGTCATTGGATTTCTCGGCTGGCGCTGGGGATCGATCTACCTGGGCGTTGATGTGAGTAGCCAAATGTGGTGGCTGGATAAGTGGCACCTCGGACCGCTCCGGCTAATGAACTTTTTCGCGGCTAGTTGGCTTATCTCGCAATTTCTGAAAAGGCTTGAACGTTGGGAGACTCCCCTCCGCCCATTGTTGCTGATTGGTCAGCACATACTCCCAGTTTTTTGCTGCCAAATTTGTTTTTCGATTTTGTTGATCGGTATGGTCGAACCGCTTAAAGACCAAGAGCCGATTGCCTCAGTCCTCGTAATCTGTCAATTAGCTTCAGCTCTCCTGCTCGCTTGGCTCTTTGAGTGCATCTTGCGAAGGAGGAATTCTACCGTCGTGCGGGCGAGTCCGTTTGCGGCTCACCCAAAGGTTTCAATGGCAGAAAGTTGAGTCAGAGCTCATCCATTAATCGGTAATCGAGCGACGATACCGGTGCCTGGAGAACGCTTCGACTGACTTCGCGCGAAAGAGATCAATAGGAAGTAGCCAATTGCGGCACCCAGTATTATTGAGATCGAATAATAACTCTTCCGCATGACTGGATTCGATCTATAAAGTTATTACTGCTAACCTCGGTTGTAGGAAACAGAGTCTCACCAGTTTTTCGGAGAATAAGCAGGTCGGCGGTGATCCGACGATTCCTAGCTGAGTTACGCGTGCGCAGCAGTGCTGCTGTTCCGCTTCTCTAATTCACGCAACACTTCAAGCCCGCTGCTGGCGTTTGCTTGAGGAGCGTACATATGAACCCTCATCGCGTCTTTTAGTAGTTGGAGGTACTGGTCCCCCTCCGATTCGGTGGGCTCTTTCTTGGGCGGAACCGGATCGTTAACGTCAACCGTCGGGGCGTATAACTCAAAGAAGACCTCGTGGTAGTAAACAGACGAACTGATAAAGCGGCTTGGCTGGTCTGTGCGATTGTGGAACGCGTGTAGCGCGTTCATCGGAGCAACCAGAGTGTCCCCTGGACCGCAGCGCACCCACTCCTCTTGCCCCTGCTCATCGACCCGCAGGAAGTCAGTGTGCCCCATAACTACATAAAAAACCCCCGCGTACGGGTGACTATGTACTGCGATGCCTTTGCCGGGCGGCAGATCCATTTCGTAGAAACTGGTGGCGTATCCGGTATCCTCGCCCGTCGCCTTCCAAGTCAGTCGAACATCGCCAATCTGTTTTGTCCGGCCTTCCTTGGGACCAAGCTTCTTGACACCATTGCTGGCAGCAATCAGCTTGAGGGCTTCTGTGCCGCCATGAGATTGAATTTGGCTTGCTTTCACAGCCATGTCTATAATCCACCGGTGCCCGACCGTCTGCGCCGAGTTCTTGCTAAATAGTTTCTGATTCTTGCGGTAGTGGTCGTCTTCGCAGTGATCCAGGCGGACAAATCTATCCGGGTAATACAGGCTCGGCTGCTTCAGGAGGCCTGGCACGCAGCATCCGGAATGTGACCGAAGATGCACCACGACCACCGATCAACGACCAGTGGACTTGCGATAAGCGTCCGGACCACATCCCGAAACCGTACGAAATCGGGCACTGAAGTGGCTCGGCTTCTTATAACCGACGCGCTCGGCTATTTCGAAGATCGGTAATCGTGTTTTGCGGAGAAGCTCCTTTGCCCGTTCGATCCGAGTACGAGTCACGAACTGGAAAGGGGTGACCCCGGTTGCAGCCTTGAATAAACGCGCGAAGTGAAATTCGCTTAAGCCGGCGGCTCGAGAAATCGAACCCAGCTCGAGAGATTCTCCGATATGGTCATGGATGTAATCGATCACCGCACGCAGTCGATCGTCGGTGAGCCGTGGTGAACCGGAAAGCGGGTATCTGACTTGCGCGTAGTTGCGCAGAATTCGCGCACACGCCGCGTTGACCAAGGTCTCAGTAAAGAGGTTCGCTGCCGGATCGTTGATTTGCGGCGCAGAGGTAAGAGCGGCGGTGATTTCGTGCAGCAAAGGGTCTGGTGTCGCGAATCTTGGTATAAAGTCGAGCGGACGACCGATTCCATTCGACAATGCAAGCTCTGCCAAATAGCCGGGCTCCAAAACGAGGTAACTGTACGACAAGAACCGGTGCGGGTCGTCCTTTGCGGGACGAAGCATGGTTGGCGCATCGGCGGGTAGGAAAGCAACGTCGCCATTTGCCGTGGTCTCCCGTCTGGTGCGCCCGTCCAAATTTCGATCGAATTTCATTGGTCGATCGAAATCATGAAGGCAAACGACATGCTGCTTTGGACGGTGCTGCGGTATCGCGTCCGCGATTTGCCACAGATCGGAGAGTTTCGCCCGAAAATTGAAGAGTTTCACCTGGCCGCTACGGAGCCGGACGGAGCTCAACAAGGAAGGCGGGGAGACGAACTCGTGTGGAGGGGTTTCAGAACCGTAGTCGAACGTCATCTTTAAATCGTGTGCTCAATGCCCGTACGCTAATACGGCTCAAGAAGGAGGCTATTACCCTTTTGGGGGATGCTCGTAGCCGTGATTTCCAACCGCGCGCTGGATCGAAGATTCCGCCCGTAGCTCCGGTGCTTGTCTAGATCGATCGGCACACAGGGCCTAGGGGTCATGCGTCCGCATTTCCACCGGGCTTGAATCCGGGTCACCTCTCCGACTTAGTTCAGCGCTGCCATATCTTGTCCACCAAGCTAGCCTCGGTATAGGGCTTCTGAAGGATTCGCGCTTCGCCGAATTCCTTAAGGACGTCGGCGAGGGCAGTTGAATGTTGAATCGAACCGCTTTCTGTTGTGAAGCAAATCAGTAGTGCCCGCAATCCTACTTTGCTAGGGCTGCGTCGTTGCAGGTTCCAAGTTCTTTGGAGTTGCTGTTTCTGACAACTTCATTGCAGGTTTTGGATCGGTAACCGCACCGATAAGAGAGCCTTTCTTGAACTGATTTAGATAATCCAAAATATGCTCTTGTACCTGTGACTTGAGCTGGAAGGCGATCTCGGGGTTAGCGCCACCAACGGTGATTCGGACAACCATTGACGACTCACCCAGTTCGCTGATCATAACTTCCCATTTGCTGCCGTTCCAAAGCGGATGGGAGCGCAGGATCGTGTCCACTTGGTTGCGTATCGCTGCGAGCGAGGCATCCAAAGACAGGACCAACGAAAAAGACGTGGCCGATTCGGCAGAGGTTCGAGTCCAATTGGTAAAGGGCCTTTCGAGGAAATAGGTAACCGGCAGGATCAACCGGCGAAGATCCTGTAACCTCACAGAAACGAAGCTAAAAGTAATTTCCTCGATTGTCCCGACAACATTCTCGACCTCAACCACGTCGCCGAGAGCAATCGGCTGGGTGATCGCAAGCTGGAGACCAGCGAAGACGTTTTGTAGTGTTCGCTGAGCCGCGATTCCCGCTACCAATCCGACGATTCCGGCGGAAGTTAGGAGGCTGGCACCAAATGCACGGACTTGATCAAAAACCATCAATGCCGCGCCAACTGTCGCCAGAACGACCAGCACATTTAGTATCCGATGCATGACCGAATACTGCGTCTCCGCTGCGCGAACTTGGCGTTCCTCACCACCGGACCTTAGCCTTGCGCGATGAGCGATTTTCGCTTCGACCAAACGGAGCGTTCTCAAAGTGTCGATCCCAACGAAAATAATAACCAGAACGAGCGTAAAGCGTTCAAAGAATCCCACAACATCATTTGGGAGTCCGAGCATCGGAATAACTAGGAAAGCGAAAATAAGTGGCAATAGAGCCTGCAGAGCTTGTGCGCCAGTCAAGATCAGAATCGCGTGAGAATGTTCGAGATCTTTAAGGGCTGCCTCTCGCAGTCTTCGGCTGCTGAGCCTTCCGACAGTAATAATCAGATTAATTAAAATGCCTATTCCCAGGGCAGCAGGCAATCTCCATTCCCAGCTAGGCTCGCTGAACCAAGTTGAAATTGCCGACCGAAGCGCGAAATCATGAATCAGAATTAGATAAAGTCCAGTGATCGCCGTGAAAAACATCAGCCGGGGGATGATCAATTGAATAATCAGATACAGGACGTTCCAACCGCGAGGCGGTGCCTCGTATTGGCCTTTAAGCGCCAATTGAGTTGGACAATGGATACTGGAACGAATGAATCTGCGCGATATGTAACGGTGCGAGAGCCAAAAACCGAAAAGCACCAACGAAAGAATCAATAAATGACCTACTGCAACCATTACATTTGACACATGGAATAAAGTGTCACAGCGAATTAAGGCGATTTAGACATCGAAAGCAACAACGGGAAGATTCTCCCATGCTCATTTATCGGCGGTCGGTTGAAAACCGTCGATTCAAAACCAGCCGCTGATTTGGTTAGTTAAAAGGGTTCGAGTTGTGTTGGCGAGGCGCGTTTTCGTGCTGGGCTAGGATGGTGGTGGATAGTTTTTGCGGCTGGTGAGAGCGAGGAACGAGCGAACGGCAATCAGGCGCAAAAGGCGGTCACCGCTCTTTGCGCGGAGTTCGGCGATTAGCCTGCTGACGAGCTTGGGCGTGCCGTCGACAAAAACGAACCGTTGAAATTGGAACACATCAACTGGACCGGCGACTACCATTGGCGTCGCGACGGCGGCCTGCGAAATCGGAAGTTGCGACCGCTCCGGACCGCCTTTGCACCGCCCGCGACCCTTCCTTAGCGTGCAATTTTTTACGAACCGGCAAGTGACCCGCATTTCATGGAATTTGGCGAGAACTTACTGACCGTTGAACGTCGATTTCGGGCGGCTTGTTCTGCAGGCTAAAACGCGAATCTCCCGCCGAAATTGACCTGCAGGAAGTTGTTCTTGGGTCCGTCAACGACATTCCAGGTGGCTTCGAAGAACACCCCAATATGGGGAGTAAACCGATACTCGAGCCCTCCGCCAAAGTCGCCCAGCACCCGGTTACTAAAGCGCAGGCTACCATTCGAGCGTATCCCATCGTACCCAGAGAATAGACCGCCGACACCAGCTATACCGTATGGAGCGAGATGAACATTCGTCCACACGAGGTCTAACGGGTACCGCGCCAAAAAATCTCCCCGGACTATCCCAACGGTGTTATCCCCCGGGATGAGATTGATCACGGTTCCCTGGACTCTAAGACCTTTCCAAAACAAGGGAAAATAACTAACCTCCGCGCCTCCACCCCATGCATGGTCGCCAATTCCTTTAAAATTTGACTGGCTCCCAAAACTCGTTCCGTAGGTCGCGAATGCTCCTAGATCCAACTCATTCGCTCGAAAGTAGGAGGCGGGGGACGGTGCCACAATTTCTTTCGAAGGGACGACCGGTCCACCGGTAGCGACATTCATCGCGGGTGACAAAATTGCCATTACGCTAAGGCAAATGCTCTTTTCATGATCGTCCTCCTGGTAAGGCATAACAGATAACTACCGCGTAGTTTGGTTCTCACGGTGGCGCTCTAAAGTTGTCAATTAAAAATTACGTTTCACGCCGGCTATGCGCCGTCTCCCACGGTGGAGATATTGCCGCCGGCGGTTGGAAGCTTCGGGTCCGACAAAAGACCGTGGTGTAGAAGAGCCTCTCCTTCCAATATGAAGAATGGAAGGAAAGATTAGAGAAAAGCTAATAGGGGGCGGGCGATTACCGATTCGCTAAACATGTTGATCCGCCGATACTTGGTTGCGACACTTGCAGTATTTGGCTGGCCAGTCGCAGGCTGCCTTCCTCGGCCACGGTCCAAAAATAGAGCAAGTGTTCGACGACCGTCGAGGTATCGAAGCTCGCCCGCGAGGGCCGCTTCGGTTACTTGCTCGTGGAGTCGACGGGGATCTCGGAGCCGCTGCCGGCCGCGGAGCCTCGCCCGGGTCGGCGGACGGTTCTCACCTTCCCGCTGCTTCCGCCTCCGCAGAAGAACTGATCGCCGCCATCGGACTCGAGCCCCGACACGCCCACTCCAGGCGGCATCTCGAGCGTCTCCAGGACCTCTCCCGTTCGAGGATCGACTCGCCTCAAATCGCTCTCGTCATCTTCCCAGGTGCCGTGCCAGAGCTCTCCGTCGATCCAGGTGACCCCGGTGACGAAGCGGTTGGACTCGATGGTGCGAAGAATCGCCCCTGTTTGAGGATCGACTTGATGGATCTTCCGGTTCTCATACTGCCCCACCCAGAGCGTCCCTTCGGCCCAGGCGAGCCCCGAGTTATCACCGCCCTCGGGCGCCGGAATCGTGGCGAGCACACGACCGGTCTTCGGATCGATCTTCTGGATGCGACCCTCAGCGATCTGAAACAGGTGCTGGCCGTCGTAGGCCGTTCCTGCATACGCTGCGACATCAATCGAGCGCACCGTCTTCCCGCTCTCCGGATCCAAGGCGTTCAGCTTGTCTCCGGCAGCAAACCAGACTTGCTGACCGTCATACGTGACCCCATTCACGCGGTCGACACCCGGAAAGGGTCCATATTCACGGACGATTTCAGCCGCTGATCGATTCATGCTTCTATTCTAGTCAATCGGTAGTGGAGCGGGGAGTAACAAGGTCGTCGTAAATCCCAGCACGGGCGGGGTCATCCAACGAAGAGCGCGCCCGCGACCAATTGACTGCACCTTGCTTGCTGCCGCAAGCGTGTCCAGTGCCCGTTGCACGGTGCGCTGGCTGGCTCCAAGCGCAAGCGCCAGGGACGAACTCGACCACGACTCACCGTCGGCGAGGAACGCGAGCACCGCCGCATGTTCCTCTTCGACGGGCCGCGCCAGCACGACGACCTGGCGTGAGCGGCGCGGCACCAACGCAAACCCTCGCTTCGTCGCGCTCACGCCGGCCAGCGTCCGAAGCACCCTGCGCAGCCGCGCGACTTCGACTCGTAACCGCGCGCGATGCGATTCATCGACGCGCTTGGCTCCGAATGCGCGCGCGAGGAGCGTGCCCCTCGGCACGTCTCCGGGCCACGCTTCACCCAGCGCGCGTGCGAGCGCGAACAACACCGGACGCCTTGCGAGCGAGACCACCGTGTGTGCGTCACGCACGACATGACGGCATGCGTCTACGACGAGCGCCCTCGACGCCAGTAACGCTTCAACCTCCTCGAGCAGGAGGAGGCGCTCCTCGCCACGCGAAATCAGGCGCGCCGCGGGCGTGTTCAGGACGAGGGATGCGCTGTCGACCTCCGCTGTCAGCGCAGGGATACCTGCGTGACGGGCGGCGCGTTCGGCCCGGGCGAGCGCAGTGCGCGCCGTCTTCGTCCGGAGGCGTCGCATTGCGATCCCCGCAACGACCAGCTCGTGGGCGGCCCTCGACGCGGGCGGGAAGGGCGCGGGATCGAGCTCGGCAAGCGTACGCTCGGCCTCGTCGAGGCGCCCGATCAGGAGAAGGCGCCGGACCTCGAGATACCGCGCATGCGCGGCGTTCACCCGGTCGCCGTGTTCTTCGAGCGTTGCCCGCGCAGCGTCGAGCGCCTTGGCAGGCCAGCCCAGGTCGCGCGAGACGAGCGCGATCTCAGCCTCGGCGACGACACACCTCGCGCGGGCCACGGCCTCTTTCGGCCCGAAGGCGCGCGCCGCACTTCGCAGGAGAGCTTTCGCTCGAACGAGATCGCCGAGCCGCGCCATCGCGATGCCTCGCAGCGCGAGCGCAGGCGCGTCGTCGCGCAAGGCGATCCAGTTCAGTGCGCCGAGGGGATCACCCGCCGCGAGCGCACGCGCCGCGGCCGTGATTAGCGAGTCCATCTGAATCCCGCCACACTTGTCACTCCCACTGTTCAATTCCCGATACTAATCTGTCTCATGACCACCAACCAGCACGTATTGAGAACAGCACGCAGGATCTCGAAAGCAGTGAAAAAAAACTAACTTTGAGGTGAGTTAACTACCACCTAAACAACACATCAGAAAATAGTATGGTCAAAAGAGATCTAGACACCCATAAAACAGTCACCCAAGGCGAATGGCTTGAGGCGCGAAAGCATTTACTAACTCAAGAAAAAGAGTTCACTCGGCTGAGGGATCGATTGAGCCAACAGAGAAGGGAACTGCCCTGGGTTAAGGTAGAGAAGCATTATGTCTTTGAGGGACCACGTGGAAAGGAGACCCTGGCGGATCTCTTCGAAGGAAGAAGCCAACTAGTGGTGTATCATTTCATGTTCGCGCCGGATTGGGAGGAAGGGTGTCGTAGTTGTTCGTTTTGGGCCGACGGTTTCAATGCGATTGGTCTGCACGTTAATCATCGTGATGTCACGCTGGTGGCGATCTCGCGCGCTCCGATCGAAAAGCTGGAAGCGTTTAAACGACGGATGGGCTGGAATTTCAAGTGGCTGTCATCTGGCAACAACGATTTCAACTATGACTATCAGGTGTCGTTTACTCCAGAAGCACTCGAGAACGAAGTCGAGTACAACTACGGTAAACAGAAGACCGACACGTCGGACTTGCCGGGAGTGAGTGTTTTCTATCAGGATAGCAAAGGCAACCTTTTCCACACCTATTCGGCATATTCTCGGGGTATCGACATACTGAATCCCGCTTACAACTATCTCGATCTAGTGCCCAAGGGCCGTGATGAAGCTGAATTAGAATGGCCCATGGCCTGGCTGCGATATCACGACAAGTACGACGAATAGACCCGGCGGTTACGATGCCGGACGTTCTCTTCATCGAGCAACCCACGGTTGCGACTGCCCTCCTCCAGCCGTTCCGGTTGGATATCGTCAAACGATTGGCTCAGCCGCGTTCTTGTCCCGTGCTGGCCCAGCTGCTCAATCTGCTGACGCGAGCAGCCGGGCTCGGATGATGAAGGTTCTCTTCGATAGGCATGAAACGCCTGGGAGAATGAAAAGAGCGGAGACCGTTCCGGAGGAACGATAGATCCGGTTGCGTTTGATCTCCTCGGGACGAGCGAAGCGTTCGGCTGTCCCTACAGGACGGGGCCGCTTATCAGTTCCCAGGCATTTCATGCCTGGCCATCGTGTGGTCCCTCCCTCCTTCGTTCCATCATTCCATAAGAAACCAAGCGGCAAGTTGACTACAGCGGACGGGCCGGGACAAAATGCCGAGATTAAGTCCGACAACCCACATGGCGCGTCGTGGGCATTGCGAACCCGTGGCGACTTCAAAAAAATTTGGCCCCTGTTTTTTGCGCGTTCCGTATTGTTGAATAGAGACGACGCTAGCGGACATGGCGGCCGAAAACTTATAGACCCGGTACGAACCGGAGGAGCAAAATTTGGAACTTTCTTGGGTTGGGAGTCCTTCTGTTACTTATGGCCGGGCATTCCTAGCCGGTCTGTTGGCCCGGAACCCGGGTCTCGTTCCTGCGTTGTTGAGCGGACGACTACGTTTATTTGCCAAATCAGCGCTCCCGACGATTCGCGCAACGCCCGAGATCTCTGCTCGATCGAGCGGCAAGGTCGTGCTTGATCCTGATAATCCGAACAGCTATTTCGAGCTATTGAGCGTAGATCCGAAACTGCTTCCGCCGGAGCAGCGGAAGATCGAGGCAGCATTAAACGGCTGTCTGGCAGATCTGAATAGCGCGGAGGAATCGGCGCTTGGCACGTTACAGAAAGTGCCCGACGACCTATTTGGATAATTGATGAAAGTCAGTTCGTGCGCAGGTCTTCCGGCTCTCCGTTCATGCTGTGACCAGCTACGCGAATCCGGCCAGCAGAGGCTGGACAAAATTACTAAATCACAGAGCACACTGGTCCAAAACCTCAAAAGCCTCGGGATTGATGAAGCGCTGGCAAGCACAATCAGCTCAATTGCAGTCGCAAAAACGACCGGGGTGACCAATAAGACGACCTGGACATTTTCCGGCTCGTCGATCATACCCGCGCTATCCTCGATTTTCTGGACCAAGCCGGGCACGATTGGACCAACCAGGGGCATCCCAGGTTTATTTTCGCGTCCGTAGCGGACCAGAGCCGATTTGGAGAACTTTGGATTCAGCTAGCGACCGACGTGGACGAATTGGCGCCGCAGTCGATGAAGCCGAACGGTTCGTAGAAAATCTGATGCTTTCTGATTGGAATTTTCAGGCCTGTTTTGTAAGGCTCCGCCCGTCTTTTTCCCAGGATCTAGATCTCTCGGGTCAGAACTCTGGGTTATAGGCTTTGAGTCCGGCACAATCGCGTGCCGCTCCGGTCTGGTCGTCCGCCACTTCGAATGTAACCGCCACCCACAGTCCGTAATGGGCATCGACGTAAACAGTTTGGTCGGACTCAGTTCGAACCACAATGGTGTCTTTACCGACTAACCCGTTCCGTGAGAGCTGGTGTTCCCCCGGCTCCACAGGCAGGCGTACATAAGTTCCGTTGCTTATCTTGATCGGTGGGCCGTGGTCGACATTAAAGGAAATCGACCCGAGCATTCCCAGGCTGGTCCACGGTCGATAGACGATGATGGTGCTGGTTTCAGCGGCTAACGCCGGGAACACCAGAGTGATAGTTAACGCGATGATGACTAGTAATTTTTTCATGATTCGCACTTGCCGCGCGCCTTGGGCGCATAAGAGGAGGAACCACAACATTTAGTATATGATGAAGAGCCAAAGCGCAAGAAACTGTGTTTCCGTAGATACCGTCAATGCCCTAGTGGAGTTTAATTATGCGCGCCGCCAAGATAGAAGTGGGCGATGTAGTCGTAATTAATGGCGTCACGACAGGCATAAGTGGAGACCCGGTTCAGTGCGCCGAGGGGATCACCCGCCGCGAGCACACGCGCCGCTGCCCTGATTAGCGAGTCCATCTGAAATCCCGCCACACTTGTCACTCCCACCGTTCAATGCCCGGCGCTAATCTATTTCATGACCAACAACCATCAAGTCGTATCGATGACAGGGACACATGAAGAGTGGCTTGCAGCCCGGCTCGAGCTGCTCAAGGAGGAGAAGGAGCTAACGCGGCGCAGCGACGAGCTGGCACGGCGGCGGCAGGAGCTGCCGTGGGTTCGGGTCGACAAGGGGTATCGATTCGAGACCGACGAGGGGAGCGCTTCGCTGGCAGACCTCTTCCGAGGGCGCTCGCAGCTCCTCGTCTACCACTTCATGTTCGGGCCCGACTACACGGCGGGGTGTCCGTCCTGCTCGGCGATCGCGGACGGGTTCGACGGCTTCGTCGTCCACCTGGCGAACCACGACGTCACGCTTTCGGCGGTGTCGCGGGCGCCGCTCGCGAAGCTGCAGGCGTACAAGCGGCGGATGGGGTGGACGTTTCCCTGGGCATCCTCGCTCGGCGGCGACTTCAACTTCGACTTCAACGTCTCGTTCACCGAGGAGCAACAGCGCGAGGGGGGCGTCGACTACAACTACCGGCGCGGCGGCCACGCGATGGACGCGACACCGGTCCCGGAGCCCGTCGCCCAGTTCGCGGCCACATGCGGAACCGACGCGCCCACATACTCGCGCGATAGGCCGGGCATGAGCGCGTTCGTGCTCGAGGACGGCGTCGTCTACCACACCTATTCCACCTATGCGCGCGGACTGGACGGCCTCTGGGGTATGTACCAGTGGATCGATCGTGCCCCCAAGGGGCGCAACGAGACGGGCATCTGGTGGCGCCGCCACGACGAATACGACAAGCGCTGAGTCCAGTCGTGGATGTCGTTGGCGCAACCGGGGGACGGGAGATCTCACGACGCATGGTTTCCGAGCGAGCTTCCCAGCGAGCCTTCTTCGGCGTCTCAGCGCTGCTCTTCGCCGCCAGCGCGGCGGTGACGATCGTCTGGTGCGCGTCCATGTCGGCGATGGGCGAGATGCCGATGCCCGGCGGCTGGACGATGTCGATGGCGTGGATGCGGATGCCCGGACAGACGTGGTCCGGCGCCGCGGCGTCGTTCCTCGGCATGTGGGTCGTGATGATGGTGGCGATGATGCTGCCGTCCCTGATCCCGATGCTCTGGCGCTACCGCCAGGCCGTTGGCAGGACAGGCGACACGCGCCTGGGTCGGCTGACCGCGCTCGTGGCTGTGGGCTACTTCTTCGTGTGGACCGTGTTCGGAATGGCCGCCTTTCCGCTGGGCGTTGCGCTGGCGGCGGTCGAGATGCAGCTGCCGGCGCTGGCGGGCGCCGTTCCGATCGCGATCGGTGTGGTCTTCCTGATCGCCGGCGCGCTCCAGTTCACCGCGTGGAAGGCACATCACCTTGCCTGCTGCCGGGAGGCACCTGGGCGCGGCCGTACGTTGCCGGCGGACGCCGGCACGGCCTGGCGACACGGCCTGCGCCTCGGCCTCCACTGCAGCTACTGCTGTGCCGGCCTGACGGCGATCCTCCTCGTCATCGGGGTCATGGACCTGCGCGCGATGGCTGTCGTGACGGCAGCCATCACCGCCGAACGTCTCGCACCGGCCGGTGAGCGCGTCGCGCGAGCCATCGGAGCCGTCGTCGTCGGGGCAGGGTTGTTCCTGATCGCGCGAGCAGCCGGGCTCGGATGACGCATCCGCATCGTGCACCTGAACTTCGCCCACCGTGCGCGCCTGGGACCTTAGTTAGCGAGTTCTACAGCTTCGTGCGCAGCTTGCAGACCTATGAACAATTCCTGGGCAAACCTAGCACCCTACTACTCTCCGCCGACTCCGCCCTGTTCTGCTACTTAGGCAGGTCGCAGCCGGGCCGAGAGGAAAAGCTGCCCGGAGAATGAGGAACGATCAGGAGTGTCAGTGTCAGTATTTTCGGAGATTCGGCACTCGAAAAATTTTCTCACGCTGACACTGACACTCTTCCGGCCGAAGGGACCATCCTCGCCCTTTGCTTCGCCACCTAGGAGATAAAGCTCCGTGGCGAAGGCAATGCCGCCGCTGCGCAGATATCTCAGCAAGCGAACGCTTGAGCGCCTTAAACGCTTCGTTCAAAAAACTCGCGCAGATCAAAAACTCTCGCGGCTTGTTGTTCAAACTGAATGAAACGAGCATTGCCCGAAGACCTTCTGTGAATAGCCGCCAAGCACCAACAAAGCGACTATCCTGACAGAGATTCTGAAGCGAAGGATTCTGACGCGCCTAGACCGTCACTATAGCTTCGATGGCTGTCAACCAACTGAGCTTGCGCCGAGCTAATACCGGTTTGATTCCCAGCTAAAGAGAGGCTGGCTGTGACGTTGACCCTGTCTCGACCGGATCCGTAGGGATTAGCCGAAGTTCTTCGCGAATAATGACGATCTGTTCATCGAGCAGATCAGGGTAATATCTCCCACACCGAAATTCTGCTTCCAGACGTTTTATCTCGCTGTAAACGCGCTCCAGTTTCTTGAGCGTTGTTCCAGCCGCACTCTGACTTAAAAGCCTCATTTCAGTTTGCTCAAACTGGTTCTTCAAGAGCTGAAGTTTGTAACCTAGCATTTTCCGAGAAAACTCGCCTTCATCGATTTCCTGGCTGAGTGCGACTAGCGGCCACGTTAAGATTAAGCAGATCAAGACCGCTAGCACACAACCCCTTCTGCGGCCGAATATCATTCGATGACCGCTCAGACGGCAGGACCAATCGAGCCGTATCGAAAATGGAAACCTCTTCTGATCCAGATGGATCAGCGAAGTCACGGAACCGAGGAAACGATGCTCAATGAGGTGCGCGTCAACACTCATCACGCACCCTCCAATCTAAAAATTAGACAACCTCGTGGCTGGCAACGTTTAATTTTCGGATTCGCTGCTAGCCCTTATCCAGGCTGCTTCGCTGTCAGCGACCAACTGTGGTTCCGACTCTCGAATCAACGATTTTGCGAAAAAGCCGTTGCGTAGCCTTCAATGGTCCTTTGGGTCGTTGCCGTCCGAAAAATGGCGTCGAGGAATTGTCCGACCCTAATGGGTTGCTCGCTGTCCCCTTCTTGGGCGATAGCTTTGGGTTTCCTCTGTCTCGCCAAGGGAGCCTCCCATCCATTTGCAGCGAGGCAGACATAGATATCCCGAGCCTTCGCAGATGCAGCTGCTTTGTTGGACGTCTGCAACGGGAAAAACCTCTTCGACCGCCATAACTGCATCCTTGCACACCACTCCCTGGTATATCGGCGATGCCGTCCCTCGTATAACCTTTGCGGAAGACACATCGCTCCAGTAACGAATGTCAGATTTTGAAAACTGGCTAAGCGTCTTCGTTCCTTCTCCACTTTTCGCGTTCTTCCCTGCCTTTTTCTGTGCTGCCACGACATAGTGCGGCGATTCAACCCGACGACTAGCTGGCTACTGTTTCTTCGCCGGGGTTGGACTTCCTTTTGGCGGTTGTTTTGCGGGCACGTTCTTCTGGACCGCCGGCTTCTGCTGCTGCGGCTTAGGAGCAGGTGCCTTAGCTTGCGGCTG
>JBEEIB010000498.1:0-9820 GCA_041167675.1 Verrucomicrobiota bacterium
CATACGTAGAAACCGTTGTCGGCGTATCGGCGTATCGGCGTATCGGCGTATCGGCGTATCGGCGTATCGGCGTATCGGCGTTGTCGGCGTATCGGCGTATCGGCGTATCGGCGTATCGGCGTTACCGGGCGTTGTCGGCGTTCCGATCCGGCACTACTCTTACCAGTATCAAGTAATGGCGACTGCCGATAAACGCGCACCCCTTCCCTGGATAAGCTCTGTCCGCCGGGCGCTGACCGCTCATCCGCGCGATCTGAGCTATCTCATCGGAGTCTCCGGCGGCCTTGACTCGCGGGTGCTGTTGGAGGTGTTACTGCAGTTCGGTTTCTCTAAACTCGTGGTTTGCCACCTCAACCATGACCTTCGCGGATCAGCCAGCCGAGAGGATGCAGAGTTTGTGGAGCGTTTGGCGAAGCGGCTGAACTTACCTTGCTTTTCCAAAACGATTAAAGCTTGGCCAAAGAACCGGTCAGTTGAAACAGCAGCCCGGCTAGCTCGACACCGTCTTTTTTCTGAGGCGGCTAAGGAATTTAAAACGAATCGCATTTTCCTGGCCCATCACGCCGATGACCTGGTCGAAACGTTTCTCTTCAATATCCTTCGCGGCACCGGGTCGCTGGCAAAGGCTGCAATCGAATTAGAAACCACTCTTCAAGTGGACGAACAACCCCTCTTTATCGTACGGCCTTTGCTGAGCGTCTGGAAAGTAGAGCTGAGGGAATATGCGAAGGGAAATCGACTGCGGTTCCGGGAAGACGTTACCAACGCTCACTCGCGGTATACCAGAAATCGCATCCGGAACCTATTGATTCCAGAAATCGAACACATTCTCGGACGTCCGGTGAAGCGCAATTTATTTCGGCTGAGCCAAGTTGCTCGAGAAGAAGAAAAGCTGCTGGAAGAGGCCACGCCAAGGATTTGGGAGCAGGAATCGATCTCGGTACGCCAAATCGGAGCGCTTCCGGTGGCTCTGCAACGAAGAGTGATTTATCGATGGTTGGACTGGTTGGAGATCTCGGATGTTGGCTTCGAAGAGATCGAGGCAGTGCGCGCACTAGTCGAGAGCGAGAAACCAGCGAAAACAAATTTGCCTAAAGACCAGTTTTGCCGCCGCAAAGAAGGCCAGCTCTTTCTCGAGCGAAAACGGAAATAAACCGCGAATGAAACGAAATCATTCGCCTCCGGCCACTATTCAAATAGGGGCCGAAAGCCATAAGAGAATACGGCTCGGCATAGCCGCAGCCAACACGGAGCAAAACAACCACGAATGGACGCGAATAGACACAAATTAGTAAGTCTGATTCGCGTCTATTCGTGTCCATTCGAGGTTAAAAGGTTTTGCTGAACCGTTGTATAAAAATCGATCAAGAATACCCCTTCTTCTTTCTTTCGCGGTTTTTTGCGATCTTTGCGTTCTTTTGCGGCCATTCTGAGTAGAGTGGCCTCTCCTCAGTCATGAATAGCGAAGCACTCCAATTTCTTTTCCACTTGCTCAATACCCCCAGTCCGACCGGGTTTGAAGCTGAAGGCCAGAAAGTTTGGTTGAACTATCTGAGCCGGTTCAGTGATACGGTCGACAATGACGCGTATGGAAATGCCTGGGCGACGCTAAAGGGAGAAGAGGAATCGCTTACAGTAATGCTGGAAGCCCATGCGGACGAAATCGGTTTTATGGTTCAAAACATTACCGATGAAGGATTCATCTACTTCACCCGTATCGGTGGGAGTGATCGAGCAATCGCTCGGGGTAAACGGATCAAGATCCTGGGTAGTAAAGGACCGGTGCTTGGTGTGATCGGAAATACCGCGGTCCATCTCCGCGACAAAGATGACGATAAGATTCCAGAGGTACACCAACTATATGTGGACATAGGTGCCCGTTCTCGAAAAGAAGTGGAAGAACGCGGGATTCGTCCAGGCCATCCGGCCATATACACTGACTCAGCTGAAGAATTGGTGCCGGGAAAAATCGTCGGGCGGGCAATCGATAATCGCATCGGCGGCTTCGTCATCGGCCAAGTTTTCGCAAATCTTTCCGCCCTGCCAGCCAGGTGCCGGGCTACGGTCTATGGTCTTAACGCCGTTCAGGAAGAGATCGGCGGTTATGGCGCGCGAATGGCCGCATTTCGCCTCGAACCAGGTGTAGCCATCATTCTTGACGTCACTCACGCCACGGACTCGCCTGGCATCGACCGCAACAAACACGGGTCAGTGAAATTGGGAGCCGGACCCTCCCTGACCCACGGTACTTCCAACCATCCTTTAGTAGTCGAGCGTCTCACCGCCATCGCGCAGGAACTGGAAATTCCGATTCAACACGAGGCATCCTCTCGAACGACGGGTACCGATACCGATCTCATCTTCCAATCGAAACATGGCATTCCCAGCGCTCTCATTTCCATTCCGATGCGGTACATGCATTCGACCGTGGAAACGATCGAACTCCAAGACGTAGAGCGTTGTATCCAACTATTAACCGATTTTGTGACTCGTTTTACGGATAGCGCGGATTTCCATCAGAGATTTGGAGAGTAATAGAGCGGCATTTTCGGGTGCGAAGCCTGAAGGACCGGCGGGTCAATCGGTTCGCGGTATTTTTCGTTGGTGCAGAACTTTGAAGACTGTGCCTGCGCCGCCGGTATCCAAAACGAAACGTGTTGCTGGAAGATCTCGCTTAAGCGCCTCTGGATACCACTTCTGGACAAAATCCCGCTGAGTGGTGTACCCGATCTCGTCGAAACCGAGTGCAGCACCTTGTCGGCGCAAATCCTCAAAATTCACATCAGCGGTAAGGTCCTGTTGCCCCGGCCGCCGATAGATCTCCATGCCTTCGAGGCGCTGGTGTTGAAAAAAAGCGCGCAGAGTTCCACTCCGCTTACCTCGGTAGATTTCCGTGGTGGAACCACCGTAATCGGTCGTGAGCAATGCACCCCTCTGCAGCGAACAAGAAAGCTCTTTGAACCAAGTGTAGTAACTTTCGTGAATTTCGACAATTTGGCCGATCGGCAAAGTCAGAGATAATGCGCTGCTTTCCGGATAAGATTGAACCGGCATTCGGCGTTCGAGCCATCGGGCTTCCTGCAACTCAATCCAGATCTCATCCCAACCTAATTCAGTCCGGACCAAGCGCCGGCACGGGAATGCATCGACCAATTCGTTCGAGAAAAGAATGGCTACACCACCCGCGGCGTTAAGCGCTTCTCTTACCGAGTTGAACCGCTGAATCCGGCGCGAGAACCGGTTTTGCGGGCCAACATCGACAACGTAATAGCGGAGCTTTTCCCAGGGTTGAAAGCGCCGGAGAATGGTCCGCGCGAGTTGGCCGGTTCCAGAACCTAGTTCTATTATTGTTGGGTGGCGTAACCGCAACGCGGCGACTTCGGTGCGAATCCAATTAGCGAGCGCTCGGCCAAGCGAGTCGTCCAATGTTGCAGCGGTCGAGAAATCGCCGCGGACCCCGATCCTTGGCATCCGAGCCGAGTAATAGCCATGGATTGGGTGGTAGAGCGCCAATTCCATGAACCGATCGAATCGGATCTTGCCGCCTTCGGCCTGAGCTGCTTCAGCTAACCAGCTTGGCATAGAGCAAACGAGTTGAAGATATGAGAGCTTGTAATGGATCGAGGCGACCACTCCTGACGGTCCTTCAAACCTGGGCGCCTCAAAATATACCCACCTTGGCTAAAGTCTGGGCTATGTTCCCAAGGCTCTTCGGGCCGACTACCTCATCAGATACTCGAGGCTCACAGATCCTGCCTTCGGCGGATCTGTTTCGCCCGACCATCCCTATCCTAAAAACGGAATCGGTCGATTGGTAGACCGCAGAAAGATCAGAAACATGCCGACTGCGAAGAACAGGAGGACTGGGACCCAGGCTGCGGCGATCGGAGGAATTCTTGCCCCTGCTCCGAGAGCCATGCAAATATTGCCGGCAGCAAACAACGCAATAAATAATAAGAGGCCTCCAGCAACCCCTCCGAGAGCACCGCGTCGGGAAAACACGACACACATCGGGCTTGCCACCAGGATTACCACCAGCGCATTCCAAGGCAGAGCGAAGCGATACCAGAATTGAGATTTATAGTCGGCCAATGCTGCCGGTGGAAAATCTGCATTGATCCTGAGGTACTGTCGCAGCTCAGGAACCGTCATCATCTTTCCTTTCAAAGCCGAACTCCCGATTTGCCACGTGGTTTCGGTCCACCCGGTAATTTCCTTTTTGTCGAAAAATTCTTCTTCCGTCACATTACCCTCGGGATCGAGCTGAGAAACCTTGCCGTCGCGAAAAGTCCAAGCACCATTGGAGCGATTATGGGAAGCCGAATCAGCGTAGGTAATCGAAACAATCGTTTCGTTGGCATCCTGTTGGGTAACCTCAATACCCCGCATATCCTGGCTTTTGGTATCCAGGTGCTGAACGAACCAAATCCGGTGTTCGTGCCGGTTTACAAAAACATGGCCATCCAGCAGCGTCGTCTTGGAATGGCCTTTGGAGATCTCATCGATCATGTAGTTATTGGCGTAGTAACCCTTGGGCGCGAGTTCGAAGTTAAGATAAGTCCCGATTGCGGTCAGAAATACTCCGAAGAGGAAAAGGGGCCAAAGTACCCGCGGCACACTTCGCCCAGCGCACAGCATCGAAATGATTTCGTTGCGGCGCGACATGCGAGTTAGCACGTACAAAAGACCGAGCAAAACACACAGTGGCAGAAAGTTGACTATCATGTAGGGGCACTGAACGAAGTAAAAAAGGGCGATCAGATGAGCCGGAATGTGAGCATCGACAAAATTGGGCCCGTTTACACCGAGATCGTAAACCAGCCAAATCCCAAGCATCCCAAAGAGGGCATAGAGGAAAGGGGCCAAAAAGCTTTTCAGGAGATAACGATCAAAGATGCCGAACACGCGCCAAGATAAATGGGAGATCGTCGGAGTCCAGTGCCAGGATTAACGCCGACACGCCGATAACGCCGACACGCCCACACGCCGACACGGGCGTTCCCGGGGCTAATTCTGTGTTCTGGCTTCTAAATTCTAGATTCTAGATTCTGGCTTCTAGATTCCGCCTCGCCCTTCATCTACAGTCCTCCAAGGTGATCGCGCTAAGGGAAGATTTTGATAATGACTTCACCGAGTCAATACGGACTACGTTCGGAAAAACTGGTCCGTTCGCGACTCAAGAGACATTTGAGTACCGGCCGCAGCAACAGCAAATGGCCTCGGCCGTTGCTCGGGCCCTGAGTGAGGGACATTCTTTGGTAGTTGAGGCAGGTACCGGCGTTGGCAAATCGTTGGCCTATCTGGTTCCCTCGATTCTATTTGCCTTGGAAAATCGCCGGAAGGCGATTATCTCCACTCACACAATCAATCTCCAGGAGCAGCTTCTACATAAGGATATTCCGGCTGCTCGGCAAGCGATCCAAAAACCGTTCGAGGCAACTCTGCTCAAGGGGCGACAAAATTACCTCTGCCCGAATCGCCTTGATCGCGCTCTTCAGGGTGGTGAAGACCTTTTCACTTCGACTGATCGGGAGGAATTGCTGCGAATCAAAGCTTGGAGCCAAAGAACAACGGAGGGAAGCTTGAGTGACCTCGAAGTTGAGCCGGATCCGGAACTCTGGCAGCAGATCTGCAGCGAACCGCATATCTGTACTCCGAAGAGCTGCGGAACCGATGGACGTTGTTTTTATCAAAACGCGCGAAAGAAGTTGCTGACGGCCGACATCGTTGTCGTGAATCACACCCTTTTCTTCGTAGCGCTGGGAAGTGTTGGTGACCTGGAGAGCCGCACCGCTGGCTACTTATTCCCGCACGACTTCGTGGTATTCGACGAGGCGCACACCCTGGAGTCGGTTGCTGCCCGCCAGATCGGGATTGGAATCTCTCAATACGGTTTGCGGCAAGCATTGCATCGACTCTACAATCCGAAAACTCAGAAAGGTCTCTTTGCGCTGCTTCGCCAAGGCGATGCGGTCAAAGAAACTGCGGAAGCGCTCGAAACGGTAAGCCGTTTTTTCGATCAGGTGGAGGGAGCGGTCAGCTTCCAGAAGGGACGTGAATTTCGCGTTCGCCAACCGGAGCTGGTGCCCGATACGATCAGTATACCTCTGGCTCGAGTACAAACAGCGATCATTTCCAGCGTAAAGGCGACGGATGACGATCGGCTCAAAAGCGAGCTTCAAGATATCGGGCGACGCGTTAGAGATGCTCGCTTCGGAATCGGCGACTTCCTCCGTCAGACGCCGGAGAACCACGTGTATTGGGTTGAACGGACCGGACGGACCGGGCAATACCTTTCACTGAACGCGGCTCCAGTGGATATGTCGGCCGCGTTGCAGCGTTTGTTATTTGCGGAAGAGCGTCTCTGCATCATGACCAGCGCCACGCTTTCAGTTGGAAGTCCTGACCTTTCTTATTTTCGGAATCGAGTTGGAGCAATGGAGGTGGAAGCGCTGCAAATCGGGAGCCCATTCGACTACGAACAACAGATGAAACTGTTCGTCGTGAAGAAAATGCCCGATCCTCGCGACGGCCGATATGAAGAAGCACTCGAACACTGGATCGGGCATTTTCTGGAACGGAGTGAAGGTCGCGCCTTTGTTTTGTTTACCAGTTACAAGACACTCTCGAACCTAGCGGAACGGATGGAAACTCGCCTACGTCGCCGGTACAGTTTCTTTGCCCAAGGACAGGGTATTTCTCGCACTCGCATGTTGAATGAATTCAAAACCGCAAAAGATGGCGTTTTGTTTGGAACTGATAGTTTTTGGACCGGCGTTGATGTACCGGGAGAGGCGCTCTCAAACGTAATCATCACTCGTTTACCCTTTGCCGTCCCGGATCATCCGCTCATCGAGGCCCGCCTGGAGTACATCGAAGCAAGCGGTGGGGATCCGTTCTCCGAGTACTCTCTACCCGAAGCTGTGTTGAAGCTGCGCCAGGGGGTCGGTCGGCTGATTCGAACAAAGACCGACACTGGAATGGTCGTCATTCTCGATAATCGGATTCTGTCCAAGGCTTACGGTCGTGCCTTTCTTCAAGCGCTGCCGGAGTGTCCAATCGAAATTGTTTGAACGTGTGGATGTGAACGCAGTAAATCAATTTCTCGAAGAGATCGAAGAGAGTATCGCGAAAGGAAATTTCAAGAAACTCACTCTGGGTAAGCTTCGCGGGGAGCTGTCCGAAGCCGAGCATGTTTATGTGCGGCTGGTTCAACTGAATGATGGGCAACGACTCAGCTTGGTCCATCGTTATCCCACCAACGATGTCACCAAGAACTATCCGGTTCCTGACGCCCTCAGATTGATCCGTTCCTGGCTGAACGAAGCATGCCTCGCTGCTTCTCTGTTCACCGCGAGCCAACGTTTTCAATTGCTATTCAATCGCCGCGGAAAACCGCGACTGCATCGCTCAGCCGAACGCCTTTCCGACGACCAGAGGTCCGTCCCACCACTTGATCATGATCGTTCAAAGAAACGATTGTTGCAGGACGAACGTTTCTTGGAACCGCTTGGTATCCTCGACGCACAAGGCAAGCCTCGCGCCCAAGCCGGAGACAAGTATCGGCAGGTGCATCAGTTCGTCGAGAATGTGGCGCCGCTGGTCCAAACGTTGTCCGCCGGTGATCGGGTTCGAATCGTGGATATGGGATGTGGCAAAGGATATCTGACCTTTGCGTTACATCGCTATCTTCAGGAACGAGGATTGGACGTACAAACCATTGGGATCGAACGGCGAGCCACTTTGACTGACGATGCGAATGCCATTGCGCAAGATCTGCAGTATACCGGCATAGAATTTCGGCCCGGTGAGATTTCGAGCGCTCCTTTGACAGAAGTCGATTTGCTGGTGGCCCTGCACGCGTGCGACACTGCTACCGACGAGGCGATCTTTCGTGGAATCCAAGCCGGCTGCCGCTGGATTGTTGTTTCGCCCTGTTGCCAGCATGAGTTGCGTCCGCAGTTGCAATCCCCGTCCGGGATGGAACCACTATTCCGCTACGGAATTCAGCTTGATCGGATGACCGAAGCAGTTACCGATGCTCTCCGTTGTCTGTACCTGGAAGCCTACGGTTACACCACGCGTCTCCAGGAATTTGTCGACCCGGAGCATACTGCGAGAAACCTTTTGATGATTGCGACTAAATCAGCAAGAAGCTCCGACCGACAGGAGCTTCTGCAGCGTACGAAGAGATTTCAAGAGCAGTTCGGGATCAAAAATCAGCGATTGGCGGAGCTGCTGGAAGCGGCCAGCGCGTTTGACAGCGCTTAATTCCGAACGAGAATTCCGATTCGCATCTGGCGGGGTAGCCAAGTGGTAAGGCCGAGGTCTGCAAAACCTCTATTCGCGGGTTCGATTCCCGCCCCCGCCTCCAGTACCTCAGCACGAAGTACTTACGTCCAGACCAGACGTGATTTGGACCGCTTTCATAACGAAAAGGCACAACACATCGCCCGTTTACGGGATTGTCGCTGAACAACGCGGAGAATTTATTTCCCCCGTTCCAAGCTGGTTAGATTTTGCCAAGGAAGGCTGGTAACACTTACACGTACTTCCAGCCGAATCGGCCGAGATCCGGATCTCATCTATAGCCGACGGATGAAAGTGGCTGTCGGAAAAAATGATCTGTTTCTACAAATGCATTTGAATTCCATTCGACACGTTTTTAAGGCATAATACGTTCAAAGAATTGAACTTATGTCGAGGCTACGGACGTAGAAAACTGCGATGGTGGTAACAGCTCTCCTCAGGGACTGGTAACAAGTCCACTATTTTCTACCGATGCCCTCGCGGTTTTGGGTCCCATTCTTTCGGCAAAAGCCCAAGTTAACGTCGACAACACCGCGACTGCAAACGTTGTCCCGGCTGGCCAGTTCTTAATTCCAACCAAAAGCGCGAACTAGAGGAACTGGCCGTCGGGATTTAAAAGCGAGCGTTCAAGCGAGCCATTTCGCGAGACGCAAAGAACAAGAGGAACGGGAAGTTTGGGCTGCCGAGCCAAACGGAAAATCCGATCTCAGCAGAAACTAACGTACCAGCTTGCGAGCAAGGCGGCGAATCAACCCGTGCGAATACTGAGGGCCTGTGCGCTCGATCTGCTCCGCTTCGATGTCGGCGATCGAAAAACTTTGCGGCGGATCGTTCAGGAGCTGACTGAAACAATCTTTGGAGCCGCTCTTTCGCGCCCTCAGCGTCCAATATCAAGTTAATGTAGGAATTCATGTTCGGCCTCCTCTCTTCCCTAACCGACATGCGGTTCCCGATTAAATTAAGTTGGTCTCATCGTCTTCTGGTTGACGCCGGGACAATCGCGCTATTGCGGGAAAACTTTGACCTCTGTTTTGGCATCGCGTGAGGAACGGTTTTCACGTAATCTCCGATTTCTCGCGGCGTCGTAACCGACGGAGACACATTCCGACCCGCTTTTGGGGACCTCTAGCGTCGAGATTGCGAATAACCAAGTAGTCGGCTGCGTGACGACCGGGATCTGCCTATTCGTTGGCCTAAATCAAATTGCCCATGACAACATCGTTGTATCCAGCGGCCTTAACGCTCAAGGCCAACCCTACACTAACCCAGGAGGGCGTGGAATCTGCATCGCTGGCCCTCCGCAGGATCATTTTGTGCAAGCCATGTACCACCAAATCGATTAAGCTCTCAAGCTGGCGGAGGAGGCGTGAACACGAAAAGCACACGGGCCTGCCAGGTTTGCGGCACTGCGTTGTACGACGACAGCGATCCGTGCCCAGTTTGTGCCCTGCGTGGCGCTCTCGGCAATGAGCAGTCAATTAGTGAATCGCCCACAGAGCCAGCTCTTTCC
>JBEEIB010000499.1:0-3036 GCA_041167675.1 Verrucomicrobiota bacterium
GCCTGCATTTTTGCTGAAGCTCTTGTGAATTTCTCATAGGCAGGAGGTCGGTTTTTTGCAAATCATTCAATCTCCATAACTTCGTTGCATTGTGCGTAGACAAGAACTCAGAAAGGCAGGAGTGCCGTTCAGAAATTATTGAATGGACGCAACTTAAAAAGAGCTCATGGCGTGGGTGAGGGGAAAACTGGGGGGACCTTACGCACTTTTCGTTCATCATTCTGGTCAAAGACACAGCGATGGATAACATGCTAGGAAGTTCAGTCCGCTTCGCCATTCTTGCCCGCCGAATAAGGTTTGGGCGTGAGAGCATTTTCAAACCTTCGGTTAACAGGCATTCGAGGAACGATTCAAAGCGGCGGTTTGCTAATTCTACCTAACACCACCGCCTGGTATTCGGAATCAACGAGTTACAGTTGGGCGAGATGCCCGGTTTTTGTGCAAAATGGCCCTGTTTGGGTGCCTTTGTGCAACTATTGTGCAACCAATTTTGATCAAGAAAACAACGGTTAGACCACCGTCGAACCGTCGCAAGTCTGAGCAGACGACGTGAAACCGGCTCCGTCGATGATGGATACAAATCAGGAATATCTAGGGCACCGGCCCGAGAGTTTGCAGAATTCTTTTTGCTTCCCCAATCTCATCCCGATTGATCGTATGACCTAATCCGGGATATCGCCTCAAAGTTACTTCTGCTCCGATACTCCTTAGTACCGAAGCTGATTCGTTGACTCGTTCCCATGGAACGTGTGGGTCCGGATCCCCGGCTCCGAGAAAACAGGGTGTCCCCTCCAGGTTGCCGGAGTGCGCCGGTAGTCCGCCCATCGGACCTATCAATCCCCCGGTAAACGCTACAAGGCCACCATACCGCTCAGGGTTTCGAGCAACGAATTCGGTCGCAAGACATGCCCCTTGAGAAAATCCAAGGATCACGACCCTTGTAGTGGGCACACCTGCGTGCCCAAGTTTTTCCACGATTGAACCCACCAACTCTAAGGCGGAGCTCAGCCACGGTTCGTTGTTCGCGATGGGAGCAAGAAACGAATTCGGATACCAAGTTTGCCGCGCCGCTTGAGGAGCAAGGTAAGCTAAGTCAGAGAACTGCAATTCATCGGCAATTCCCAAAATGTCCTCAGCCGTCGCGCCGCGGCCATGCAGAAAAATCACCGAGCCGCGGGCCCCGCCCACAGGCGCCCCTCTCGTCAAAACCGGTTGGTTACGATGGAGTTGTTCCAAGCTCCTTGCTCCTTCGTCCGTGATGAAGTTCTATCGGAGGAACAGCCTTTTCGATTTCAGCTCTGTAGCGTTCCAGCCAGACGGGCAATTTCAAATGCTCTCCTAGGCTCTCAAATGGTTCGTCAATCGCGAATCCCGGAGGGTCCGTAGCCAGTTCGAACAGCACGCCGCCTGGCTCGCGAAAATAGATGGAATGAAAATAGCAGCGGTCCATCACTGGCGTAACGTCATAGTCATGTCCAGCAAGTCGGGCTCGCCAGGCTTTCTGATCTTCGTCATCGGCGGCTCGCCACGCAACATGGTGCACGGTACCCGCACCGAGTCTTCCGTGCGGCGCTTCGGAGACACAGAGCACATCCGCGCGCGCCCCGCTTCCTCCTTCACCTACTTCGAAGCGGAACCGATTGCCTTCTTCTCCGACCTTTCGGAATCCCATGGTGTCCAGGAGCTTCGCCGTGCGCTCGTAGCCTTGTTCGGAAAGTGTTACCGAATGAAAGCCTCGTATTGCGTGCTCCGCCGACACGTTCGTTTCGTCCCATGCACGCGAGTCCCGATTCCAGACGCTAGCAACCAATTCCAGTTTGAGTCCATCGGGATCAGCAAAGACAAGAACTTCTTCTCCCAATCTTTTGCCGGCCTTTTCAGCGGGAACCCATGCTTGCATGAGCCGTGATTCCCAGAACTTCATTGATTGCTCGGGAACACTGAACGAAGTCACAGTGACCTGACCCGATCCAATGTGCCCACGCGCGGCACCAGGCCAAGGGAAAAATGTGAGAATCGTGCCGGGAGTTCCTGTCGCGTCCGCAAAGTAGAAGTGGTACGTTCCCGGGTCGTCGAAATTAACAGTACGTTTCACCAGGCGAAGCCCCAACACCTCGGTGTAGAAATCGAGATTCATCTGTGGATTCGAAGCGATCGCCGTCACATGATGTATTCCGGAAATGGGTTTTTCCATCTTCCCTCCAGCCTATTTCGGCCATTTGATCCCTTGCCGGACATGCGGAAGCCGTCAACCTTCTGGATCCGTCCTGAAGCGGTTCTTGTCGATTTTCAGCGACTTGATCTTAGATTCTAGCGTTGACTCGTGCGACAGCAGATCGGTGGTACGCAGCATGTCTACGTATGCTTCTTCCTCCGGACAGGTCTTGCTCTTCCGCTTGTTCCGTACCTCTCTCGTTTCCTTGGCCTGACCATCAGAAGGCACAGACGGCTTTTTTGCGATCCATCGCCATGTCTCGGCTGCCATTTGGCACTCTGCAAACGGACATCACGTCTGGCGCCAGATTTCGCCAGGCGTGTACCCCCGCTGCCGGTTCGCTCAATTATGAGCTGCGCGGTCAGCGCTCTTTAATATACTGAACGTCCAAGGTGATTGTCACTGCGTCGCCCACGAGTAGGCCGCCCGCTTCCAGAGCTGCGTTCCAGGTGAGGCCAAAGTCTTTCCGGCTGATCCGCGTCGTGGCAGAAAGCCCAATTCGCGTATTTCCCCACGGGTCCTTTTGCGCCGGGCTCGGTCCTTCAACATCAAAAACCACGTTTCGGGTCACTCCGCGGATCGTCAGGTCGCCGCTGACCTTCAGCTCTCCATCTGCGTTCTTCGATATGACCGTCGAGTTGAAGGTTAGGGCCGGATGCTTCTCTACGTGGAAGAAATCTGCACTCTTCAGGTGCGCATCTCGTTGAGGCTCCCTGGTGTTGATCGTATCCGCGTCGATGGAAGCCCAAATTTTGGATTTAGTGGCGTCATTTTAATCACGTTCCAGGACGCCGGTGATCGAAGTGAATTCTCCCAACACA
>JBEEIB010000500.1:0-6562 GCA_041167675.1 Verrucomicrobiota bacterium
ACAACGAACAACCAGGCCCAGGTCGGAACGTTGGCTGCCCCGGGGGGATGGATCCATTTGATAAAGACGATCGCCATCACCGCAGCCAGGCCGCCTTTTATCCCGACCTTCACCCAAAACCAATCAATTGTGGGGAGAAATTCCCAGTGTGGCTTTTCCTCCGGCACCGCTTGGCCGGCACGCGGTAAGCCCTCCACTGCGCTATGAATGTTGTTCAACTCATCGCATAACCAGCGTAGCAAGGCGAACTCTCCGGCGAAATCCATCGTTGCTTGCAGTGGTGCAGTAAGCAACATCCCCTGACCGCAGATCTGGTTAACTTTGGCCTCGAAGGCGGCAAATTTTTCATTGATGAGACTGGATGGCAATCTTTCGCCTGGAGAGACCGAGTCGGTCAAAATGTCAAACTCGTTGGAGATCGCCGCGAACAGGGATTCTATTTCACTCTGTACGTGCTCGAGAAACCAGGCTTCTCCGCGGTGCCGGTTCAGAGCTAGCCCAGCGTGAAACAGGTTGTTCAGAGAGACCATGAAAGCGTTATAGTTTGCCAGGCGTGCGGAAAAAACTGCGCTCTCTCGTGCTCCTGCCTGGAGTAAAGCTCTTAAACGCGAGAACTGCTGATCGAAAGTATGATGAAGTTGGTGCATCTCAAACGGAGCGTCTGCCGAGCTAATGTAAGTAAGCGTGTGCATCGAGACGACTTGGCTAACCGTCTTCAGTACAGCACGGCCCGCGACGAAAAACTCTCCACGCGCATAACGCGGCCAAACCAGCGTACTTACAAACAGTGAACAGATAATTCCAACAAAGATCTCTTCGGTTCGGACAAGACCGGTATGCCACGCTTGTCCCGGATCTGTAACTCCGTCGGTAGCGATCGCCAGCGTGGTGAGCCCGAGAAAAAAAATGGGCATACGGCCCTTGGCGTGCGCCGACTTGGCCGAACTTGTAGCCCGCAAATGCCATCACCAAGAAAAAGATGGGCAGAAAGACCGTCGGCGTACTCGTATAATCACTTGCTAGCCATACGCCCACCACGGCGCCGGTAATGGTTCCGGTGAACCGCATTATCGCCTTAAGGGCGAACGCGCCTACATACTGCCCGTTCATCAACACCAGCAGAGTGAGTATCGCCCAGTTGTCGCTTGGTAATCGCAAAACCTGCGTACAAAACAGAGCGAGCAAGCCGGCTAGGCCTAACTTAATTCCGTGCCGTACTCTTAAGTCACCAAAGAGATCCTGGCGCGTTCAATTTAACTTCAGTGCGAACGATTGGGCCAGAGAAGACATGGCCGTCACAAATAATTAGAGAAGAAAACGTCGAATTCGTGTCGGCGGCCGGCAAAGAAACCAAGCAGGAGAACAAACAGAACTGGCAAGAGCGCGGCCATCAGGTTGTGGAGTGGCATAATAGAACTAAATGGTGAAATTATGACGGGCGGTTTTTTGCTATCTGCTATCTGCTATTTCATTCGAGCTACCGGGCAAAAATGACGGCGTCATGGCGACGGAGACAGTTTGTCCAATCCGCAACTGGACCGGCGTTTCTCCTGAAACCTGGATGCGAACCGGAAAGCGTTGGGGGAGGCGGACCCAATCGATGGTCGGGCTGACCGAGGGCAATAATTCGGTGCTAGAGCTGCCCGATCCATCCTGAACGTAAACTCCCCATCCAAGACTCCGAACCACACCCTGGAACGGTTTGGTCTCGTAACCGATCAAAGTAATAATGGCCTTCTGGCCGACCTTGATGTGCGGCAGTTGGGTTTCTTTGAAATAACCGGCAACCCAATACGAGCTGGTGTCGACCAGGGCCATGAGTTGTGCGCCAGCTGTCACATAGGTGCCCGGACTTGTATTCATGTTCGTGACGTACCCATCTACCGGAGCAAAGACCTTCGTGTAGCTGAGGTTCAATTTTGCCAATGCAAGATTGGCTTTGGCGGAGGCCAGCTGAGCCCGGGCAGCCGCAAAACTGTCCTGGGCATTTTGAAAATCCTGTAAGGCGTTGACGTGGGTCCGATAGAGGTCGGTTTGCCGTTGCAGATTTTGCTGTTGTTGCGTAAAAGTCGCCTCATTATTCTGCAGCTGTCCAGCGGCAATGTCGACCTGCGCTTGAAAGTCGCTCGGGTCGATCTCGAAGAGCAGGTCGCCCTTCCTGACTTGTTGATTGTCTCGGACGGCAACTTGTATAATCGGACCAGAGACTCGAGGTGCGATGCCGACGATGTTGGCACGGACCTGGCCATCTCTGGTCCAGGGATTTTCGATATAACGCGAATAAAGGGAGACGGCCGCCCAGACAGCCAGGCCAACAATTGTTAACGTGATTAGATAATTGAACAGTTTAGACGGTCCTAGTTTCATGGAGAGATCGCCATTCCGATCAGTGAACTAAATAGAACAACCAGTCCTACAAAAAAAAGCGGTAGATGCCAGACGTGACGAGATAGTCCCGTGTATTCCATTATCGCCACAACCAGCCAGGCCGTGAGAAACCCCATCGCACCGATTATCACGGTCCAGGGGACCAACACCTCACCGAGCCTGAACTCAGGCCGGTTTAGCGCTGCTCCGAGATGAATCACAATTTCTGTCCCCATTGCAGTTATCCAGTCAGGCAAGTCTTACCAGCACCAAGACTAACCCAGCGTTTAAACCTAGGCTGAGTCCCGGCGCCCCTTCGAGGAGACGATCTATTTCTAATTCTGTCATTAGTCATTCGCGGCCACGTACGGCTTCACCATTTTGACGGGATCGACAACGCGGTCGAACTCCTCCTCGGTTACCAAGCCGATCTTCAGGGCAGCGTCCTTCAGTGTCAGATCATGATCCGCCGCGTAGTGCGCGATTTGCGACGCTTTGTCGTAACCAATGACCGGCGCGAGCGCCGTTACGAGCATCAGCGAGCGATCAACGTATTCCTTGATCTTTTTCAGGTTCGGCTTGGTTCCCTCGACCAGGAACCTCCTGAAGTTCGTGCAACCGTCGCTCAGGATAGTGATGGAATGGATGATGCTGTAGATCATCAGCGGCTTGTAGACATTCATCTCCAGGTAACCTCCTGCACCGCCGAACCCCACCGCTACATCGTTCGCCATTACCTGCACAGCAATCATCGTCAGTGCCTCGGCCTGGGTGGGGTTCACCTTGCCTGGCATGATGGATGAGCCGGGCTCATTTTCAGGAAGAAGCAGCTCAGCCAATCCAGCCCTAGGACCACACGACAATAGCCGAATGTCGTTACCGATTTTGTAGAGTGACACGGCCAGAGTGCGCAATGTGCCGGAGAGCTGGACCAGAGCATCATGGGCTCCCTGGACCGTGAATTTGTTTGGTGCACTGACAAACGGTAAACCAGTGAGTTTCGCAATCTCTGCTGCAGCCGCCTCAGCAAAACCCGATGCAGAGTTGATGCCGGTGCCAACGGCGGTACCGCCGAGTGCCAATCGGTAGACTCCCGGCAGCGCGTCTTCGATCCGCTCGAGATTATCCGCCAGCGCACCCGCATATCCCGACCATTCCTGCCCAAGCGTGAGCGGGGTTGCATCCTGCATGTGAGTCCGGCCGATCTTGATAATGTCCTTCCATTCCTTGGCCTTTGCCGCGATCTGGTCATGCAGCGCCCTCACCGCTCGAACTAACCGCTGCTTTACATTAACCGCTGCAGCGATGTACATGGCGCTGGGAAAAGAATCGTTCGATGACTGCGACATGTTGACATGATCATTTGGATGTACCGGACTCTTGCTCCCGAGTGGCGTACCGGCGAGCTGGCAACAACGGTTCGAGATGACTTCATTAATGTTCATGTTGAACTGAGTGCCGCTACCGGTCATCCATACATGCAGCGGAAACATGTCATGATGCTGGCCGGCAAGTATCTCGTCACAGATCTGCACAATCAGATGATGACGTCGTTCATCAAGCCGTTTGCCGTCATGATTCGCGTTCGCCGCTGCCTTCTTTAAAACGGCGTACGCGGTAATCATCTCGCGAGGAATCAGATCTTTGCCGATACTAAAATGCTCCAAGGAGCGTTGAGTCTGAGCACCCCACAGCCGGTCCGCCGGGACTTTAACCTCGCCGAGCGAGTCTTTTTCTATTCGAGGGTCTGTATTATTCAAAACGTTTTCCTTTTTCTCGTAAATTTATAAACTCATCCCGTCTGTTTTCGTAGGAACAGAGAGACAGGTTTCTTTGTCACCCGACTAGATAATCCGGAATAGCCCGTTGGAGCGATTGCTGTTCATAAGGATCGCTGAAACTTCTGTTAGGAGGCAGTCGGCTTCACCCGCTGCGGGTTACAGATTGTGAGGGCTTCTTATGAGCGTTAACTAATTACCGGGTCCAGGAAGTAAAGGTTTCCATCCCGGAGAGACAATGTTGTTTCTTCCACCAGTCGCGACCAACCAACATCAGCATGTTTCCATTGATCATTGTCGCCCTGGCCGGACTGATCGGTTTTCTTGGCTGGGTGTAACTGAGTTTCTCGCAGACAACCAAATCGGACTCATGCTCAGGTGAATTGTAAGGAAAAAGACCAGCGAACCAAAGACTCCAAGCCTCGACCAACGATTGAGCTAGGAAACGGATAGATTTAGTTTGTTTCTGTCTAATCTAATCGTTTTCTGAACTTTGACAGAAGTCTTCGAGTGAGGCACAAGGTGAACCTGCCGTTCAACCCAAAGCTGGAATAACTCCTCGCAGATTGCATCATGGCCGGACGCAGCACTGTCACTAGCAAGAGCTGCCCCGAGTGAACAGTTCCGGCCGATTGCGTATGTTAGAGTTTTATATGTCGCGGCGCTGACGGGCCGACTGGTATTCCTGCCAACAGTACTTTCGAGCCGGTAAAGGTGTTTCAAACCTTTACCGGAACCAGCTTGTTGGCAGTAAACTAATTGCACATGCTCAGGTAGCGTCGGGAACAGCTGCGAGACGATGGCGGGCTTAACCGGCCGTTTGGTTATTAGGTAATTATCAATGACTAGATGTGTGAGTCCCGTCGTCAGCAGGCAAGTTATCGCATCCTCAACCGAATCGACTATGGGTTCGAGGTTATGGTTGAAAGAGGTGTTAAGCACCACGGGCACACCGGTGCGCTGCCGGAACGCTTCGATCAGCCGCCAATAGCGCTCGTTGGTGTTTCGCGAAACCGTCTGGATTCGAGCCGTTCCATCGATATGCGTGATTGCCGGCAATTTCGGACGCATGGCTTCCCGAACCGGCACTGTGAAGGTCATGTAGGCCGGTGAGCTGCCGTCCGGCACCTCGAAAAATTGGTCAGCATATTCTTCGAGCACAGAAGGGGCAAAGGGCCGATACGATTCGCGATTCTTCACCATCTCGTTGATTAAGTCCTTATTCTCCTCCCGGCGAGGATCAGCCAATATACTTCTGTTCCCAAGCGCACGCGGACCAAACTCGGATCGCCCCTGCGCCCAACCGATTATCTTGCCATCTGTAATAAGATTCGCCGCCTCGGTCGATGGGTCCTGAACTGGACGAATTTCGATCAGGTCTTTCCATTGCAGAAGTTTTTCAAAGACCGCCTTACTAGTCCCTAAATCAGTGCCCCAATACAAATGCGAAAGGGCTTCGATCGGCCTATCCGGCACCAACTCTCTGTGAACGCTCAGTGCAGCTCCTAGCGCGCAGCCGGCATCGTGAGCTGCGGGTTGTACGAATACTGAATCAAATAAGCCACTACGTAAAAGTTTTCCAATGAGAGTGCTATTGTGAGCCACACCGCCCGCGAGACAGAGATTTTTTAATCTCGTTTGATCTTTGTAGTGTCTAAGTTGATGAAAAACTGCCCGCTCGACCGACTCTTGCAAAGCGGCTGCTATATCCCGGTGCACCCGGGTGAACGGCTCTCCGGCTCTCCGAGGTGCACCCAGGGCATCCAGGAGCCGCAGCTGCTCCGAGTTAACAGAAAACTTCCCCTCTGGCTGTAGCACGCAGATCTGTTCGAAAATGCGCCGAAAGCGTGTGGGGTCACCGTACGGAGCCAACCCCATCACCTTATATTCATCAAAAAACCTGTAGCCTAGGAATTCGATAGCGGCCATGTATAAGAGACCCAGCGAATCAGCCGGCTGAAGTTCGAATGTCTTAGTGAGTTGACAACCTTCGCCCACGTAGACTGTCCCCGCTAAACCGTCTCCCACACCGTCAAGGGTCACAACCAGTGCTTCATTATATTGGGCCATCGCGAATGCGCTCGTCGCATGCGCGAGGTGATGCTCAACAAAGACGAAGCGCTCGGGTCTCAGATCCCAATTCAGATGCCGATTTAACAGGTCGATGGCGAACTCCCGGCCTGTCGAAAACACCCGTGTCCGCGGGTTCTGAAGCACATAGGTACGCACCATCCTATCGGCGCACCGCTCGTCAACATAGTAGGCAAGCCTATCGATGTCATCTAACGAAAGACCGGTTTCGCGAAGGCAATACCGAATCGCATGCAGTGGGAGTTTATTCGTGTGCTTCGTGCGACTAAGGCGTTCCTCTTCGATTCCGACAACGACTTTGCCGTCGCACACCATAACAGCGGCGG
>JBEEIB010000501.1:0-3047 GCA_041167675.1 Verrucomicrobiota bacterium
TTGCTTCAGCTCGAACCCCAGCTCCCGATAAAACAGGATTTGCTGGAGGGACAAGAGCTGTGGCTCCTCGTAGAACCTGTAGCCATTCGCCCCGTGAAAGGCAGGCTTCAGCAGCCCCGTTTCATCGTAGAAATGAAGCGTGCGCACGCTGACGCCCGACATCCTGGACACTTGTTTGACTGTGTATGCCATCGGTTTCTCTCGACTGAGATCACGCTAGTCTCTCAGGTGCTTGCTATTCTCGGGGATAACGTAACGTGAGGGTCAAGAAGAAAATCTGGCAGGAAGGAGGGATTATGCCAAGAATCGGACCAGCCCAATAAAGTCTCATAACGGATTTAGTATCGAGAAGTCGGGCTTGTAGGAGCTGATTTCCACGCTTTGGCATCGATTCTGGGCGGTTGACGGGCAAGCAAGAAGTAATCCCAAGATAAGTTTTGCCGACAACGCGCTCGGAATTCGTCGGACTGTGAGCCCGGGAGACATTAGACCTGTGATCATCGAAGTTTGCTATGAACCAACGGCGGTAGTCTCCAGCGAACGTCGAGGGTCTGCTGGGGGATCCGGCAATCTGGGACTTTGCACGGCTGTTTTTGGCCCGAAATTAAATTTCCCAGTTTTACTGCATACTTTAATTTTGGAGCAACTTATGAGAAAGGATTGGTTAGAGGGTGGCGTAGTCTCTGAGAGCTTCGGACCGGCCCCTGGGAAGAAGCCGGACGTGGGGCACCCTGTTATGACGTCGTGGGGTGTCATCTGATTACTCGTTTATTTAGTCAGCGGAGGGCTTGCTCACGGCGTCTGCACGTTGATGTATCCAAGCGGCGAGGAGATCTGTTAAGCCAGGAGCGACGTGCCACCACTGTGATGATGCGTGGGGCTGGAGAGGCATCTTGCAGATGGGGCAAGTTCCGGGATTGGACTGGACAACTTGCGGATGCATTGGGCAGGAATAGGGCGGGCCTGGGTGGGGGTGCACGGTCAGATTATGTTGTGCGTCCGGAATTAGGATTTCTGTGTAGTCTGAGTTCCCTTCCGTGCGAAGGCTTTGGTCGATTTTTTCAATACTCTCAGCGGCGGGAACTTTTTCGTCGAGTTCTCCATAGAGAAGCAGGACCGGGACGTTCACGTTTGCCCAATAAAATAGGGAGTCGAAATTGGCTCTCTTGCGATATTCGGTCCAGGCCCAATGATTTTGGGGTGGCGGCGCGACGAGATCAAACCATTTCTCGTTCTCGACTTTGGGGATTTCTGCTTCTAATTGGTCGCGCCCTTGTCCGGTCCTGGCGACCTGCAGCCACATGTTGTAAAAGTGCATGGCCTTGGTTACTTCGTCTGTCGAGAATCCGTTGGATTCGACGATGTTACGAACACGAAATAAATCCTGTTGGTAGGATGGCCCAGTAGTTCCGTCGGCGGAAATAATGAAAGCAACATCTTTGGAGCGAGCCGCCATAATGGCAACGACTGCTCCGCCTTCGCTATGTCCGAAGGCGCCGACCTGATCAGGGCGGATGTCTTTGCGCTGCTGCAGCAGGTGGACGCCGGCTAATGCATCGTCAGAGAGTTCCTCGTACGTCGCGGTCTTCCAATCTCCGGTTGAGTCGCCGGTTCCCCTTTTGTCGTAGACGAGAGCTGCAATTCCACGACGCGCAAAACGATCGGCGAAAAACATTATGGTGCCCCAACGAGTTTCTGCAAGACTGCCATGAACGAGAATGATCGCCGGATGAGGTTCCTGCGTGCGCGGATTGAGCAGCGTGCCAGAGAGGGTTACGTTGCCGTTGTGGAAGGAGACCTCTTCTTTGGTGTAAGGAAGTGGGACCAAGGGGACTTGTCGAAGAGAGAAGCTGCCTTCGCCTTCGCTGCCCGCGAATCGGCCAGCCATGTTGTCTGCGTCGAGTGTTCCGTCGAAGGCAGTTTTATCGCCGCTATCTCCTCCGAGGTCGAAGTGAAACTTAGGGGGCGTATAATTCACTTCACCCACCGGCCAGTCCATGACCATCCACGAGTCGGAGCTGAAGAGAATAGTTGTCTTGCCGCGCTCGGTCTTGCAGTCGAAACGAACGGGCATTTTGGCGCCGTTTCGATCTAATACTCCTTCCCAATGACCATCGAGGCCTGATGCTGTGTTTCGCGCGGATTGCGCTGCAGTCTGATTGGCGGTCGCCGCGTTCGTTATCGACGACGCGAAAAAAGCCGACAAGAGAAGGGGAAGCGCCAGCCAATACTGAGTGAAGAGTCGATCTATCATCGCTGTACTCCTTTACGCCGAGTTGACGACATCTTCGAATGCGACGCGAAGCGACTGCGGTAACTGCTGGGGGTCACATCGAAACGTCGCTCGAATGCTCTGCGAAAAGCATCGGCGCTGCGGAAGCCCACGGATGAGGCCACATTTTCAATGTTGCTATTTAGGATGGCGAGTCGACGACGCGCCTCGCTTAGGCGCAGGGCTTCTATGAAGGCAGCGGGTGAGCTGCCGAAGGCATGCTTGAACCGGCGGCTGAAATGTCTCGGGCACAACCGCGTGCGCCCGGACAAAACCTCGATAGACAAGTCTTGATCCAGATGGCCGAGCATCCACGCAGCCAGGTCCGCGAAACGATCGGTGGACTGAATCTGGAACTGCAAGGGTTCGGAATATTGTTCCTGTCCGCCGGAGCGTTTTAGATACACAACTAATTCACGCGCGACGGTAAGCGCGACAGTGGGTCCAAAGTCTTCCTGGATGAGCGCGAGCGAAAGGTCGATACCGCGGTAATGCCGGCGGAAGTGTAGAAGCAGCCGTCCTTGAGGAACAACGCATTGGGTTCCAACTTTAATTTATGGAAGCGATGCGCCACGTCGCGTGCGAAACGCCAATGCGTAGTGACCTTGCGGCCATCCAGTAAGCCGGTGGGGGCCAAGCCGTAGATTCCAGTGCACACAGTGGCGACTCGTCGAATGTGGGCCACGCGGCTCTTTACCCAGGAGGATACTTTTGCGTTAATTTCGGGCTTACGGAGTCCACTGCCACCAGGAATGACCAACGTGTCGAGCGCCGG
>JBEEIB010000502.1:0-26963 GCA_041167675.1 Verrucomicrobiota bacterium
CGGCGCCGTTTGCGTGCTTCCAACGCGATCGCCAAGACGCCTCTCACTGGTCGCAGTTCACCGGAAAGCGCCAGCTCTCCACAGATGTAGCAGTGATCCAGTTCCGGAATCTGGTTCTGCTCGTGCAATTGCAGCATCGCGAGCGCAATTGGAAGATCAAAGCTCGGCCCCTCCTTGCGGACGGTCGCGGGAGCCAGATTAATGATAATCTTTCCGCGTGGCCGCCGCAGCGCACTGTTGCAAAGCGCACTCAAAACCCGATCCCTACTCTCTTTGACCGCGGTATCCGGCAAACCAACGACTGCGATCTTTCCATCAGGTCCCCACCCGGCATGCACTTCAATCTCGACCTCGAAAGCATCCACCCCCACTACTGCTGCAAATAGACCTTCGATGGCATAACAGTGTCAGAAAATGTTATTTCTTCGCAACATTTGCAAGAATTGTTTTACTCTGTGGCGTGTTGCAATTCTATGTCCCTTTAACACCGCAAACATTCTTACACCACGGCCCGATTCTCGGTCTGAGATTATTTCCGTTTGACTCAATAAGCGTAGTGGTCCGAAAGCATAAATCGCTGGCTCAACAAGACCCGCAGTTTTGGGAGCAAAATGCGAATAAACCTACACCCAACACATTGCCAAAGAGGTATCGCCAGATGGCATCGCAAGTTAGTGAGTTCTCCCGCACCGCAAAAAAAGAATCCCTCAGACGAGAAGAACCGGAAGATCGTGTTGATAAATCCATTGACGCTTCAACTAGTGGCACTATGGTTCGATTTACCGCAAACAACGGAACTTAGTTTCACTTGCCATACCTAACTTTAAACGGCATCAACACGCATGGAATTCAGACAATTGGGCGGTTCGGGATTTAAAGTGCCGGTCCTAAGTCTTGGCACAGGGACATTTGGCGCCGGCAATGATTTTTTTCGCGCCTGGGGCGCTAGCGACGTGAAACATGCCACGCACCTGGTCGATATCTGTCTGGAAAACGGGCTCAACATGTTCGATAGCGCGGACGTTTACTCGGCCGGTGCAGCCGAAGAAATTCTCGGCAAAGCGATTGCCGGGCGGCGGGATCAGGTGATTATTTCAACTAAGGCGACCTTTCGCTCAGGCGATGGACCAAACGACGTCGGTTCATCACGGTACCATCTCATCCGGTCGGCGGAAGGTAGTCTGCGCCGTCTCAGCACCGACTACATTGACCTTTTCCAATTGCATGGCTTCGATGCGATGACTCCAGTCGAGGAAACGCTCAGTGTCCTTGATGACTTAGTGCGGGCTGGTAAGATCCGCTACATCGGCTGTTCCAATTTTTCCGGCTGGCATTTGATGAAATCGCTCGCTGTCGCAGAAAAATACGGACTTGCGCGGTACGTAGCGCATCAAGCGTATTACTCGTTGATCGGACGAGAGTACGAATGGGAATTGATGCCGCTGGGCCTGGATCAAAAGGTCGGCGCGGTCGTTTGGAGTCCGCTCGGTTGGGCTCGGCTCACTGGGAAGATCCGACGCGGCCAACCCCTACCGGCAGTCAGCCGGCTCCAGAATCAAGCAGTGGCAGACATGGCTCCGCCAGCCGATGACGAGTATCTCTATCGCGTGGTGGATGCACTCGACGAAATTGCTGCGGAGACCGGGAAGACCGTACCGCAGATCGCCCTCAACTGGTTGCTCCAGAGACCGACGGTGGCCAACATCATCATCGGGGCGCGGGACGAGCAACAATTGCGCCAGAACCTGGGTGCAGTGGGTTGGAATTTGGCACCCGAACAAATCGCCAAACTGGATGCCGCTAGTGCGAGGCCCCTGCTCTATCCTTATTTTCACCAGCGCGGCTTCACCGAGCGCAATCCGGCACCGGTTTGATCGGACGCTCCAAAGCGAGCCATCGAAGAGGCCTGCGGAGTGCAGCTTCAGATCGCATCGTCTACATTTTGAATCATCCATGTAGCATCCATCCCGACAACCGCTGCAGAATAACTTTCGATGGCATAACAGTTCCAGTAAATGTTCTCTCAAAGAAACATTTGCGACACATGTTTTAATCGTTGCTGATCACCACTCGCGAGATGAAATCTTCTCCAGATGGAACCGGACATAACACTGACGATCGAGATACGACCTTCATGCGAGTTCTTCATCATGATTCTCCTGCAGTATGTTGTTCGACATTAGCGGTCTAAGCGCGACGCGCCAGGGAGAGAAACAATGATTGGAATCTCATAGGCTTTTGCCACCAGGAAGCTGGAGTTCCCGGTTAGCCGCTGAGAGTATCGTAAATATCGACTTACAGCTATAGTACTATGGTACCCAGCGGGCAGAAAAACGGAGCGTTTGCTCCGGGATGGCTCCTCCATGAATTGCAGGACAAATGGAACCTAAGGATCCGGCAAGTTGTCACGGTCAGGAGATCTCCGGGCAAGCTTAACAATTAACAAGCGCAAAAATCCGAACAGCGCATGCCGTTCTCTCACTATTGTCGATTAGTTTCTGAGTTCATCGAAGAGGCGACACAAACGGCCAATCGCGAACTTGTCTATTGGCGGAAAAAGAATACAGCATTCCCCCGCTACCAAGGCCAGCTTCGTTCGTAACCGATAACTCGTTCGCACCAACGGGCGATTCGCGCGAGTTTGAAATCTTGACCGTTGGCGCCCGTGAGCTGTATCCCGAGCGGGAGCCCGGCTGGCCCAAACCCTACCGAGAGCGTAATCGCTGGAACACCCAGAAATGTCCAGGGAGTACAGAAGGCGGCGTCACCTGTATCGCTCAACCCTGACGGAGCCTCTCCGAATGCGGGGACGCTTAAAACCACATCGATTCCTGTGAAGATGTCTGAGAAGGAATTGCGCAACAGCTCCTGCTTTTCTCGAGCCGAAGCGTAAATGCCCTCACTAGTCCTTTGCCCGTTTGCAACCAATTCTTTAAGGTGATCGCTTATTCTGTCAGGCGCACGCGCGACGAGATCGGAATGGATCAATGCAGCTTCGTAGGAGAGGATGGTGTTAGCAAGAACCCAGACCTGCTCGAGATTTTCAGGCCATTCTCTCGTTTCAACCGTCGCTCCTGCTGCCACGAACTTGTTTGCTATCGCCTCGAGGAGTCCGCGTTGAGCTGGTTGCGCGCGCTCCCAAAATGGAGGGTGTATGATCAACAGGCGTGGAGGACCCAATGGATCAAGCCCGTTTGCAACATCGAGGCTAAAAGATGCCAGAGGAGAACTTGCCGGATCCCGCGGATCTGATTGCGAAGTCACGCTTAGGGCAAGCGTGACATCGTCGACGTTGCGCGCAAAGAATCCAACATGGTCAAGAGAGCCGGCGAGTGGATGGACACCGGCCCGCGAAATCGAGCCGAAACTTGGTTTAAACCCAACAACGCCGCAAAACGCGGCAGGTCGTATCACGGAACCGAGGGTCTGTGTTCCAACCGCCAGCGGAACGAGGCCAGCCGCGACGGCAGCCGCCGAACCGCTGGACGAACCGCCCGGCGTATGATCATGATTCCATGGATTGACAGTCCGGGCCGGACTCCGCCATGCGAACTCAGTGGTAGCCGTCTTGCCGAACACTGAAGCACCGATCTCTTTAAGTCGATTAACCACCCACGCATCCTGTTTGGGAACATGGTTCTCGTAGGCCAGGGATCCATAGCTCGTCGGTAGACCGGCCGTATCGATAACATCCTTTATGCCGACAGGAATACCGGAGAGCGCCAATGCTCTGTCAAACGCACCCGGTTCGATCTCCTCCGGCAGATACGTGAATGCCCGAATCTCCGGTTCGAGCACTCGACCCGATTGCGCAGTTCAGCCAGGTAGGCGGCCGGGGTACAGGATCCGGCCTTGAAACGCCCAAGAACTTCAAGCACGCCGAGTTGGAATAGATTCGTTGTGCTCATTGTTCAGTATTTCCGCTCCTTCCGTCGCATCAATTGGCCAAGCAACCGTCTCTTCAGCGCGAATCCTCGAATTTAGTGCATCGTCTGCAGCGCCTTGGTGATGTAACGCCGTTGGACAAATTTTTCATACACGGGTTGCTCCACCAGATTGCCAATCGCGATCTGCGTTGTCATGGCAACTTTTAACGCATCAGGAGGGATATCCACAGTTTTCGGATACACATTGTCCTCGATCATTCTTTTCACCGCTGATTCGGTCACAGTTGGTTCCAGCGTTAGGAATTCTTTTTTGGCAATTTCAATTGCGTCCTGCGGATTGGTCTGAATGAATTGAATAGCTTGATTTAGCCCGCTCACCATTCGCTGCGCTTCATCTGGATCAACCCAGGAGTTTTGCTAACCAATTAGCAATATTTGGGCCATTGACGGAGTCTGTAGTGCGCGGTTATTGCTTGTTCAAAAGGATTGAAAGGAAGGATCTTGATTATTGGCCAGGGCGAATTGAACGGCGAAGACAGACCGTTCCTGCTGACACCGACGCCATCACACAAATAATCAGATCAGAGTCGCACTTTCACCCCGGCCGGTCTGCTCGTCCGCCAAGGCTCACGCCTCAATCGGTTGAATTTTATAATGACACACTTTTCACAAGTTCTGATCGGCAGAGATTACGGCTTGGAACGACCAAAGAAGTCTATCTGGATGGAGCTTACGTATCGGCCACGACCCCAAAGAGGCCAAGGGATCAAGGCCGGGAGCTGATCGGACCACCCAACCCAAAGATCTCCATGATCGCATGCGCCATCAGTTCGTCTATGGACCGGAGTAAAGTTAGAAGCCGTGCGTGAGCCCAAGCTTTGACATAATTGCGGCAACACAAATCGCGCCCGGCCCTCCCAGCCTTGAAAACGATGCTCTGTCGGATTCGCTCCTAGCGATGAGGATTGTGTGGCATCTCTGTTCTGTATAAATGATGGACATCATACAATTAAACTAGAAGTCTATCCAGTACTTTAGTCCCGCAACCTCGTACTGCAAAGCGACGCGATAAGGTTAAAACATTGGATTGACGCCGAGTCGAACTCCTAATATGATTGCTATCATATTATGATATGTCAGAAAACCTGGATGACTAAGAACCCGATTCAATTTGGCGAAACCAAATATGTTCGCATCGACGGCACCGGTGGCGCAGCAGCACGGTATCGGACGCTATGCCTCGCACCTGATGGATTCGATGTCGCGGTCAAACGATCGCATCGCTGGTTCCCTAAAAGTAACCTACTTACTGTTGGGTGCCTTCTTGCCAATAGCGCCTTGGTATCCTAATGTGATGCTGCAAGGATTGCACGACGCATGAAAACAATTCTGGTTGCAGGTGTCACTGGGGATTTGGGAAAAGAAGGAGCTAAAGGGATCTCGCCTCAATCTTAACATTCGAACCGCGTTGCTGGCCGACTAAATAAGCGTGCTTACCTGCGACGCACTTGCGGCCAAATAGATTCCGAAACCTCCTATCGGGATCATGAGAACGAGGGCAGCGATGTGCCTTTCCGGCCGGGCGGAAGCCACCAATAAAATATTCGTAAATGCTACCTAAACAACTCATCCATCCACAGTTAGAGCGCCGGTTTTCTCCGGCGACGGAGCAACACATCACGGGGGCCCAGCGACTTCATATCTGCAGCAAGCGCTTGATCATTGTCGCGCTAAGTCTTTGGCTCGCAGGCTGCAACAACCAGCAACCGGCGGCGCAGGGCCCACCACCGACCGAGGTCACGGTCAGCAAACCGGAGCAGAAGGAAGTGGTGAATTGGAACGAGTTCACCGGAAGAACTAGAGCGGTCAAGCTGGTGACGGTAACGCCGCGGGTCAGTGGTTACATTGTCGATATTCCCTTCAAGGAAGGCGACCTTGTCCACAAAGGCGATTTGCTCTTTCAAATCGATCCGAGACCCTATCAGGATGCTTACGACCAGGCGGTTGGCCAGTTGCAGCAGGCGCAAGCTAATCAGCAACTGCAGGATGCTACCTTCGCACGCCAACAGCGTTTGCGAGAGACGGGGGTTATCGCGAAGGAAGATTACGATACTGCTTTGTCCAACAAGAACCAAGCTACGGCGCAGGTGGTCTCGACGCAAGCGGCACGCAATTCGGCTCAACTGAATCTTGAATTTACCCACGTTACATCGCCGATCGACGGACGCGTCAGCCGCCAACTGGTGAATATTGGCAACCTCGTACAAGCTGATTCCACTCAACTCACGACGATAGTCAGCATCGATCCGATTTACGCTTACTTCAGCATGGATGAGCTGGCTGCGCTGAGCTATCAACGACTCATCCGGGAAGGGAAACTGGCCAGTTCTGAAGGTGGCAAAATCCCGGTCTATCTGCAGTTGCAGGATGAAACCGATTTTCCTCATGAGGGAACCATCGATTTTTCGGACAACTCCTTCGATTCGACGACCGGTACGCTCCTCATCCGGGGCTCATTTCCAAACAGCGATGGTTTTTTGACGCCAGGAAACTTTGTCCGGATACGAGTAGCCTCGGGCCCGAAATACAACGCGCTCCTGGTCGCCGATCGGGCGATCGGCTCGGATCAGGATCAGAGCTTTGTCTATGTTGTGGATTCCAAGAATATCGCCCGGCTGCGTCATATAAAGACGGGACAGCTGGCCGAAGGATTGCGGGTAGTAAAATCGGGACTGCAACCGGATGATGTCGTCATTATCAATGGAATTATTAAGGTGCGACCGGATAGCCCGGTGAAACCGCAGTCAGGAGCGATGGAGCAATTCAGCTCGAACGACATTTCGATGCCGCTGACCAACTCACAATCGAGCGCCTCACACGGCGACGCGGATCGGAACAAGGCAACGCCTTAAACGCTGGGGGAAATAATGAAGCTGTCTCATTTTTTTATCGATCGCCCGATTTTTGCCATTGTAATCTCTATTGTTACCGTACTGCTAGGGGCGATTGCTTATACGGTCCTGCCGGTGGCACAGTATCCTGAGATTGCGCCACCGACCGTGGTAGTGCAGGCGCAATATCCGGGCGCAGATCCTAAGACCCTGGCCGAGACAGTGGCCGAACCGATCGAGCAGCAGGTCAACGGGGTAGAGAACATGTTATACATGTCCTCCGTCTCTGCCATGGATGGCACCATGCAGCTAACGGTGACATTCAAGTTAGGTACCGACCCGAACATAGCACAGGTGCTCGTTCAAAATCGGGTTGCGATTGCCGAGCCGCAATTGCCGCTGGAGGTCAGAAATATCGGTGTCACGACGCAAAAGCAGTCACCGGATATTCTAATGGCGATCGGACTAACTTCCAAAAGTAACACCTATACCCCGCTCTATCTAAGCAACTATGCCTACACCCAGATAGAGGATTCTCTCAAGCGAATCGACGGTGTGGGAAACGTCCAAATTTTTGGCGCGCAGCCCTACAGTATGCGTGTCTGGTTAAATCCGGAGCTGATGTTTTCCCGCGGATTAACCGCGGATGACGTCGTAAGCGCAGTTCAAGCACAAAACGTTCAAGTGGCACCCGGCAGCATCGGAGCCGAACCGGCACGTCCCAAGACGGAGTTTCAGTTTATTCTCAACACCAAGGGTCGTCTGATAACTCCGGAACAGTTTGCGAAGATCATTTTGAAACGAGGTAGTAATGGGCAGTTGGTGTATCTGAGCGACGTCGCGAGGCTGGAACTGGGTGGACAGAGCTACACCAGTACTACCTACCAGGATGGAGTAGTGCCGGCCGTCGCTATCGGGATCTTTCAGTTACCCGGATCCAACGAGTTGAAAACCGCTGCACTCGTTAAAAAACAGATCGCGGAAATGGCGAAATCCTTTCCTCCGGGAATGGAATACTCTATCCCCTATGATCCCACTCTCTTTACTCAACAGTCGATTAACGCGGTCTACGACACGCTGCGGGACGCCATTATCCTGGTGGTGATTGTGGTCATGGTATTTCTCCAGTCCTGGAGAATTGCCTTGATCCCGCTCATTGCGGTGCCCGTTTCGTTGATTGGAACCTTTGCGGTAATGGCTCCCATGGGGTTTTCCCTCAACTCACTTTCATTGTTCGGGCTAGTATTGGCGATCGGCATCGTGGTGGATGATGCGATCGTGGTGGTCGAAAACGTGGAACGATGGGTCGAGCGCGGCCTGGATCCGAAAGAGGCAACCAGGAAGGCGATGGATGAAGTGGGCGGAGCAGTGATTTCGATTGCGGTCGTGCTGACAGCGGTGTTCGTTCCGACAGCACTGGTCAGCGGCATCAGCGGTCAATTTTATCGGCAGTTCGCACTAACCATTGCTATTGCGACTTTAATTTCTGCGTTTAACTCACTTACCCTGAGCCCGGCCTTAGCAGCCCTCTTGATTAGACCGGGGCACGCAAAGAAGGACCTGCTTACCCGCCTGATTGACACTTTCCTGGGTTGGTTTTTCCGTTTATTCAATCGAACGTTCGATTTGGGAATCAGCGGTTATGGAGCGGTAGTGCGCCGGCTGCTTCGAGTCAGCGGACTGGTGTTAGCGGTCTACGTCGGACTTCTCGCTCTGACCGGGTTTATGTTCCAGAAGGTGCCGGGCGGTTTTATTCCGACCATGGATCAGGGTTACCTCATCGTGTTCGCACAACTACCGGACGGCGCCTCGCTGCAACGCAACGACGACGTCCGACGACAGATCGGGGAGATTGGTAAGAACATCCCCGGGGTAGAGCTCACCTTCGCGATCGAAGGTCTATCGATTCTGGATTCGACGATCAAGTCCAACGCCTTGACTGTCTTTTTCCCCCTGAAACCATTTAGTGAACGAATCGGTCATCCGGAGCAATCCGCTACCGCGATCACCAGGAAACTACAGACAGCGTTTTCATCGATTCAAGATGCCTTTGTTATTGCGATCCAGCCTCCTTCGGTTCGAGGAATGGGGAATGCGGGTGGGTTCCAGCTCGAGATTGAGGATCGCCGAAATGCCGGATTGAACGCGTTGCAGCAAGCGACCGACGCGGTCACCGCGGCCGCGAACAAGGAGCCGGGCTTAAGCGGAGTCTTTACTACCTATCGCTCCCAGGTGCCGCAACTCTTTCTGAATATCGACCGGGAAAAAGTGCAGACTTTGGATGTGCCGATCAGCTCGGTGTTTACTGCCCTCCAGAGTTATCTTGGAAGCAACTACGTGAACGACTTCAACTTCCTGGGGCGAACGTATCAGGTAAACTTGCAAGGTGACGCTGCTTTCCGGTCGGATCCTAATCAGATCCTGAGGATGTACGCCCGCAATAGCACGGGCGGAATGGTGCCATTAGGTAGCCTAATGGATGTTCAACGGATCAATGGTCCGGATACCGTCAGCCATTATAACGTCTATCCAGCAGCTCTCATTCAAGGGGCGACATTGCCAGGAGTGAGTTCCGGCCAGGCGATCGAAAAGATGGAACGAATCTGTCGAGAGAATCTGCCCAGCCAGTTCTCGTTTGAGTGGACCCAATTGACCTATCAAGAAGTGACCGCGGGTAACACCGCGATTTTCATCTTCCCTCTTTGCGTCTTGTTTGTGTTTCTGGCGTTGGCCGCTCAATACGAGAGCTGGTCCTTGCCACTGGCGGTCATCCTGATCGTTCCTATGTGCTTATTATCGGCCATGGTTGGGGTTTATTTTCGAGGACAGGACAACAATATTTTCACCCAAATCGGGTTCATTGTTCTGGTGGGACTGGCCTGTAAGAATGCCATCTTGATCGTGGAATTTGCTCGACAGCAGATGGAATCTGGGATGGGACGCATCGAGGCGGCGGCAGAAGCTGCCCGGTTGCGTTTGCGGCCAATCCTGATGACCTCGTTTGCTTTCATTCTTGGTGTGTTGCCGTTGGTTATCGCTAAAGGCGCGGGAGCCGAAATGGACCAGGCATTGGGTACTGCCGTCTTCGCGGGAATGATCGGGGTGACCTTTTTTGGGATCTTTTTTACTCCGATATTTTTCTCTCTGATCATGAAAACCTTTGGCCGCGCACCAAAGAAGCAAAGACCAAGGCCAACCGAGCATCGAGCACGGAGAGGGGAGCCAGTTCATTGAGTCGCCGCGAACGCTATCGACTACTAGCAGAGTTGGATTCGGAACCAAAATCGCGAGCACCTGGAATAAAAGTTGTTTCCCGCGGTCACTTTTCTATATCAGCACTCAGATGAGCAACCAGACACCTTTGCGACACCAGCTAACTCGAAGGAAATCAGCCGAGGCCCACGTATCAAGTGTGTATAATCGGGAATGTCCCACCCGAGTGGTGCTGGACCGCCTCGCCGACAAGTGGACCGTCTTAGTCATCGGACAGTTGGCTGCCGGCACAATGCGCTTTGCCGAGTTGCGCAGGGCGGTCGATGGTGTCAGCCAGAAGATGCTCACTTCGACTCTGCGCGATCTCGAACGGGACGGATTGGTAAAGCGTCAACTTTATGCCAGCGTGCCGCCCAAGGTGGAGTACTCCCTCACAGCTTTAGGAGGCTCGCTGATCAATAAGATGCAAGGGCTGTGCCTTTGGGCGGAAGAGCATATCGATCAGGTCCTCAGAGCGCGAGAGAACTTTGATAAGCGGCGCCAGGGAACCTAGCGATCGCGGTCCGCTATACCAACGAAAATGGTTCCACGCAAGCAAGTGTAATGCATCGGCGTCCTGATCTCGTATAGCAATGTTACCGGTTGCTAGCATGGCTGATCTCGTTTCCATTGGCGTCACGAATGGTGGTACCAACATCGTGCGCTCGCTGGCACGAAATCCACTGATTGTTTCACCGATTGCCGGTGTCCTAGTAGCCGGCACCCAGTCACCGTCCCGCCGAGCGCGGAAACGTTGCTGAAGCTCCTCAGCGGTGCGACAAGCCCGTGCGCGCTGGTCAGCCTCGGGCTGTTCCTTGCCGAAAAGCGCCCATCGGGCACAGCCCTGGGAGGCTCGCTGCTACTCACCGGGTCCAAACTCCTGTTGCAACCAGTACTGACCTGGTGGCTCGCTGCGCGCGTCTTCGCGCTGCCGCTGACTCTCGCCCAAATGGCTGTAGTGCTTGCTGCGCTGCCTACTGGCACCGGGCCGTTCATTCTCGCGGAGTTCTATCGGCGCGAAGCGCACATCACTTCGCGGACCATTCTTCTGTCGACATTGGGTTCGCTCGTGTCTTTGTCGCTCCTGTTATTTTATATGCCGCACAACGGGTAAAAGATTGCCAGTTGAGACTACGATCGCGGCAATTGGGACAAAATCGTCTTTCAGCACATTTTTCGCATTAGTTAACCCAAACTTAACACTTGAATCACCGGATCTCGCGTGAATCGAGATCGGTTTCCCGTTTCTGAAAACGAGTTTCGAAAGAATATTCAATGAACGAAATGTATGTAACGCAGCTTAGCCCGTTTTCTCCAATCTCGTTTTCTCTAATATTGACTTAATCATCGCATTTCATGAAAGCATTACGCTTCTACGGAAGTAAGGACCTGCGTGTCGAAGACATCGCAGATCCAAAAATGTGCGGTCCGCGACAGGTAATCGTTAAAGTTGCCTGGTGTGGAATTTGCGGCACCGATCTTCACGAATACACGACGGGACCGATTTTCATGCCGAGGCAGCAAATCCTAGGGCATGAATTCTCCGGGACGGTGGTCGAAGTGGGTTCTGAATTAAAGGACTATCGCGAGGGGGACCGAGTGGCCATCCAACCCCTATTGACGCCGGGAGATGATTACTACTCGGTCCGCGGTCTCGGCCATTTGAGCGAGCCGAGTGCCTTTGTTGGAATCAGAGATTGGGCCTGGGGAGGAATGGGCGAGTATGCCGTGCTCAATGATTACAATGTCTTCAAGTTGCCTGACTCGGTTTCATACGAACAAGGAGCTCTCGTCGAGCCTGCAGCCGTGACACTGTATGCGGTTGATAACAGCGGCTTACAAGCGGGAAATACGGTGTTGATCTCCGGAGTCGGAACTATTGGCGCGTTAACGGTGCTGTCGGTTAATGCCGGGGGAGCCTCACAGATTTTCGTTGCGGAACCGAACCCAGCGCGCAGAAAATTCATAGAATCCTGGGGGCTATGTGCTGGGGTATTCGACCCCATTACCGAGGATGTGCCCGAGCGTATCCGGGAACAGACAACCGTTGGCGTCGATGTCGCGATTGAGTGCGCTGGGAACGAAAATTCCCTTGCTGCCTGTCTCCGATCGGTTCGACGGCAGGGAACCGTTGTTCAAGTGGGATTACCGACTGCAGCTTGCAACGTCGATCTGCAGCTCTTGGTGATCAAAGATGTAACGCTTCGCGGTAGTTTCTGTTACCCGATCTACTCGTGGCCGCGCGTGATCGGTCTAATTGCCGCTAGAAAACTCCCCGTAGAAAAAACCATCAGCAGCCTTGTTAGCTTGGATGCGGCTGTTCCCGAGGGTTTCGAGGTGTTAACTGCGCCGGGAACCGATCGGCTCAAAATCCTCATCCAGCCGGCGGCTTGAAATAGGTTGCCTTCTCGTTCCGTTCGACTGCTCCTGGTTCTGAAGTTCTCTTTTGCGTTTGAAACTTATTCAGCCGAACAAAAGACTCGCTGGTAACACACGCATCATTCGACAGAACATGAAGATGACCCAACACTTAACGTTTTTAAGATTCCTTTCGAGCTTATCCCTTTGGCTGATCCCGGCTGTGCTGGGTGCGCGTGAGCCACAAATCGAGGTACAACAGATACTGCAGACAACGCAATCGTGGGATGGCAATAACTACCAAAGCTATCCTACTGGACAGCCGCAGTTGACAGTGCTCAGGATCAAGGTTCCGCCGAATACGGCTTTGCATTGGCATCATCACCCGGTGATCAGCGTGGGTTATGTGCTGTCTGGGGAACTTACGCTGGAAAAGAAAGAGACTGGCGAGCGCACAATTGTGCATGCAGGGCAGGCATTAGCGGAAACTGTCCAGACGACGCATCGAGGTTTCACGACGAACGAACCAGTCGAGCTAGTTGTTTTCTATGCCGGACAGGTCGGACTACCGATTACCATCAACGAAGAGTGACGGAGTGGACTCCGCTAAACGCTAAGTCAGAAACGTTGGAGACAAAAGGCATGCCAAGCCAAATGTCGCCAGTCCTGCAAGCAAAAGAAATGCCCAGGCTATCTCGGTCAATCCTGCTTTAATTCTTTCGACCCGTAGGGAATCGGTATCGGGCCGTTCGAAATTCATCTTTTCCGAGGCCGCAGCCAAAACTTCACAAATTTCGAGCGGCGTCACCGAATTGCCGCCTCCCGGCGGCTTCATCTCAGCCTGATCGATTGCTCCAAGACCGACCGGAGCCCGCCCCGCTCGGAGCGAATTCAGCTGCCGATCGGCCGGTACATCAACTAATGGCTTCCGCGACGATCCCTTCGAAGCGGCCAATTGTCTTTGAAATTCCAAGTAGTGCGAGACGCTATGCAACGGGTCCATATTTGTTGCTTCCTCCCAGTTAGTCCTCCAGACCGTCATGTGGCCTAAGTTCCATTCTTCCATTAGACGCCAAGATTTTGGAAACGAGCCATTTGTTGTGCCAATTGTCGTATTTGTTATCCCAATTGCCGATGGCACTGATAAAAATGTCATCCCAACGGCGGGCGCACACGGTCGAGCATAGTCAGGATGAGATCGGCGGCGCGGTTCACACCCCCGGCCTTTCGCAGCTGCTCTCCCCAGTATTGGGCGCGTTCATGGAAGCTACTCTCAGTGAGGAGGCGCTAAGCTTAACCGCCACCTCGTCGGCGGTAAATGAGGGTGGACGATCGAACGCCAGGCCTACACCGTTCATCCATGCATTCCATTGTCGCCAATGTGGTCGTGATAGTTTGCAGCCCGTACCGAAAAGGCGTAACGCCAGGAAAATGGAATCGCGCTTTCTTGGCAGTACGGAATTGATGGTATCGCGACTCGGTCTCGGCCTGGCGGCGTTGGGCAGGCCCGGCTATATCAATCTGCATCATGCAAAGGATCTGGGCGCCCAGTCTAGTGAGGCTGCGATGGAACACCGTGCTCATTGCGTACTGGATGCAGCCTGGAACGCCGGTATCCAGTACTTCGATGTTGCCAGGTCTTACGGACTAGGCGAAAAATTTCTCGGTAGTTGGCTTAGATCACATTCCATCTCGCGACCGGCCGTCACCGTCGGGTCAAAATGGGGTTACACCTACACGGCTGACTGGAAAATCCAGGCGCAATCAAACGAGATAAAAAACCACACTCTTTCAAACCTTCAGAAACAATGGCGCGAGAGCGTCTCTTGGCTCAACGGTTATATCGATCTTTATCAAATTCACTCTGCCACGATAGAAAGCGGAGTACTCGATGATCCGAGCGTGCTGGAAGAACTTGCACGCTTTAAGACCAAGGGTATCCACATCGGTCTCTCCTTGAGCGGTCCGGACCAAACTGCAACTTTGCGCAAAGCGATGGCTATAATCCTCGATGGATCGCGGCTATTCGAGACCGTACAAGCCACCTGGAATCTACTTGAGCCATCTGCCGGGCCAGCGCTTTCGGAAGCGCACGCAGCTGGGATGGGAGTAATAATTAAGGAGGCACTTGCGAATGGACGCCTAACGAACCGCAATCCAGATTCTGGCTTCGCACCCAAACTGGCTGTCTTACAGCAAGAAGCAGCGAGGTTCGATAGTTCCGTGGATGCAATCGCACTCGCCTCATGCCTCGTCCAACCGTTCGCCGACGTCGTTCTGAGCGGAGCGGTTACGGCGGAACACGTGCTTTCTAACGTGAACAGTTTCCTGTTGAACCTCGATGGCGAAACGATGACCCGGCTAGCGGGGCTCGCTGAACCGGCCCAGTCATATTGGGCGACGCGAAAGAACCTACCGTGGAATTGACAGGTGCGAAGCCCCTCGCTTGGCCTGGGAACTTTTGAAATGTTGGTATTATTGTCATAGGAGCGAATGCTGCCGCAGGAACCGGGCAATGGAGTCCTGCGTGGCTTGCTTATGCTCCCTTAGACCAATCGATTTGGATGGGACTTCGACAAGGGATGCGGCGGGAATCGCTGATTTGAGCCGTTCCGCAAACTCCCAAGGGTGCACCGGATCAAGCCGGTTTCCAATCACCAGCGCAGGCACGGCTATCTCCTGACACCTTTGGAGATCCGATAAAGGACAATCAGAAGGTAAACGACGCAAGATTGTTGAATGCCTTACCGCGTGTTCGCGAGTGAATTGCTTCAAAAGAGAGAGCGCGCACTCCGGAGCGCTCTTGGCGATTGCTAAGAAATCAGCGCGTGCCTGCAGAATCCTCGCGCCCCCGTCCGCGCCTTCAATCTTCAGCAGATCTGCAATGATTGGGAAAAGCCTCAGGTTATCCGGCAACGGTTTATCCAACCAGGCTGGGCGGCACAGAATGAGGCCTTTGACTCGGGCGGGACACCGAAGAGCCAGGTTTAGTGCGACGCCGCTCCCCATCGAGATGCCGCCGATCCAAGCGCGCTTGAGTTTTAAGGTGTCAAGCAAGGCGACGAGATCTTCCGCTAGTGCTTCGAAGCTCGCGCTCTCGAGCAAATGCTCGGACCGTACCGGGCCGTGACCCCGAAAATCCATGCTTACGACGGTCGCCGGGAATTCTGGTCCGAGCAAATCGAGAGGCTGTTCTAGCGACCCTCCCAAACCGTGTTGGAATACAACCGACTCAACGCCGAAGCCTTGAGAATGAAATCGCCCGACAAAGGGATGCTTTATTCCAGAGTCATCCATCTCAAGAAAAAATAACCTCCTCAAAAAATGCTCTCGCTCGGGTAGCCTCTTTCTCTGCGACGCCGTGAACAATCAGGGCTCCGGAAAACCGATTATGTCGCAGAAGCTGAACAAAGAAATCCCACGGTACGACCCCCGAGCCGGGAGCTGTGACCAGGCCGTCCAGGCCTCGATCCTTGCCGTGGGCCAAAATCACGTCGGTACCGAGAAGATCGAATGCCTCGGTCAGTACCTCGGAGCCGTCTCGCTCACCGCCGACGAGATTTGCTGGATCCAGCACTATCCGGAGCCGCCCTGTTCTGAAGGTATCGAGTAACTTCCGCGCCTTTGGCGCGTTCGATGTCACATTGCCGTGCTCTGGCTCTACCCCAAGGAGCACATCGTTCTCTTCGGCCGCGCGAAGAGCCCCCTCCATCGTGTCGCAAAGATCCTTCCAGGCGCCAGCGGAACAATTTTCCGGGTGCTCTTTCCACATGTCGGTCACATCTCGCGTCCCGGTGCAAACCGTCACCACGGGCGCTTGGATACGATTGGCAATTCGGCATACCTCATTGAACCGTCTTAAGCCGTTCTTCCGCTCGCTAGAATCGGGATGCGCCATGTTGAAAGTGCCCGACAACGCTTCGATACGAATCTGTGTCGTCTTGATCGCATCAACGATCTGTCGCACGTCCTCTTCGTTGAGCGCATCTGGCATAGATGGCAGACCCGCCGAGGAGAGGTTGAGTTGTACCGAATGATATCCTGCGCGGGAGACCGATCTTAGAACATCGGCCAGCGTGGAACCGCTGAAGGTCTTGGCGAAGATACCCAGCCGCATCAGATTTCTCCCTCCAAGTCTTGCAAACCGACTTCTCGATCTTCCTCGACCGAGCGCGAGATGGCCGTTAAAGCGCGCACTGCCGCGATGCCATCTTCCAGACCGGCACCCGCTTGCGGGACGCCTCGCAAGATTGTGTCCGCAAAACTTTCGACCTGTCGCCGGAAGACATGTCCGTCGGCCCCCAGCGTCCGACGCGACGTGCCGTCCCGCTCGCTAAAACAATCGACCTCGCTGGACCGGAAGTACCATGGATTCGGAGTTTTTCCGATCACGCTTCCGTACTCACCGTAGATCTGAAAACCTTCGTGCCAACCCATCCGAACTGGAATGGTGAGATCAAGGTGGCCAATTGCACCGTTTGCGAAAACAGTTTCGATGAACCAGCAAAACGCGCCAAATCTTTGAAGATGTTTGGCCCGGACACTAACAATTTCTCCGCCCAAATAGCGCGCGGTATCGACCAGGTGGCTGCCGTGCCCAAGTAAATAGTACGCCCGCCGGTTCACCTTGGGGTCGGCACTCGGTTTGAGGGAACCTTTGCTACGGTGGATAATCGGCTGCAGGTTGTCGGTCTCGGTGTAACGGGAAGTGGAATCGCAGTACCAGGCTTTCAACGCGAGCATCGTTCCCATCTCCTTTTGAACAAAGTCGTGCGCCGCCATTATGCCGGGATCAAAGCGCTTCATATTGCCGACTTGGACAATCCGATCCGAATGCATCTTCGCGACCTCGGCCAGCGCCAGACATTCAACCAGCGAGATTCCGAGCGGTTTTTCCACCAACACATGCTTGCCCGCTTCAAGCGCTTTAATCGCGGCGGGGACATGGAACGGATCGGCCGTGGCGACGATGATCGCTTCGACTTCCGAATCGCCGAGAAGCTCGTCGTATTTCTGGTATGCCCGCCGTGGCTCAAAGAAGGTTGTCATCTTCTGCCGCAGATCATCCGCGGCGTCGCAGATCGCATATAGCTCAGCGTTCCTGGCTTTCACACAGCTCTCAAGATGAGCCGCTTGCGCGATCAGCCCACATCCCAAAACGCCGACCCGCAGCTTCCGCTGGGCTTCGCTCACGCTGCTCCCTTCGAGGAGGTCTGAGTCCCGAGAGTATGAATCCATGACACTGCTTCGATTGGATTAGGGGCTCCAAATACGAGCGAACCAGGCACGACTCCGTCCGCACCGGCGGACGCTAATTTTTGAACAGTCTGATGCCGGATCCCGCCATCGACAAAGATATCGAAAGCCAGCCGATGCTGTCGCCTCAAAGAAACCAGCGTCTCGACCCGTTGCGGAGTTGCCGGATCCAGATCCTGACCCTTGACTCCAATTTCGGTACCCATGACCAGGAGCCTATCGACCAGATCGAGATGCAGAGACTCAGGATTCAAGCCATCCCGCAGTCTAACTACCAATCCCGCCCGTGACCCGCTCGCGCGCAGCGCCGTTAGAACACTTCTGACGTCATTGCACAGTTCATGATGGATAGTGACCACTCTCGCACCGGCCTCTGCATAGGCTGCCGCCTGTGTGGCGGTCTGAGTTAGCATCAGATGGACATCCATCGGTACCGCGGTGCTGCGGACCAGTGCGCGGACAAAATCAATCAAGAACAAGAGATCCGGCACAAAGTTTCCATCCATAACGTCCAGATTGAATTCGTCTGAGACCTGTTCGAGACGTAGTACATCAGCACGAAGATTGAGCAAATCGGCGGACCATAAGGAAACAGAAGCCTTCATCTATGTGACTTTATGTTGCTTTATGTTGTTAATTGTAAATTACAGCCTTGTCAAGCAACACAAAATGACTTAGCTTTACAAGCAACGATGAGTTCGCCTGAATCTGTCGATGAGCCTGTTTTTGCACCGGAACGTCACGATGAGATCGCCGCGCTGTTAGTCGCCCGGGGAAAGGTATCCATTGCTCAGTTGTCCGCGAAGTTTGGAGTGAGCGAACAGACGATCCGACGAGATCTGATCGTTCTCGAGCAGCGCGGTCTACTCCGGCGAACACATGGTGGTGCAGTCGGAATGAAGCCTCCGATGGAAGAACAGGTCGAAAGCCGGGCGGTCGTACACTCCGAAGCCAAACGGTTGATCGCCGATGCCTGTTTGCAGGAGGTCAGGTCTGGGATGGCCGTTTACCTGGACTCCGGTACCTCAGTCGCAGAGATCGCCCGCGGATTGAGGGGCCACGTGCAACGCCTCACTGTGGTTACCAACTCGTTGACTGCGGCTGAATTGGTCTGCGATCTTCCCGGTATCACCCATGTTCTTCTCGGAGGTCAACTCCGACGACTCAGTGGAAGCTTGACCGGGCCCCTGGCTCTGTCCAACCTTGAGCAGTTCACCTTTGACGTCGCATTCATCGGAGTGAGCGGATTAACCGGGGACGGCGTCACCGTTTCCGACCTGGGAGAGGCGCAACTTAAGCGCGACGTCGTCGCCAGATCCCGGAAAGTGGTGGTGCCGTTAGACGCCTCAAAATTCGGCCTCACCGATTTCGCGCGGGTCGGAGATTTGGACATGATTGACCTTCTGATTTCGGACTCTGAGGACAAGGCTCTTCAAAGTATTTGCGCCACGAAAAACGTCGCGCTCCGCACCCTTGCACACGATTCGAGAAACTCGCTGTAAACGCTTCAATGACCCAGTCCGAACCTCAGGTAGTGCGGGATACGCCCACTGAGTTACCAAATGTTGTCGCCGGCTTCGATGGCTTTGTTGACACGATCCTGCAGGTCGTGTCAGCACGCCACGCTGCAGACGAATTTACACCGGTTGCCACTGCTGAGGAGTTCGGCCGGATGGTTGCAGCGGCCGGGGTCGGTCGCAATGCCAACATCGAATTGGTTGTGCGCAGGCGCAAGCTCGGCGGGAACGGACCAATTTTCGCCTACGCCCTCTCTCAACTTGGAGTTCCCGTTACCTATATTGGATGTTTGGGTAAACCGCAGATACATCCGATCTTCGAGGATTTCGCCAGACGGGCGCGACTGATTTCCATTGCCGAACCGGGCTACACCGACGCCGTCGAGTTTCAGGATGCTAAGCTGATGTTAGGCAAAGTAGAGAATGTCGCTCGAGCGAATTGGAGGGATGTGACTAAGGCATTAAGCGTAAAAAGCCTCATCCGGCTGGTCGATTCCGCTAAGCTGGTGGGTGTGATGAACTGGACGATTCTCTTGAATTTAACCGAAATGCTGAGTTGCTTTGAAACTGAAGTAGTTGTCCGTCTTTCGAACAAGCCACGCACGCTGTTTGTGGATCTTGCTGATCCCGCCAAGCGTTCGGATGCTGATCTGTCCGCGCTTTTGCCGGTACTCCGGTCCTTGAACCGATCATTCCAAGTCACCCTCGGATTGAATGCTCGAGAGGCCGACCGTTTAGGGAAGCTCGTCCAGGCGATGGACTTCCAGCTGGATCCATCAAACTTGGCGGAAAATCTGAGAGCTGCCCTCGGACTTCATTGCATTGTTGTCCACACGCGTGATTGGGTGACTGCCGCCAACGAGGACGCAAGCGAACATTTCGGTGTCGAAGCGGTGTCTCAGCCAACCATCAAGACCGGAGCGGGCGACCATTTTAACGCCGGGTTCTGCTTCGGTCGCCTGATCGATGCTTCGTTGCATGACTCTCTGCTCCTCGCTACGGAGGTGGCTCGCCACTACGTGCGCACTGGCGAAAGCCCGACCATGAATACCCTCTCCCCGGTTGGGGCTTCATTAGTCAAGCAAGCCGGAGGACGACATGAAAGGATCTGATCGCCCTCGGATCGCAGTGGACATGGATGAAGTCATGGCTGATACCGTCTCAGCCTGGCTCGCCTGCTACCATGAAGAATTCGCAGTCGGAATTGCGCCGGCCGCGCTTCGTGGCCGGAAACTTGTTGAAGTAGTCGAACCCGATCATGTCGTGGCCGTCAAAGCCTACCTCGACGAACCTGGCTTTTTCGCTGACTTACCCCTGATGGAAGGCTGCCAGGAGGTTCTGCAAAAACTGAACCGACATTGTGAAATCTTTGTGACAACAGCCGCCATGGATCATCCCAACTCGTTTGCGGCCAAATACAATTGGCTCCGACGGCACTTTTCATTCCTATCGGACCGGCAATATGTCTTCTGCGGCTCGAAAAGCGTAATAAGAGCCGATTACATGATCGACGACAATCCATACAACCTCGAGGTGTTCAACGGCCGGAAGATCTTGTACACCGCTCACCACAACGTCGGAATCCAAAAGCATGATTTTTTCCGGGTGTCGTCGTGGCAAGACATTCTGAACTTCTTTTGCCAGGAGCTCGCGCCCGCATCGGTCAGCGTCTCTAATATGACTTTGTAAACTGGAGTGGTTTTAACGTGGTCGCGGCGTCTGACGGTGGAAAAGCTCGGCGTGGTAGGGCCTGGTCGCTCCGCGACCGCCGAATCGAGCGCGTGCCAACATCCCGTTAAGCCAAAGAATGTAACAACGGGAATCTCCCGCGAGGATCTATCATATCCCTTCAACGGTTCTCGGCTTACCAGGGTTAATCCATGCGCTGGGTTCCGCCTTCGCCGCGATGGTATTGCGAATCGAAGCACCGTGGAAGCTACGGCGGACAAGTCGGCGGGCACGGAGCGCCACGCCCTACCGCGATGGGGTCTGATCGCGCTATGGGAATTTCCACGCCTGGCTTAAACCCGGCGTGGACGACCAAAGACAGTGGATAACCGCGTCTCTTGACCCTACTTAACAAAGTAATAATAAACGTTCGCTTTTTGTCGTGGCGGCCCGTGACGGCGAGCCACTGCTCGATTTCGCCAGATCTTAAACTCAGATTGCCGGAACCCAAATAGGTTCACGTTTTAATATTGCCACATACAAAAAAGATGTTTTATTTTTCACCTACCTTTAAATGTTGCTCTAGGCGTCGAATAGCCATCGCCACGGCGAGAGGAAGTGTCGCCTCGTTCCATACCAGGACACTCCACCCCAGTCAGCTTTTCTGAGACCTCCCAAAGCTTCCGGGCCGAGGTTTCATCCCTTGCCTGAGGGGCCACATACGCGGGAGCCACCGGCCCTTTCAACTCGTAGAAACCCTTCGGTCCGTAGTACCCCATCCGCTCAGCCTCCACCGACGTTGCGGCAAACAGCGTCGGCAAGGCTCCATCCGCTGCCGAATGACTCAGCGGTCGCAGAATCTTACTCAGCATTCCCCGAACTCCCTTTGTTCCCGGCCCATTCGCAATGAGATCGGTCCGTGCATATCCCGGATGCGCTGCGTTGCTCATCAATCCCCATCCATGCGTATCGCTCCGTCTCTGCAGTTCGAAAGTGAACAGCAGGTTCGCCAGCTTCGACTGCTGATACGCAGACCAACTCCTATAACTGCGTTCCGCTTGCAGATTGTCGAAGTCGATCTCCCCTCCCCGATGCGCCAGACTACTCACGTTCACTACCCGCGCCGACCGTGCGCTTCTAAGTAGCGGGAGCAACCAGCCGGTCAGGGCGAAGTGACTTAAGTGATTGGTCCCGAACTGTATCTCAAAACCATCTTCGGTCAGCCCTCTCGTCGGCAGATCCATCACGCCGGCGTTATTGATTAGCAGATCCAACGGCTTCCCCCTCGCAATCATCTGCTCCGCGAACGCCCGAACTGACATCAGGCTCGCCAGATCGAGCATTTCGAATGCCGCCTTCGCCGAAGGTAGGGATCGCATGATACTCTCTACCGCGATACGTCCCTTCTCCGGATTTCGTCCGGCCAACACCACCTCTGCTCCCGCCTGGGCCAGCCCAAGGGCCGTCTCAAACCCCAAACCACCGGTTGCGCCGGTGACGATGGCTAGCTTTCCGGTTTGTGGGGGAATGTCGTTCACTGTCCAGTTTGGCATATTAAATCTCCGGTTCGGATTTCGCTCGCTAATTAATGAGTGCGTAAATGCTCATTTATGTGATCGCAAATTATTTTTTCTTCGTGATTCCAGCCCATAACACGGCAAATCCCAATTGCCGATACTGGTCCGCCATTTTGGGATTGGTCGTCATGAACTCCATTGTCGTCTCCGCCAAGGCCCGCATCGTCCCCGCGACAAATTCTTCGGGAAGATCCCGAAAGACGTGTTGGGCCCTGGCATCCTGCGCCATTTTTTGGATCTCAATGAATGGTGCCAAGCCTGCCCTTTTTGATTCCAAACTCAACCGGTCTGAGACTTCCAGTTGGGCCAATGCTTTCCGTTGCAATGGATTGGCCACTCCCCAATTCACGAAACAATCCCAGACATGCTGCAGTCGGTGGCGGACGCTTTGCCTTCGGGGGAACCCCGACATCATGGCGTCTGCCAGTTCCAGTTTGATCTGGCGATAAAGCTCATTCACCAGATCGTCCTTGGTCTTGAAGTAGGTAAACAGGGTTCCTTCCGCCACACCGGCGGCATGCGATATTGCCGAGGTTGCAGCGCCCAGTCCGCGTTTGGCGAAGACCTGGGTCGCCGCAGCGAGGATTGCGTTGCGTTTGTCTTCACTCTTAGGCCGCGCCATTGCTCATGACCACAATAATCGAGTATATACTCAATTATCCATCAAGCAAGAAAATAGCAAAAAAAGCCGCATCAGCCATTCCCAACCTGCCCCTCGCTGGCCGCGCCCTCGACCGCCAGTTGCTGCGCCTTCCAGGAGCGGTTACGCCAAATTCTGGAGAAGCGGATCGCTTTCGATAAGAGCGATCCATATCATTCGCCGTCGTGAAGATATTCGTACTCCGAGTGGCGGTTTGGTTGTTGGCCTCCTCAATCGGCCTAGCAAAATCGCCAGACGAGCAGATCCCTCCTGCTTTACCCAACCCTTCGGTGACAAAGCAGAAGTTGATCGTCGGGCTGACACTCAATCCACCATTCGTGATTCATGAACCGGACGGATCGTGGACAGGGATTAGCGTTGAGTTGTGGCAGGAGGTGGCAAAGGAGGTTGGTCTTAGTTACGAATATCGCGAAACTGACTTTAAGGGACAGTTCGAAGGGCTGGCTGGCGGGTGGTTCGATGCCGCGGTCGGACCCTTAACCATCACGGCAGAACGCGAAGAGATCTGCGATTTCACCCATGCCTATTTTGTCAGCGGGCTCGGAGTAGCAGTTCTAAAAAATACGCTAACCGGAAACGAAAATCTAATTTTCAGCCCGGCATTCTTGCGATTCGTCTGGTCTATATCTAAAGTCGCGCTCGCTCTCTTGGCCCTACTCGCTGTCGTCGCAATCTTGATTTGGCTTTGTGAACGAAAAGCGAATCCGACACAATTTAGCGGACAAGGTCATCCGGTCCGAGGTTTAGGCGCATCCTTCTGGTGGGTAGCGGGCACTACCGCAGGTGTTGGTTACGGCGACTTGGTCCCTCGGACGCTGCTGGGCCGAATTGTCGCGGTCGTTTGGATGTTCGTTAGCCTGGTCTTGGTTTCCGCTTTTACCGCAACGATGGCATCCACATTAACTACTGAACGCTTATCGGGTATCAGCATTCGTGGAATCGAGGATCTTCGCCAACTCAAGATCGGAGCAGCCGAGCGCACTTCAGGCGCCTATTTCCTTGACGCCAATCACATTCCATTTACCAAGATTCCATTTGGCGAACTGGTGGATTCGGTAACACGAGGAAAGGTACAAGCAGCGGTTTCTGACGAGCCGCTCCTTCGTTACGCCGCTCGCAACCAACCGCAGATTACCGTACTATCTTTGCATTTGGATACGGAGCTGTACGGATTCGCACTGCGCGAAGGAAGTCAGTTACGCGAACCAATCAATCGTGTGCTTTTGCAAAAAATTCATCAGCCCGCCTGGACTAATTTGATCGCTAAATATCTTCCGACCGGCGGCTAGGCTCCCAGCACGAGATCGCTTTTGACTAAACTGAAAGAACTTGATAACAAGCTCCATCGTCGGTTAATCGAAGCCGACTGAAACAACCCGGTTCCATCATTTTGCTCCAAAGTACACTGACCCGCGTCCCTGGGACCGCTTTCCGCACTCGCCGACAGATGTCCGGACAAACGCCCTCTATGAACCCACGATATCCTTTCTTCCGTCTTGCACCATTTCATAGCCAATATCCGTCGTTTGCCATTCGGCTAACTCGTGGAGTAAAAGCGCAACGGCTAGCGGTCGGGGAATCTCTGCCAAGAAATGGTTGGCTGGTTCGCGGCGCCTTCGCCGAAGTCGATCAAGGCAGTCGGGTCCTGCGCTCTCAGGTAGGATTTGGCACCGGTGCTACTGATCTGGCGGTTTTGGTTAATGTGGCGGATCTGCAAAAAGGCAAACTAGAACCGTTTTATAAGTTGGAGGCGCAAGCAGGAAGCCGGAGAATGCCGGGAGCAGCCGTCACCAGAAATCCCTATGTGGCGGCAGCAAAGTTTGTCATGTCGCGGCGAGATCTGCCGAAGAATATTCGGCAGATCGCACAGACTGTCGCTGATCAAATCATTCGTCGCGCCAAATAGAAGGAAAAGCGCATTCCCGGATGCGGGCTACCAGATGCCGCAGAAGCGGCATCTGGGATACCGCTTCGCTACTTTTTAGCTCTTCCGATTTAATATCTCGGAGGAGGTCGTCACGCCTTCCCTTTCGTGAGTTTGGCTCGTCGCTCTGCTTGGAGCGCATCAAGTTTCTTCACCTGGTCTGCGTTCAAATACTTCGCAGCGCCATTGCGAAAATCGGTTTGCACCTGCATCGCTTGCTTGAGCTTTTGCAGCTTGCCCATGGATTTGTCCGCTTCAAGCGCTTCGGCCTTTTTGTCCCTCTCCGCCACTAGGGGAGCTATCTGTTTCTGTTGCTGCTCGGTCAGTTGCAGTTTTTTTGTAAGTTCGGCCATCTGCAATTTAGGAATCGCCTGAGCGGGTGACATCGCCGAAGCACTCAGGAAGACGATGACGAAGATAGTGTATTGCCGGACTAGCTTGTTAATTTTCATTTCGTGAACTCTCTATTTTGTCTATTTGCGAGGAGACGCTTCAATCCTTGAAGGAGCAGCTGGCTGCCACCTCCTGAAATCGAACGAAGACCTGCGCCGAACGACGCCAGAAAAAGGGGCGTTGGAGGAGAAGGAAATCGACCGAACCAGCTAACCAGCCTCTTTGGTTTTAGTCACAAGCCAACGTTCAGAACAAGCACCAAGTGCAGACAGCAGACGCACCTTCCAGGTGCGAAACGCCGCACACTCGCAGGTGGAAGTCGCGGCTACTTGGGCTTCGAGCCACTCAGCTTTTCGATTAGGCAAAAACTGACCGGAATCAGAAAAACCGCGATCAGACTCGCTGCCAGCATTCCTCCGATCACGGTTGTGCCCATCACTTGCCGAGCAATCGCTCCAGATCCCGAAGCTGCCCAGAGTGGTACGCACCCGAGAATGAAGGCGAAAGATGTCATTAAAATCGGCCGAAGCCGTAGGCGCGCTCCAGTCAGAGCCGCCTCTACCAGCGGTGTTCCACGCTCGAATTCTGCTCTAGCAAATTCGACGATCAGAATCGCATTCTTCGCGACTAACCCGATAATCATGACCAAACCAATTTGGGCATAAACGTTATTCTCAATCTGAGTAAAAGACGACCCGGTAATAATCCTTCGAAGATAAAGTGTAGCAAAAGCGCCGAAGACCGCGATGGGAGTACTTAACAGCACACTGAAAGGAAGCGACCAGCTCTCATAGAGCGCTGCCAGAATCAGGAAGACAAACAACAACGAAAAGCCAAAAATCATGGCTGGCGGCACTCCTTTTTGAGCCAATTTTTCCTGGAACGACATCCCGAGATAATCGTAACCCATCTCGGGAGGCATCGTCGCGGCAAAGACTCCTTCCAGCGCGTTCATGGCTTGTTGGGAGGAGTAGCCAGTTGCTGGAGTGGCGTTGATTTGCGCGCAACCATACAGGTTATATCTCATCGTAAACTCGGGCCCGGTACGGCGTTCGATCCGAGTAAGACTGCTTAACGGGACCATTTGTTGGCTGCCGTTGCGCACGTAGAACTGTCCGAGATTTTCGAGATTCGCTCGGTATTCGCCTTCTGCTTGAACATAGACCTGCCATTCTCGACCGAACCGATTGAAATAGTTTACAAATGATCCACCCATGAACGTCTGAATCGTCTGATAAATGTCACTGACGGCGACCCCTTGTTTCAGCGCTCGCTCTAAATCCACGTCGATGTAAACCTGCGGTACGCTCGGTTGAAACGTAGTGTTCAACTGGGCCAGCTCGGGGCGCTTCCGAGCCGCATTCAAGAATGCGGTCACGTTGGTTGACAAAAGCTCCGGATCACCGCCAGAGCGGTCTTCCAAGACGAAGCTGATGTCGCCAGACGTACCAGCGCCCGGGATCGCCGGCGGAGAAAAGGCAAAAGCGCTACCTTGCGGCATCTGCACCAGGAGGCGATTGAGTCGTGATTTAATCTCGGGGTAGAGTTCGCTCTTTTGCTTGCGATCTTCCCAAGGTTT
>JBEEIB010000503.1:0-2682 GCA_041167675.1 Verrucomicrobiota bacterium
ATTGGGTACAGCTAACACCTTTGCCGAAGTTCTTTACCGAAGTGAAACACGCGAGACCCGATTTGGGAATTAGGAAATTACTCACACGTGCGGGTTTACTGTGTAGTGCCCCCTCTGAAACTAGAACCCGTCAACACGTCTCCTAAATGCCTCAGCAGAATCAGGCAGCAGGCAAGGTGAAGCATTCCGAGAAAGTTTTCAGCGTGACGCTCATACTGCACGACCAGGCGCCGAAAATTCTGCAACCAGGCAAATAATCTTTCGACTTTCCAGCGCCGACGGTATCGTCTCAAACAACGTTCGTCTTGTGTTTTGATTCTTCGGTTGCTGCGGTGCGGGGCAATTACTTCAATGCCGTAATGTCTGAGCTGGGCGTCAAGCTTGTCTGAATCGTACGCGTTGTCGCCAATCAAGTGCCCGGGCGCATCGGGAACCACCATCTGAACTAAAATGGAAGTAGCCAGGTTCACCTCATGCGGCGTGGCGCGTTCGATGCAAATGGACACTGGAAGACCATGGCGATCTGCCACGGCCATGATCTTGGTTCCTTTGCCGCGTTTGGTTTTACCAACTTTCAAGCCCGCTTTTTCGCCGGCGCAAAGCTCGCGTCGATGAAAGCCTCGCGCACGTCGATAGCACCTCTTAGTTTCAAGTCCAAAGCATGCGCCTCCAGGATTCCCTTCATCACTCCAGAGCGCACCCATTGCTGAAAGCGACGGTGGCAGGTTTGAAATGATGGGTACGCCTCGGGAAGATCGGCTCAAGGAGCGCCAGTACGCAGCACCCACAGAATGCCGTTCAACACCGATCGGCGGCTCTCCCACGGACGCCCGCGGTCGTCCATTCGCGGACTGAACCGAGACTGCAATCGTGATCTGAAGAATCTGTTTAAGGGCGCGGCCATCGTAGCCTCGAGCAAACCTGGTCCGTTTCAAGAGTTCTACAACGCTTTGTTGACCAAGGGTATTAGGCCGGAGATGGCGCGTCTAACCTTGGCCAGGAAGATTGCCACCATCGTGTTGATCATGTGGAAGAGAGGAGCGTGCTTCGACGCCCAACATCTGAAACCACAAACAGCTTGAGTGTCTTTGATCGAGTCCGCTCCATCTCTGGGAATTTCTCTGGCGGTGGCCGTCGGGTTCTCGAGACACTCTGAGCGAGTCTCAGCCGATTAGTTAGGCGTGAAGGATGCGAATCTGATGACGGGTTATCACATCCCCAAAGTACCTCTGGTGGGTAGACCTGACGTGCCAGTGAAGATGGTCGGAAAATTGCCTGGTCACAAGATCCCCTCGTTCTATGGGACTCCTAGTACAGACGTTTGGACTGCCTAGGCTATAGGAGTTGGCCATCAGTCCCCGTAGAATTACCTCGTCGAAAGCTCGTGCCGCTCTTTCAAGGCGGTGAATTGCCATTAAAGGGCGGATAAAATGAGGCAACATAAGATGGCGCGCTTTTTGAGGCGCAGTTCTGGACGGCGATATTTTTCCATCTCTTTTCTGACGCTCTGCACCTTGATCATATTTTGGACTTCGCTCAATGCCCACCGGAGTACAACCGAATCATTAACAATGGCAGAAGTTGCAACGCCCCCTATTTGGCCCCTTTCTTCCGCTGTCGAACATTTCGAAAAAGATCATCGGGTGATTTTCCCGTATTCGATTATTCCCGGCGGCGTGGACTCGCTCCAGGAATTGCGGCAAGCCGTGACCAAGGACCCAGTGGTCGCGCGACATTATTCCGACTTTGATCTCGCCAGAGTTCGCCGCATAACTCTAAGTGCCCCGCAGTCGATGTATGTTTCCTACCGTATTGGAAATGACGTCTTTTGGACCAAGCACAAATTAACGCTGCCGAAGGGCGAGACGCTGTTGACGGATGGGCGTCTAATGGCCCGAACTCGTTGCGGAAATCGGGTTTCCGCTCTTCCAAGCAAACCCCACGCTCTTGTCGAGCCGACGGCCGAAGAAATTAACGCTCCAATATTCGGCCCATCCGCATCGACTCCTTATCTCGTTGCGTATTCAGCACCGCTTCACGCGCTCCCCTCAGGTTCTGATATTCAGCCCACCGGATCGTTCTTTCCGCTTCCCGGCGGGGGTGACGGTAATGGGGTTAGCCGTACCACTCCACCACCTATCGTAACTAGCCCTGGTCCTCCGGTTGGTGTTCCGGAACCGGGAACGGCAGGGTTGGTTTTGGTCGGTTTGGGCGCTGTGCGTCTGATGGGCCGTAACGGAAAAAATGTTCTGACATTTCTGCGTTTTTAAAGAATCATAACTTACGTTTTGTTAACGGGCGCGAGTTCGAATCCCGCTTCCATTGTCCATCCCTGCAGTGTCTCCTGCGAGTAGATTTCGAGCGAGCTTTGCGCCGACCCACTGAGACCGCCGCATTTACTGGTCAATTGAAATCTCAGTGATTCTCCCAGAACGTATTACTTGGACTAGGATTCCAATAGCTTAATCGATTGAAAGGTGCTTGAATGCACTCAACCACAAGATGGAATTGGCCTCGCGCTGTCCTTTAATTTCACAACTGTGGGGTCACATCACACATGGGACGAATCGGACGTAGTTGGGAACTGATCGAAAAAAGCGTTTCGATCTTAGCCCGCAACAAATCGCTTATGTTCTTGCCGGTGGCCTCCGCAATTGCTTCCATGGCCATGTCCGTCGCGAT
>JBEEIB010000504.1:0-5661 GCA_041167675.1 Verrucomicrobiota bacterium
GCAAGACGTCAAGCGGCTCTGGCAAAGTTTTAGTTTGAGAAAATACTTAGGCGGAACAGCAGCAGTTGGCGTCCACCATTTCCGCGACCGGGTCGCGTTCCCATACCCCGAGCAAAAGAACCTTTGCGCCGGTGGGATATTTAAAAACGTAAAACACATTTTGCAGCCCTTGCAGTTCATAAAAACCAGGGCGGCGAGGATCGGCCTTTGTCGGAGCGCCATTCTCTAACAGCAGGCGCAATTCGGTTACTTGCTCCGCGGAATGGTTTCGCAGGTCTTGCACTAACGGGGGACGTTTTGTTGTTGAGATCATATTCTTATCCACTGATTCAGCTTACCGTGCTGGTCACCTAGTAAGACGTAAAAACTCCTGGAATGTTTCATGGTTCACAACTTTTAACACTCTTTTGACATACCCATTACAGCTGTACCAAGGTCCAGGATTCTTGAATGGCCTCTCATCATTCGATGTGCGGGGCGGCCGTAAAGTTAGAAATGCGAGAAAGTTAGCTGGTAGTGGGGGCCGCGAAGTCTCCCAAAGCGTCGCTCCGGCCCAATCACGCTTCGACAACGCGGAATCTGATCGGTTCCACTTTATGCCTTTTAATAAAAAGCCGTTACTACCTCACGTGGCACTTGCGCCTGCCCCTTTAGTTTGCGATAGTTCGCATCACTGACGTCTAGAACAGGAAAGCACCTTGACAAAAGCCACCCCCAAAAACTCCGCAAGATCAGACAAAGCCGGCTTCAATAAAGACCGCCGCCGCAAGCATCATCATTGGCTGGTCACCGTCTCTTACGCAGACGGCGAAAAATTTGGTCGTGTGTACACCGACAAAGACAAGGCCGCGCGCTTCGCCGACCGCCAGAAGCGCTCCCCGGTGGTAAAGTCCGCGCGCATCACGCAGGTTTCCTAAGCGGTCGGAATTTTCGTTGAATTAATGTCGCATGGAAGCGCAACCGGGGGGAATACTTGTCGCGCTTAGCTCCCCATGTTATATAAGGAAGAGTCCTTGAGCGGCCTTAGTATAGTGGTAGTACGGAACCTTGCCAAGGTTCAGGTGTCGGTTCGATTCCGATAGGCCGCTCCATTCTTTTCAAGCACGTACGGCGCCGCCTCATTTTCCATTTTTTCCATTAACGACGATTTTGCGCTTGGGTTCCGGAATTAACGTTCCATTTAGAGGACAGCGGCTACAGGTAAGTTACCAAATCCATGGTGTTACTATTTTGCGTCGCAGCTCGAATGGTTAGGACAGAACCTCGCAGGGGTTCAGTCGTAGAACTTGTTCAGACGCAACCAGCGTTCATAAAATCAGGGTGCGGTACGGCAAAACTCCTCCGACAGAATTCTGACTGCAAAGAGAAGCGCGACGGGGTTCAGTAGATCGCCAGGCCGTGCGTTCTTTGTGGTTTCAACACAACGCCCCGGCATGCGCTGCCCCATCCTTCGGAAACAACACCTCTTCATCGGTTCTGGCGTGATCGAACCTGGATGCAAGACCGTCATCGGATCACGACTCAAACAGTCAGGGACGTTCTGACTCTGCGCGGTGCCATTGCCCTCCTCGCAAACCGCCCCACTGGGCGTTCGAACAATACTGGGAGAAGCGCTTCAGAGTCGCATGATCTCCACAAACTATGGCGCGCACCCGTCCGAGACATCCGGGACAAACGAATTGATTTGTGCCTGACTATCGGGCATACTGACATTCAGGCACCATTGGGATCGGAGGCAAAAGATGGAATCGGCGAAAGTGGGGAAGAGAGGCGCAATCGTGGTCCCCGCCAAATTGCGAAGGCGTTTCGGTATTGAAGAGGGTACGGTCGTCACCGCGGAGGAACGAGAAGACGGTATTCTGATTCGCCCTGCCGTTGTGGTCCCGATTGAAAAGTACACCCCCGAGCGCAAAGCGGAGTTTCTTCTCTCCAATGCGACCAATGCTGTGGATTACCGCAAGGCGCGAACAGAAGTCCAGAAGCTCGGTATAGACCCGGATTCAATTCCCCATCGACGGCCTGCTTAAAATGGCCCGCTTGTTCCTCGATGCTAATGTTTTATTTTCGGCGGCATACCGGTCCGATACAGGACTTCTTAAACTCTGGAAACTTAGAGAGGTGGTCTTGTGTGGCTCTCGCTATGCGCTGGAAGAAGCGAGAATTAATCTTAATCATGAAGTTCAACGAACCCGGCTAGTGAGGCTGGCCGGAAAGGTTCAGCTCTTCGATGCCGGTAAGCGCGAACTTCCGGAAGGGGTCTCGTTGCCAGAGAAGGACGTACCGATCCTATTGGCTGCCATCGAAGCTCGTGCTACACATCTCTTGACCGGGGATTTTCGGCACTTTGGATCCTACTTCGGCAAGAGGGTTGAGGGCATTCTTGTTTTGTCTCCCGGAGAGTACCTGAAACGTTACGGGGATTAAGAGGCGAGAATAGTGGAGCCTCCTGCAAGACGGCAACCCTTGCCCTACTACCAGCAGGATTTCATTTTCCATTCATTTTCCAACTAGATCGAGCAGCAGCCTTATCGGGGGTGGGGAAGGGGCAAAACCTTGCCGTCAACCAAAGCAGCCGCGAAGGCCAGCGTTTGCCGGATATCTTCGTGTTCTAGCTCCGGGTATTCGCGCTTCAGTTCGGCACGGTCAGGATAGATGGCGAGCGCTTCAAGTACTCGGCGGACGGTAAGACGGAGGTTCCGGATGCAGGGCTCGCCGTTCATCCGAGAGGGATCAGTCGTGATTCGATCGAGTTTCTCCATCTGTTTTTCGCCTCTTCTAGACAGGCGCCAGCGAGTTTTTGAAAAGCTCTCCGCGTGATGTGCCGTCTCTCTGAGAATACCCGAAGTAGGCCTCGAGAGCACCGATTGTGACAATAGAGTGAACTACGTGCCTTTGTTGTTTTCCATCATTTTCCAATTAAGACCCTGCCCCAAAATGCTAAATGCCGCCATTCCAGCGTTTTTAGAGTTGTATTGCCCTTTGGCCAGTGTTTGGCCAGTGACAGATAACAAACTTAGCTTCTCCTGAACGCATCGCCTATAGGTATCTCTTTGCGGAAATACGATGAGAAGACGATCATCGCGGAAGCACTCCATTCGTTGACATAAGCGCGTTATCGGTACCGATCCACAACCGAACCTTTACTTCCGTATCGACTCGTTACTCGGGCGAATACGCCTACCCAACGACCAGCCTGCGCGGGGGCTACACTTCGGTTGAAATGGTGAACACAGCATGATTCTAAAGAGGAAGAGCGCGGCGCCACTGCCGCGCTCTTCTTGATTGATGATCGTCGCCGCGCCTGGGTCGCAAACTTCGTAGGGCCGAGCATTGAGGCCATTGGTGAACGTCCTTGGTCAATAGCGAACGGAAATCGATCCTTCTGTAGCCCATCCCATTTAGCGAAAACAGTTTGAACAGACCTGTCGTACACGGCTAATATGTGTCCGAAAAATGGCTCAAAAATCCCAGGCAACAGTAGGCGAAATGCTTTCCGATTTCAGGGGCCTGTATTCCAGAGTTGCACGGAAATTAAATGTCAGTGCCTCAATGGTGAGCCGGGTAGCCGACGGAAACCGCGCTTCAACAAGAGTCGAAGCCGCACTGCACGAAGAATTGAAAGCATTGAAAGATAAATTAGACAGATATCTTTGAATGCGCGCGGTACCGATAACCAACCCGGCAGTCAAAATGATCCTGTTTCTGTATTCCAGAAGTGCGTTGAGGGGAACAGGCGCTAGCCGCCGCCCACCGGCTGGAGCTCTCCCGCAAAATACGTACGTGCCTCGCAACCAAAGCTAGGCCAGATGGCTCGCCAAGAAACCTCTTCCCTACAGAAATCTCGATGTAGGAATTTCTGTGTACTTACCAGGGTTACCAATTCCTTACATTGAAGTTCTTATTGCCAGAACTCGTCGTCCTTTCATTTATCCTGAATTAGTAATCGAATGGTTAATTTACATCACGTTTAAATATATCGAGACCGCCACCCTCAATCGCCAACTAGCCCGTGGAAGCGTCAAAGAGGCCTTGTGCAGGATTTTGATAACTCTTCCATGACCATCCTGGTCGCAGACGATCAAGAACCCAATCGCGAGCTACTTTCCGCTTTGTTAACAGCGGAAGGCTACCAAGTAATCTGTGCCGAGGATGGTGATCAGGCGCTGAGTTTGATTAGAAGCCAGGAGATTGATTTGGCCTTGTTAGACGTCGTGATGCCACGACGGACAGGCTTCACTGTTTGTCAGATAACAAAATCTGATCCCGAAACCCGCATGATCCCCATCGTCCTGGTTACCGGATTGAATAGACCCGATGATCGCGTCGACGGAGCCGTGTGCGGAGCCGATGACTTTCTCAGTAAGCCCGTGAATAAACGCGAACTGCTGGCTCGCGTGCATTCTCTATTGCGGTTAAAGCAATACACCGATGAGCTGGACAACGCGGAGACAGTTTTGTTCAGCCTCGCGCTGAGTATCGAAGCAAAGGACCCCTACACGGGAGGGCATTGCGACCGTCTATCGAACTACTCCATGAAGGTGGCGGAGCGGTTGCGGTTGCCTGAGGACCTCCGCGTTGCTCTGTCGCGGTGCTCTTATCCACGATATCGGCAAGCTAGCCGTGCCAGAGCATATCCTGCTCAAACCTGGACCACTGACTGCGGAAGAGCGAATAATCATGCAGCAGCACAGCATAACGGGCGAGCGAATTTGCTCCCCACTTAGATCCTTCCGCCAGGTGTTGCCGATCATTCGCCACCACCATGAAAAGTGGGACGGCTCCGGGTATCCCGACGGGCTGAAAGGCGAGCAAATCCCACTCACCGCGCGCATCCTTCAAGTCACGGACGTTTACGACGCGCTAACTACCGACCGGCCCTACCGCAAGGCTCTTCCCAAGGAAGAGGCCCTGGCCATCATGCGAGAAGAGATGAAGCGCGGCTGGTGGGATAGATCAATTCTCGACGAATTCGGGGCCGTCGTTAATGCCTATGAGCCGATGGGATCGGCAAGACCCGGTTAGTCTCCAAAGACTGCGTCGCAAGGTGGCGGAAAGATGAACTGGCAAATGGGGAATCGCTTGGTTCTTGGGGGATTCGCAATGGCAACGGCCATTCTGGTATTTGTTGGCTGGCAATCTTATCGAAGCACGGGGCTATTAGTAGAGGCTGCCCACTGGCGAGAGCACACCTACGAAGTTCTCAATTCGCTCGATGAAACCGTCGGTCAGCTCTCCGACGCAGAAACCGGTCAGCGAGGCTACCTGCTCACGGGAGACGAGACCTACCTCGAGCCGTACCATGCCGCCATAAAGAGCGTCGACCAGACCGTCGCGTACCTGAAGAATCTCACTGCCGACAATCCGAATCAGCAGAAACATATTCAGGCGCTGGCTCCGCTCATAGAAAAGAAACTGGCGGAGATGCAAAGGACGGTTGATCTCCGAAGGAATAAAGAAGTCGCGGCCGCAACCGGGCTAGTCCTTGAGGGTTCCGGAAAACAGGCGATGGACCAGATTCGCACTCTCATTGCGGAAATGACAAACGAAGAGAATTATCTCCTAAGGACTCGCATGCGACAGGCCGACGCGAGCGCAACGAAGTCGGCCAGGACCGTGCTCGCCGGGACGCTTCTGAGCATATCGTTGATGGTGTTGTGTTTT
>JBEEIB010000505.1:0-2840 GCA_041167675.1 Verrucomicrobiota bacterium
CCCGCAATAGAGCAAAAAGAAGACGATCTCGATCCCGGTCATCATTCCGGTATCACCGCCAACAAGACGACAAACACAGTCCGCGCACCGTTGGTTGATGAGATAAATCGAATGGGGAGCAAGTAAAATAGGCCGTTAGGTATAGAGGCGGCGCAATTTTTTGGATGAGCTATGCAATTTTTTGGAACCCGGCTTACGCACAGATCGTCCGCTCGCCGTCAGCTCCGACTGGCGCCCCTTGGACCCACTGTTAGATGAGCACCGCTTCCGCTCTCTTGGCAAGCTGGTCGTATGCAATTTGGATCGGATCGCGGACGTCCACAACATGGGAAATTAGAGACCTTACAAGCCCGTTCAACTCCTGGCGCCGACCATGGTATCTGAGAATCGGTGCGAACGGTGTCATCTTGGATTGACGCTCGGCCCCATAAAGTCGCTCGTATTGCATGAAATTTGAGAAATTATCGCGGTTCCAACCATCGTAACTTTCGACCAATGCTCCTTCCGCGTAGATCACTTCATGCGTATCAAGCTCCACGTGATAGTTCTCAATTGCCGACATGTCTGAAGGCATGCGCTGTGCGATGGTGGCCTCATTGATCAGATACATCACTGGAATTAGCGCTTCATTGAAAAAGATGCAGTGTAGCGGCGAGATATAGAGATCACGGTGAGGTGTATGATCATCGATAGCAAAGCGCGCCACACAGATCGGCATTACGCTATCCTGCCAAGCCCTGCCTTCTTCCTTTGTGAACTTGTTGTAGCCAATCCACTTAATGGTTTTACGACCGGCAAGGGTCTGGACCTCATCTCCAATTTGCAGTTCCTGCACCAGACGATCGCCCGAAGGAGTCGAAATCTTAGTACCCTTCAAAAAGCAGCTGTTTGGTGTTGGTCTTGGTGTTGGTGTTGGTGCTGGTCTTGGTGTTGGATCTATTCTTATTTGTGCCGATGCTGGCTTTCTAGCTAACGCAAGCAAGGGAATACTTGCGGCAGCTACAGTCGTTACCCTAAACGCACCTACAGCCGTTACCCTAAGCAGTTGCCGACGTGTACGGACACGTTGCAGTTTTTTCATGGGCTGCTCCCTTGGGTATGGGTCCTAATACCACAGGCGCAGGATCGTTCCAAACTTTTTCTTTAATTTCGCATGGAAGATAATTTTTAATTTCGCATGGAAGATTAATTTTTAATGTTGTCGGTCCGCACACTTTAAGTCAGCAAGTATGTAGAAGTTTCGTACGGCATGCGCACTGCGTTCACACATGAACGGAATTCGCTCTAGCGGGTGGGACTCCAGATAGATCCTGCTGCCGTCCCCGGCCCCATCGCCGGTGCTGGCTTGCCGGGCCTTATCTTGGCGAGCGCTGGTCTTCTCGGCTGGGGGCGACGGCGGCATAAAACCGGCTGAATTCCGGCATTGAGCCGAATCGATCTTACGTCCATATCGCCTGGATCTGAAACATGCACACGGCCAGGGCACTTAAGTGTACCGTGTCCCGTCATGCATCGAGAGAGCTTTCATGGCACGCAACAGCTCCCGTATTTCACGTCGTCTGGCAATTGCGTCTGCCGTATATCGCCCGTGCTTGAGTGCGTTCTGATTACCCTTCGGAGCCCCGGCGACAGTCCGCCGTGCATGCGGCAGCGGCCGTTCGGCATTTGAGCTGGGTGCTTTCGTAAAGCGCGCGAGATCGGGGCGGACGAAGACAAAACCGCGGCTGATGAGTTGTTAGGAGAGCTTGCGAAAAGGCCGCCAGAGCCCGGAAAGAGTTCTAAGCAATAACGGGACCGCCCGCATCGGCGGTTAGCATATCCTTTAGATATGACCCAGAGCACTCCTTGTCATTCTTGTCGAACCAAGTGGTGTTGACGACCGGATGGCCATCGAAATCGGTTGTGAGCGAACTCACGGTCATGAGTGGTCCGCCTGATTTGAGGCGGACGGTATCTCCGACCTTAAACCTGGTTGCCATCGTCTAATCCTTCCTGAGGGGACTTCGAATGAACTTTGAGGCGGTTGGGCCTGAGCGTTTAGTATTGGTTGCACGCGACCCATGGATAGCCCACCATGTGTCAGACGAAATCTTATCGCCGCGGTCAATAGAAAAAGACCATCCACCGGACGACCTTTGCGCATCTCGATTCGCCCACCCTGCGGCCAAAAACTGCCGCCTGCGCCGACCTTGGCCATCTCAATCTCGCTCGATCTCGCTCGATGAACGTCATGGCCATCACTAGCCCTCCACGAAGTGAGCAGCGGAGCCAACAAGCCCCACGTACAGGGTACAACCAACTCCGCTGCCCTGACCGAAAGTCATGTCCATACCTTCCGCGGCGAACCGCGATCTTCGGACTATCGGCCTTTACCGGACGGCCAAGGGATGAACTAGCTGAAAACCCTGGCGCCGGCATTTCCGCAAGCGCTAAAGGAAGCGCCCACGAAACTCTTTCCATCCGTAACCGGCGGGAACCTAGAAGATCAAAATTTGGCATCGGGTAATGCGTCGAACCTCCAACGGGTGTCCGATGCGCCTTGCGGGCAAGATCAGGATTCGCCTCGAACGCTCGCGTGAACCGAATTGCCTCACTGGAATCCGGCCAGCGCTCTTGGCCGATTCGATGTAACGCTGCGAGCGCTGCCGATGGATCGTCCTCGCCGCCGACGACCAGCGGCACAACGTCGCGATCGCCACATCAAAGTTCGCCGTGGCCGCTTTGCAGATAGCATGTGCTTTCTGCAACAAACGACTTGCCTCGCCGTCGTCGAGAAACACTTTTTGGAAAATCGCGCGGCCAAGCGCCCCGCGCGTGAGTAGCAAAAATAGCAAAGCCAA
>JBEEIB010000506.1:0-8696 GCA_041167675.1 Verrucomicrobiota bacterium
CCCGCTGACAGTTTCCCATCGACATTGATCCGGCGGACTTTCAATTTTCCGATTGCCATTGTCTGAGTTGCCAGCACATCACGCACTTGGCTTGTACCAATCCCAAAAGCAATCGCGCCAAAAGCACCGTGGGTCGAGGTGTGAGAATCCCCGCAAGCAATCGTTGTCCCTGGCTGCGTGATACCCTGCTCCGGACCAACCACATGAACGATGCCTTGCTTGCCAGAGAAAACGTCAAAGTAGGTGATTCCAAATTCCACGCAGTTCTTGCGCAGTTCCTTAATCATCGCATCGGCCAGCGGATCTGAAAACGGCTCGGTCCGCTGATCCGTCGGAATAATGTGATCGACCGTCGCAAATGTCCGGTGGGGGAAGGCGACGGGAAGCCTCATCTCCCGGAGCATAGAGAATGCCTGCGGACTGGTGACCTCATGGATAAGGTGAGTACCGATAAGCAACTGGGTTTGGCTATTCCGCAATTCTCGAATTGCGTGCGCCTCCCATACTTTCTCAAAGAGGGTTTGTCCCATTTTGCAGGCTCCTATATCATTCACTTACAACGAAATTCTCTCATTTGTCATCTGTGATTTGTCATGCGCCGAGCCGATCAAATGGAGATGGGTCCACCGAGCATACAACTCTGTAAGCCAATCCCGGCTGAATACACCTGCGAAGGATATCTCACCGCCGCTGAAGTGGAGTGGTGTGCCCGTTGGTGTAAAAAGGTCCAGAATAAAAGGCACACCTCATCTGAGAACTCCTTTAGCCGGGCTTTACCGCATAGACAATTGCGCCGCCCATATCCCCATTCTGAACCGTTTCATACATGGTATCGTAGAACTTCACGGCGTATTCCCAGATTTCAATGCCACACTCCTGAACAAGCATGGGTTGCAGGTCGTGAATACGGGCGGAGAAGTTTCTGTACCAACGCTCGTAATCGGTGCTCACATCCCGGATGACCTCTAGCGACCATCCGGCGTTATCAAGAAGCGAACCGACGCCGGATAGTTTGAGCGGATTCCAGCGTTGCAATTCCACCTGCTTTGCCAGCGGCGAAATGTCAAAGGAACCCGGATCCGTATAGTCGAACATTGCTAGCCGCGCACCGGATTTCGCCGCACGGGCGAAAGCGAATAGCGCCGCCGCCTGATCGGGAAATGCGTAGAACGAGTTGAAACAACAAACGATATCAAACGTCTCCTTTCCTACGCGGTCAGACTGTTCAACCGAGCAAATTTCGAAGGAAATTTCAGGATAGGCCTCCCGGGCTCTGACGATTGATTCCCCCTCGATGTCAATTCCGGTGACTCGCCCCCACCCCGCATGGTACATGTAAGCTGCAGTTCCGCCGCGTCCACATCCCGCATCGAGAATTTTCTGGGTGCGACTCTTCGGCAAACCACTCCAGACCATATCGATCGCCTCCGTTTCGCCCGCATGTGCATAATCAGCACCACGTGCCAGGGCCAGCAGTCGCTTTCCCTGATAAGAATTCAAACGGATCATAGGCACGATTAAGACTGTTTAGTATTTGGCAATTCTCACCAGGGCAGCAGATACCAGAGCGCGCCGACCTCGACAGCAAACAAGGCCGCCAGGAATCCAAGTCCGACTGGTGTGATCCAGGCCGGTGTCTTTTTTTCCGTGAACAGCCACCAGCCCAACCAGCGGATGAAGAGCGGCATCGTCACAAAGGTCGTTCCGAACACGCTAATGGTGTTGCCGATAAAGGTGGCCAGCGAGGCGTGCAGACCCAACGAAGTAAGGATCGGGCTGAGGAAACGCATCTCGAGCATCACGATCGGAAACAGTCCCAGAATAACGAGAAGAGCGGTCTTCCAATTTGGCGGACCTTTGCCGGTCATCGGATTGATCGGCACCCAGCCGGGGAACGACGTCGCCAGGCGCATCAACTGCTCGCGGTCGATGAAGGCCTTGGATTCCGCGAGCAGTTCCGCACGCTCCGGGGCCTCCATCCAGGCTTCGAGGTGCTCGGCGGTGTCGAAGCGTATGATGGTCGTCCAAAGGCCGTCCTTTTCGGTCGGCGGCTGGAGATACATCCCGCGGTAGCCGGGGTATTTCGCCTGGGCGGCCTGAATTCTCACCGCCCATTCGCGATATGTATCGTCCATTCCGGGCTTGATCTTCGAGAGGATCACTTCGGTGACGTTCGAGCCGGGCGACTCACCGGGCCGGTCTGGTTGCGCCACCTCGCCGAGGCTGCCGCCTTCGAACAACGGGACGGCCTCGCCAACAATTTTAGCCCGCTCGCTGGACCGCTGCCAGGCGGCGAGTTCGTCCTGTGAACGGAAATTTAGGACGATCGTCCATTCATTGCTTTCCGGCTGCGAGGGCGGAATGACGTCGCTGCTGATGAAACCGGGAAATTTGCCGATGACGATGCTGTGGCGCGCTTGCCAGGCGGAGAAGGCCTGGTCTTCGCCGGGGCGAAGTTTGGCGCTGGCAATGAGAACGGCTGGCGCGCTCATTGGGACGCCATCAGCACAGGCTCCTCGGCTATCTGCACTCTTTTGACCGGCGGCACAACGTTGGCCAGCTGTGAAAAGATGCGGGCCGCAGTGAAAGGCAGACTAGTGAAGCGCACGCCGGTCGCGTTCTTGATCGCGTTTGCTATCGCCGGGGCTACGGCATTGATCGCACACTCGCCCTGCGATTTCGCACCCAATGGTCCGATCTTGTCATAGGTATGCGCAAAGAACAACTCGCTGCGTGGGATATCGGCGAAGGCAGGTATGCGATAATTGCGCAGAGCCGGGTTCACGACCCGACCTTCTGCGTTGTGAACCATGTTTTCCGTTAGTGCCCAGCCGATCCCCATGGCGATCGCGCCGTCGAGCTGGCCGCGGCACTGCACGGGGTTGATCAGGTTACCGATATCGGCGGCGTGGACGCTTTGGAGGATACGGGTTTCGCCCGTAATCAGGTGGACGGCCAGGCGAATCCCTTGAACGTTGAATGCGGTGGTCCGCGGCGACAGGTAGGCCTTTCGCTTCGCTTCAAAGCGATGGCCGTCCCGGATACCGGCGGCATGGAGATCAACCAGGGAAATCCGATTGGCGCCCGATACGACGAAGCCATCCTCGATCCGCCAGGTCGAAGGGTCGGTCCCGGTATGCTGCCCAGCAAATTCGAGAATATTGTCCCTGAGCGCGGCGGCTGTCAGCGCCACCGCCTTGCCCGCGACGACAGTTCCGGTACTGGCAAATGTCCCAGTGTCATACGGCGTCAGGTCGGTATCCGCATTGATGATGTCGATGCTATTGGCGCGCGAGCCGAGCACGGAGGCAGCCATCTGACGGTGAGAGGTCACCGATCCATTGCCCATCTCGGTCGAGCCCACCGCGAGATGATAGCGCCCATCGGGCAGAAGGATCATGATGGCGCCGGAACGATGCTCCGTCGGCGGCCCGCAATCGAGCATTGCGAGCGCAACGCCGGCGCCCTCGGCCCACTCGTCTCCGTCGGGTTTGGAAGGCCCACGACCTGAGGCCAAGGCCGTTTCGACCAGATCGAGACATTGATCGAGGCCGTAGCTGCCGAAACTGACGTCGGTCGGATCCTTCCACACCGACTCGATCCAATCGTCGGGCCGGACCATGTTCTGACGACGAATCGCAAACGGGTCCATTCCGAGCAGCTCGCCCAGTTCGTCGATCGCGCATTCGATCGCGAAAGTCGATTGCGAGGCGCCATAGCCACGAAAGCCACCCCCGGGAACAACGTTGGTATACACAGCGAAGCCGTCCGCCTTTTTGTTCGCGCAGCGATAGGCTGACAGAGGGCTCCCGAGAGCTGACGCGAGCGTCTCGCTTCCATGGCCACCGTAGCCGCCGGTGTTCGAAACGACTTTGACCTGAATCGCCGTGAGCGTTCCGTCCTTTTTTGCGCCTAGCTTTACGTGAGTCGTCATCTGATGGCGCGTCGTTGCGCCGATGAACTGTTCCTCGCGCGTGAACTCCCATTTGACCGGCCGGCCGATCTTGAGGACCGCCAGGACGCAGAGATCCTCGGATATCATCTCCTGCTTGCCGCCGAAGCCGCCGCCCACCCGCTCGGTGAAAACGTGGAGCTTGCCCGGGTTGAGTCCAAAGATATGGCAGAGCTTCTGGTGCACGATGAACGGCCCCTGCGAGCTGGTGCGGACATGAATCCGGCCGTCGTCCCCCTTCCATGCGATCGAACCGTGCGTTTCCAGATGGACATGCTGGACCCGCGACGTCGAGTAGGTCATCTCGTGAACGGCGTCGGCTGCCGCGAACCCTTCCTTGACGCTGCCGACCTCGCCATGGATTTCGGCATAGATATTATCCTTCGCCTCGGTCCCTTTATCGTGGAGGATCGGGGCATTCGGCTCCATCGCGACCAGCGGGTCGAAAACCGCGGGCAGAACTTCGTAATCCACCCGGACTTCGCGACAGGCGGCTTCTGCAGCGGCTTCGCTCTCGGCAACGACCGCAACGACCCGCTGGCCCACGAAGCGAACGACGTTGTCGAGAACATAGGTGTCGTCGGGGTCGACTAGGTGATCCTCATGTATGGCAGTGCTGAAAAGCCGACGGGGAACATCCTCCCAGGTAAAAATCTGGACAACACCGGGTATGGCCAGCGCCGTCTTGACGTCGATGCCTCGGATGCGCGCGTGGGCATGTGGCGAGCGTAGCACCTTGAGGTGCAGTAGATTGTCCATCGCCACGTCCATCGTGTAACGGGCCTTTCCCGTGACGATCGCAGGGCCGAACGGATTTCCGAGGCCCGCCCCGCAGGCCCTGCCGGCGATGTCCTCTTCTGTAGACTTTCTGCCATGAAGAGCATCGTCGACGCTGCGGTAACCGGTGCAGCGGCAAAGGTTGCCCTTCAGGTGAAAAGGAAGGTCTTGCTTCTCCTCCTCGGAGAGGCTGGCGGACGTCATGATCATCCCCGCGCTGCAAAAGCCGCACTGGAACGCCTGCGCATCGAGAAACGCCTGCTGCATGGGATGCAAATCACCATTGCTAGAGAGGCCCTCAATGGTCGTTACCTCGCGATTCGCCGCGCGAAAAGCCGGAACCAGGCAGCTATGCACCGGTTTCCCGTCTAGCCAGACAGTGCAGGCGCCGCAATCGCCGGCATCGCAGCCTTTCTTGACTCCGAACCAGCCGAGGCCGCGGGCAAAAGTTCTCAAACACTGGCCGGGCCGAGGTTCGGCGTCGAAGAGTTTTCCGTTGATCTTGTATCGCATATGAATGCCTCAGTTAGAAAGTTCCTGGCGGATTTGTTCGGCAAAATAATAGGTCAGATGCTGGCGATGACGCGGCGAGCCATGGACGTCGTCGAGGTAAAGGTCAAAAGGCGCGGCGGCGTCCAAGGCGATCTTGAGCGTTTCCGCGGAGGGCACGTTCTTGAAGCGCAGCTGTACGGGGCGGAGCGTGGAGGCGGTCACGGTCAAGAAAAATTCCCCGCTTTCCGGGCAGAGGGTGCCGATTAGCAAAACCTCCGAGCGGCCCAAATGGGTAAGAGTGAAGCGGCGGAATGCGTAGCTTTTTTTCAGCGCCGACCCAGGCAGAAAGATCGAACGCAATAATTCGCCGGGAGCGAGGACATTTGCGTGATCCCCGGTGACAAAGTCTATCACTGGCACTTCGCGGGGCGTTCCGTTGCGCGGCCAGAGCGTGCAGATGCCCTCCAGCGCGGCCGTAAGAGAAATCATCGGTCCAGCCGGCAGGGACATGACAATGTTTCCGCCAACGGTCGCTTCGTTCCAAATCTTGAAAGAAGCAAGAAACGCCCGGCAGCATTCCGGGAAAAGCGGTGCTGCTTTCCATTCGGGCGGCCCGGTGAAGCGATCGAGTTCTACAACCTTGCAAGTCGCGGCGATCTCCAATCCCTCCGCCGAGATGGACAGTGAGGGCCATTTGAATGATTCCAGGTCGATGAGCGTGTGCGTCGCAACTTGCGGTTCCGAGAATAACCAGGTCCCTCCCGCGAGCCAGGCGTATCCGGTTTGCCATTCCCGAACGACGTCCGCATTCGCGGGTCGCAGGACTTCGGTGATGGTGTTCAGGTCCATAAATAAGGGCGCCTAAATTTCTTCGGCATTCGCCATTTCAAAGGCGCAGCGGTTGTGGGTTTCGATGACTGGTTTCATATCCATCGTGACGACTTCACCGTCTCGCACGATGACCTTGCCGTTTATGACGGTGAATTTCGCGCTTTGCGGCGCGCAGAAGAGCGTGGCAGCCACGGGATCGTGCAGCCCGCCGGCGTAACCGATGGTGTGAAGATCAAGGGAGAAGAAGTCGGCGCATTTGCCGTGCTCTAGCGAACCGATGTCGGAGCGGCCAAGAACGCGCGCGCCGCCCAGCGTGGCGACCTCTAGCGCCTCGCGCGCCGTCATCCATTCGTTAGCGCGGATTGGATGCGACTGCGAGAGGAGGAAGTGTTTGCGCGGACCTTCGGGCGGGAGCAGGCCCATTTGCAGACGCGCGAGCAACATGGCCTGGCGGGCCTCAAGCAGGATGTTCGAGGCGTCATTGCTGGCTGATCCGTCCACCCCCAGACCGACCTTCACCCCGGCACTCAGGTATTTCTTGATTGGCGCGATGCCGGAGGCAAGACGCATATTCGAGCATGGACAATGCGCCACACCGCAGCCGGTCTGGGCGAACTTTTTGATCTCGTCGTCATCGACATGGATGGCATGCGCGAACCAGACGTCGTCACCCAGCCAGCCGTGCGTCTCCATCCAATCCACTGGGCGAAGCTGGTAACGCTCGAGTGTGTACCGTTCCTCGTCGCGCGTCTCGCAGAGGTGGGTGTGGAGTTTGACCTTGTATTGGCGGGCGAGCGCGGCCGAGTCGCGCAGCAGCGAGATGGTGACCGAAAACGGCGAGCATGGCGCGAGGGCGATCTGCGTCATGGAACCAGGGGACGCGTCGTGATAAGCCTTGATGACCCGCTCGCTGTCCCGGAGGATGAAGGCCTCGTCCTCTACGCAGTCATCCGGCGGCAGCCCGCCTCGGGATTGGCCGAGGGACATCGAGCCGCGGCTGGCGTGGAAGCGCACACCGAGATCCTTCGCCGCCTGGATCTGGCAATCCACGTTGTTCCCGTTTTTAAAGACATAAGTATGGTCGAAGACCGTCGTGCAACCGGAGAGCGCGAGCTCCGCCAGCCCGATGAGCGTGCTGGCGCGCGAGGCCTCCTCCGTCGTTCGCGCCCAGATCCGATATTGGGCTTGCAGCCAGGGGAAAAGGTTGTTGTTCTGCGCGGCGAAAAGATTGCGCGTGAGTGTCTGATTGAGATGATGGTGGGTATTAACGAAACCCGGCAGGATGATCTGCCCGGAAAGGTCGATCACTGTGTCGGCCGTGGCAGGAAGTTCTCCGTTCGGGCCAACCTGTTTGATGAAACCGTTCTCGGCGTAAAGCCCGGCGTTTTTTAATTCCCGGCGTTGGCTGTCCATTGTGACCAAGACTTGGGCATTCTTAGCGAGGAGTGTGGACATATGATTTAATTTTGCCCGGTGGCGATCCGCTTCATGTTTTTCGGGCGGAGAGGATAATCCCTTTTCCGATGCTCATAGCCCAAAAAAAGAGTGTGCGCTTGGGTGGCGGCCAAAGCGAGGTGCCGGGTCGCGGTATCCAGCGCGCCACTTCAATCGGTAGACACGAAACGGACGATAAATCCGAAACACCTGCTCGACATGATTGCGGGCATTCAAACTGGGTCTGTCGAACTCTGGTACGGCCGCCCTGAATCTCTTTCAAATCGCGATTTCGAGCCATCAGGAGCCTTTGCTCTTATAAATAATATAAGATAGAGCAAATACCATAGAGGAGAGGGCGTAGGAGCGTCAATGAAGATCCCGCGGGCAGTGCTCAATCCAAAAGAGATCGAGTAGATCGCTGAGGATAAATCGTCACCAACTTTGGCTGAGCAGTTATGAAGGCGCGCGGTGCGTCAACTGGATCAGAGGTGTAGGGATGCCGTGTTTTGACAGGCTTTAGCCGAACGCTCTTTGTCGTTTGTCTCGTCGGAAAAGCTTCCGCCTCGGACGGAGGGTGGGCGGCATTTCTGTCGACCGGCCGCTACGGGCTACGGCGGACAGGCCGGGACCGATCTATTCTTCCTTCGAGGCTAACTGATCCCAAGCGCTTTCAATGTTGGGCCGTCGATTTGACCGGTAACGGACAACGTGTCGACGGACTGAAACCAGCGAATCGCTTTTGCCGTTTGTGGGCCGATTAGGCCATCGATCGGACCCTGATAGTAACCGAGTTGAGACAGCTCTTGCTGCACGGCAACAATGGTGTCCTGAGAAAGCGTCACTTCGGCTGGTGAGGATTGCCCATCGGAATAGTCGCCAGCACTGTTTCCATAAGCACTGTCGTCATAATAGCCGTAGTCCGGATAGTCGAACCCGTAATATGGGTAATCATACGCAAAGGGATCTCCGATAAAGAAATCTCCGCCGAAATGTTCCCTGAGCCGGAAATGATCGTCGTGCCGGAAACGATCTCCGTCCCGCACAAAGCGCTCTCCCTGATGTCCTGCGAAGTTATGGCTGGCAAAACTATGCCCGGTGAACCCAACGAAATGGCCACCGCCACCAACGAAATGGCCACCGCCACCAACGAAATGGCCACCGCCACCAACGAAATGGCCACCGCCACCAACGAAATGGCCACCGCCAC
>JBEEIB010000507.1:0-7378 GCA_041167675.1 Verrucomicrobiota bacterium
CGCCGGGAGCAGTAGTGGCATTTTTGCCGGCGGGTTTCGAGTCCGCCTGTTTGATCGCGTAATCCAGTTTTTCCCAGAGAATGTCTTTTCCCTCGGGAAGGAGCCCAAGTACAAGCTCCATCGTCGACCAAGCCTGGCTGCGCGGCCGGAGAATTTTGTCCCATTTTGTAAGGTATTGTTTCGTGCTATTGAGCCTTTCGAACTCAGCCCGTTTCCCGCCAATGAGATCGGGCAGCGCCCGAAGAGCTTCGCCCTGATAGGCGGTTGCAATAATGAGCGCGAACCAGCCAACCAAGCCAACCAAAAGCAGCACTCCAACAATCCGGCCGATCCGCAGTCCAATCATCAGAAGAGCCAAATTTTTTGGCAATCTGTTATCCCGTGATTCCTGGTTGTCCGGCCAAAACGTTTGACGGCTGAGGATCCAAAATCGCTGCAGATCACCTTGGATACCTAAGGCGAACGTCAACTCCTTGCCGGACCATTCGCGGTACTCTGACAAGAATTCGGGGCGTTGAACCGCCGACCCTTTCAGTTGACCATGCGCGAACTCGCTCAGCACACTCCAGAGCGCTTCACGATCCGGGATCTGAATCTCAACGCCGTCAGCGTTCTTCTGGTTGCGCCGGGCGTAAGCATCCAGCTCATGGAATAATAAAGTCGGCTCATGCGTGCCGCATGGAATCAGGAGCAGCACGCAGGAATCGACAAAACCAAGTTTTTCGAGCAAAGAGAAAAGGTCGTCGCCGAATGTCGCAGGGACATCCTGCTGGCGATGCGGCAGAACTTTGAAATCAAGAACCCCGTGATGAACCGGTACGACGACGGTAAAGCGGTCGTAGAAGAAAACAAAACAGTGCGCCTTTTCCTCGCTCGGTTGCTCGTACAATTTCAGGTAAAGCGCGAGCATTTCTATCGGAGCCGAATGAACCGCAATTTTGATGTCGAGACCGGTCAGGGTTTCAAAAGCGCTGAGAAACTCGAGTTGGTGCCGTAATACCACTGTTCGCTGGCCACTTAGGAGTGGGTAGTAACGCCATTGGATGGACGGATCCAGGTCGTCCGAGAGATCGGTCACGATCCGGGCTGGATTTTCCCGCACCAAAGCATTCGCGTGTTTAAAGAGCTCAGGATTTTCAAACTCTTCCTGCACAATTCCCTGATCGAACTGGTCGGCCAGATGCAATACCACACCGAGGCCGACGCATTTTCGCTGTTGCAGCAACTGCTTCGCCCGGGCTTGCAAGAGTTCGGCCTGTCCCAGTTCCGCAACGCTCAAGCTGGGTCCCTCGGACCAGGAACGTGTCTTACCCGTTCCGGCGCACACAACCGACACGACGCGGGTTCCATCGTAGAACATGTGCCACCGCACCGGTTGGTCCAGCGCACCGGCAAAGGCGTATGGAGACAGCACTCGCGCTAACTTCGCCTGTCGCCGTGCCACCCGATGGGCTGCCCGGAGATCGGAAAACTTTGAGCCGGCCTGCTGAGACATAAAGGCTTGTTAGGCGAGATTTCGGTAGGGCGAGGCCCCGCCGAGCCGTGGTTGGTTTACGACCGCTGTTAAATGCGTGAGAACGACGACCGCTCTCACGCACCCGTTAGTGGTAGCGCAATTACCAGTTAGCCGTTTGTGCTGCTGTCAGTGTATGAGGAGCACCGTTACCAGCCCCCGCGCAAGTGGCGTACTGAGTGCCCGTCGCAGGTACAGTGCCGGTTAAGGTATAAGCGGCTTGCCCTACTGGACATGTCGGCATAGCTCCGAAATAGCCGGCACCCGTCAAATTAGCAGCAGTGACCGCGTCACCTGGATTCAGAAGATTCACGTTTTGGTATCCGCGGACTGCCTTCTGGATACTGGACATGTTGACAAGGCAGGCTGATCTGTTTGCGCCCTCTCTCCAGGCGTTGACGCCGATAAACAGGACCCCGACGAGCAGCAGGATGACCGCTATCACGACGGATAATTCGATGAGGGTGGTACCGCGTTGGCGGGACCACTTACGGTTAGTTTTGATGTAGTTCATTGTAGTAGTGACTAGTCGCTGGTTGTTAGTGACTAGAAGTTTTTGTTGTCAGTTGTTCTGGCTTTTACTTGTTTTTGATTGTGGTCGATTGAAACAGCTGTTCCCTCCTGTGAATGCTTCACTGACCTATTTATTCTCCAGGCCAGTGACCTGGTAGAATTGTTCATACACCTCCGGTGTAATTCGTTTCGCATTGAGTAATGCCTTAAGCTCCGAGTTCCACTTGCGGTTATAGAGCTTGTTCAGGCGCTCTTCGACGTCCTGGAACCCGCCCTCAGCATATTTGCGGATGGCATTGCGGTCTTCGATCTCCTGGATCGCGAAATATTCGCAGCAGAGCACGTACCGCTTGTTCACGTCCGGCATCAGGCCCTGTGAAAGAATAAAAGAGCCGACATCAGCAAACTGCTGGAGAATGCCGCGCGCCTGTTCCAGGCTGAACATCTGACGCATCCGTCCGAGCGTTTTTCCGGCGCCACGGGTGTGCAGGGTCGAAAGAATGAAATGTCCGGTCTCGGCGGCTTCCAGCGCGATCCGTAGTGTTTCGGCGGTGCGGATCTCACCGACCAGGATGATGTCGGGCTTCTTGCGGAGCGCGTCGACCAAACCCTGCTCGAAACTGCGGACATGAGCTCCGACCTCTTGCTGAGTGACCAGCGCAGGAGCGGGCCGAAAGCCACCCGGGACTTCGATCGTGTCCGTATAACAATATTCGATCGGATCTTCGATTGTGACGATATGCTTGTGATGCTGACGACGGACCCAATCAATGAGCGCGGCCAGCGTAGTCGTTTTGCCCGAGCCAGTCGGCCCGACAACGAGGCCCAATCCCTGTTTTTTAGTTACTTTCTGGCGGAGTGACTCGACCACCTCCGCCGGGAGTCCCACTTGCTCCAAAAGCGCAACCTCGTTCCGAAGCACCCGGATGGTTATGCCGACCCCTTGATGTGAAAAATGCCCTTGAACTCGAAGTCGTCCGCTGCCGAGAGGACCGGCTGGGTCTTGTCCTTCACAGGCGAAATCGACCTTCCGCTCGGTGTTCAGGCGATGCCAGAGATCGCCACTTTTACTCTCTTCCGATTCGAAGCCCTGATAAATCGTACGTTGGCGATACAACAGTTCAAGTATCGCGGGAACAGCGTCAACCGTCAGTTTTCCCCATTGCTCGTAGGGGCGGGTCGAACCACCTCCGTTGGCATAAACTAGCTTTTCGGATTGTAGTTGGAGATCGGAAATTCCTTCCCGCCGGGCGAGTTGAATTACCTCAGCCAGAATTTGCAAATGGCCTCCAGGCGGCAAACTCGGCTTGTCGCCGTTCTTTTGAGAAGCCGGCGACTCAGGCGACGAGAGACCAGGAAGCGGCGGTGGCAGCTGGTTGTCTTGGACAGAGGCCAGCTGGTTGGAAGAATCGCGTAATCCGGTGGATTCTTCCGGCACCCCAGTATCCGGAGGGATCGCGGCCTGTCCGCCATAGCTTTGTCGGCCGCGATTTGTTTCGGGAATAGCAGGCGGCGAAGGCGGATCCTCACGATCTGTCGCCGGGGTGGCAGTCGCGGGGTCGGAATTCCCCTGGCCGAATTTCAGGGAAACAGCCTTCATGGATTGGGAAGTGCCACCGTTGGACATGTTTGGAGCGTGATGACATCGGTATTTCGGTCAAAAATCAATAGACATTAGTAATTTCCATAATTTTTCGCGTAAATCAGGCCTTCCAAAATGGCATTGAACGCGACTAGTCCGTTAGAAGGAGCGCTTGATCGTTTCGGCACGGAGCGTTAAGGAAACCGGAACCATGCGGCAGTCGCTGGACTTTGGCGCATGCTCTTCGCGCATCCCGCTCTCTAAGGTATTCTCTGCGCGAAGCGAATTTTCAGTGGCCAGACTATGCGCGAGGATTCCTAGTTCGCAGCTTCCTCTTTCGCTAAAGCTTCGGAGGACACGTCGGCAGCACACGTCATCGCGGCCGCACGCCAAGTTCCGAAAGATCCTCAAGACTCGGGCACACTGTAGCTTGCGAAGGCACCACATCTACATAGCGGTTCTCTCAGCTAAAGTCATTGTCTACCGTCTCGCTCAATTCCAAATCCCGACGGGTTGCTAGCCAACTACCAAAAATATTTCGGTTAACCTCTAAAGTTTTGGTTTGTGGCTCCGTAATAATTGCTGTAACAGCCAGACCCTCAACAACAAAGCCCAGGATCCATAATGTCGCGATTCGATTTTTCCACTGCGGATGCTCAAGCCAGGAACTGACCGAATCGCGCGAAGATTTTCCCGAAATTCACGTCCCTTTCTTACTAACTCCACTCATTACTAATCATGCAGACAATTTGGTTTAGAATAACTTCGCTCATAGCGACAGTTTGTTTCACCTTCGCGATCCCTGCAGCTTTTGCAGACAAGCCAGTTTATGGTATACCAACCGGCTCAACGATCAGCGTCAATACAGGGGATCCGAACATGGTCTCCTGGCCCGCAGGAGATCCTCTCAACAAACTAAACAAACAGCACTATCAAATCCGCGCTGATAAAACGTACACCGCGGAGTCGATCAATTTGTATCCGCCCGGATTCAAGTTCGATCCACATGGCGCCATCGGAATTATACGGTACTTCCAGCAGCGTACCGAAGGTACCTACTCTCTGGGCGCTCCCTCGTCGATCAATGTCTTAACGAAGGATATGCCGGCCAATTCTCGATTTAATCAGGCCCAGAACATACAAGATTTTGGGCCGTACGCCCCTGACGAGTCGACTTTTACGGTCAGTACACTTGTCGCAAACGCTGTGTACGGGGTCGAAACAATCGCATTGGTGTTTGTCGACGGCACCGGTGTCACAACCGTGCTCGATTATCAGAAGATCGATATCTATCCCCCTCTTTTGAGCAACGCGGGAATCCTTACTTCGTCTGCTAATTACTTTATTCAGAATTTTAAACAGAAAACGGCCCTGAATACTCCCGGTTCAACCGCTCCGACCAAGTATGCAGGCGATCCGCCGCGCGTGTTCATGAATAGCAGCCAAACGATTTATCCGGGTGCGACAACCTGGGTGGTCATTTATCCGGGTAATGCACAGACGACTCCGCCGGCGGGATTGGCGCCAATTTCTTACACTTCTGCGACAGCACCACTTGGAGACATGTCGCAACGACAGAACATCTATATTGATTCCGGCAATTATGTCACCGGGCCTGGTACCTACACCTTACAATTTATGCAAAAGTCCGTTTACGGGACTGAAACTTTCGGCAACCCCGCCTCCTTCACCATCAACAACAGCTACAAAGTTACTTCCCAGCTCGGGCTGGTGAAGTAGCACTTACAAACTCAACAGATTATGAAACGAATACTGCCCGCCGTTATCGCTGCGCTTGGTTTTTCGTGCGCAATTATTAATGCGCAAGAGCAAACTCTCACTAATTGGCCAACCCAGGATGGACAGAATTTTCAGGTTGGCCAGCTTGCCTGTCCGCTCTCAGTGCAAGGTCTCAATATCCGAGACTCGTCCGGCACTTTGACGAATTCGATTCCATTGCTAACCGACCCCGCTTCGGTTCAGGCAACCACCCAAATTGGGGACACGCTCTACGCATTGATCCCCCCGGATGGCACTAACCAGGCAACCGCGTTGATTATGTATCAGGCGGCATCTTCAAGCAGCGACGAGGTGAACAACGCCGTCCAGGACGCTCTGAAACATAACAACTGGTTCGATGCCACTTTCGTGGTTCGCAATATTCAAACTGGTGAGCTGCTCCCGGCTGGCACAGAATTCTGGGTCTGCTCTTCCAGCGGATTTGTGACCTTCACCGACAGCGGCGCGATTTCCGTAGCAGGCCCGCCCGCGCCGGTTGCCGACACATCGGACCCGGGGATCGCCGGCCTGCTTTCGTTTACCACTCCTTAGGGGTGCGTGCTTTATCGATATTGCTAAGAATCCGGCTAATACGGGATCAGGGCTTACAGGCCGGAGCTTGCTCACCGCGGGTTCCGGCCGAGTAGTTTTCACATGTACTTCGCAGATCGCGGAACGGCCAGATCTGTTCGATGCTTGATCGAAAGCAATAATAGAATGCGCGTATGAAGTTCTCGCCTCGCCCCAAATGAGTACGCCCTGTGTCTTCGTGCTGGATGACGATCTTGCCGTCTGTCGGGTTGTCAACCGGATGCTTTCCTTAGAAGAATATGAAGTCCGGACCAGCCAGTCGGTGGAAGAGGCGGTCATCGCCATCGAAGAAAAACGTTTTGACGCGTATGTACTGGACCACCGGCTGCCGGACGGCAGCGGGCTCGATGTTGCGGAACGGCTGCGCGCCAAGGGAAGCGGCGCTCCAATCATTCTCATTTCAGGTTATGATTTGGAAGGAATCGCTTTACGAGCCAAAGCACTTCGCGTGTTTGATATCATACAAAAGCCTTTTTCGCGGGATGCGCTGTGTAACGCCCTGAAGAAGTCAATCGAGTCGGCGCCAACCGTTAGTCCGAGTAATGGCGGCGAAGTAAACCCAAGTCTTGATGAGCCACCGAAGAAGCGTTCAAGGAATGCCGTTCAAATCGGCTCGATCATTTTCTTACTTATCCTGCTCGGCGCGATGATTTATCTGTTCATGGCTGGGCATTAGAGCTAACCGCTTCGAGGCTTCTCGCTTCTTTCAAAGGAGGCCGTCGCGGAATATTTGTAAATTCCATATTTATTGTAAATCCCAACGCGGGACTACCGATAAACCTAAAATATGCCTCGTTCCATGTCCGAAATTGCGGCCAAGGCTATCGACGACTTTGGGGCCAGGACTTCCTCGCTGCGTTACTTGCAACAATTTCCAGTTGATCAGATCAAGGTGGATTCTATGGGCCCAGCATCGGTCCCCTCCAAACCGTGTGCAGGTGAATAACTCAAAACCGTGAACCTAAGGATGAGTAACGCCAAAGATAATGCCGGGCTGTGCGTTCTAGTAGTCGAGGACGAAGACCTCATGCGTCGTTTTCTCCACAAATTACTCGAAGAGGGCGGCTATTCGGTGATTGAGACGAAAACGGCGGCTGGGGCTCTGGAACGGGCTCGGAGCGCGACGCCCGACCTTATCTTGATGGATTACGTGCTTCCCGATATGAAAGGCCTGCGGCTACTGGAAGCGATTCGCTCCCAGACTCCGTTGGCCCGGGTGCCCATCATTTGTCTCACGGACAGAAACGATATCCCGACCAAAAGGGAAGCGCTCGAGAATGGCGCAGTTGATTACGTGACCAAACCGTTCGACCGCCGGGAATTGTTGGCTCGAATCAGTCGCCATATCCAACTGAAAGATCAGATTAAGGAAACTGAAACCCGCTTAGCTCAAGCCGCTC
>JBEEIB010000508.1:0-3222 GCA_041167675.1 Verrucomicrobiota bacterium
AGAGGAGCTGTTGTGCTTTTGCAGATGCATCGAGGGCCGCATCATAGTCCCCGGCAAAAAAGCGTGCTTGCAGCTTTCTGATCCAGTACCAGCACTGAGGCAGTGTCGCCGCCGGGACGCTTGCAAAATGGCGCTCTACAGCGGCCTCATCATCGAAGGAGCCAAATTTTTTGGTCAAACCCCTCAGGGTCCGGATCCGCGCGTGTTGCGCGCCGATGATGTCAATCACGTAGCCGAATCGAGCCTGTCCGGCAAATTCAAGGCCATTCTCGGCTACACGTTGTGCCTCAGCCAGAGAATCTCCGGTCGCAAGAAAGTTCGTGTTGAGGTGGTCGAAGCTGTACGCCGCAATGGTGAGATCGCCTACTCTAATCGCGGCATCAAACGCTCGCCGCGTCAGCTCACGGCTAGCCCGGAGATGTTTCGTCCATGGCATGACGAATTGTCCGAACCACAGATAGGTTCTGGCCTGGAAGCGCTGCAAGCCGCGGTTTTCAACCAGTTCATAGCCGAGCTGGCCGAAACGAAATCCAGCCTGGTAGTTGCCGAAGTGGGGTCCAGATATTGCACCAAACCACACATAAGCGACGCATGAGCCGTCGCTGTGTCCCTGCTCGAGGCTGAGATTTACCGCCCTGCAGACAGTCAGCGAAAGAAGATTCGGATCCGTAAACAGCGCGGGCGGAAGGACCTTGATCAAGACATCCATTGTCCCAAGGGAGGTCGTATCCTCCATCAACGGTAGCCCGATGAGCTCCTCGACCGTGCGCGTGCCAAGCTGTATCCAGATTCGCTCGTACTCCCGCCGTGCTTCCTCTTCTGTCGGATGGGGCGACCATTCGACGCCGAGATACCGGAGGTAATCGAGAGAGACGGCGACCGCTCGCTCACTCTTATTTAGAGTCGTATACAAATCTACACGCAAGCATGTGACGGTCGCCAGGTCGACAGCATTTGAGGCGCGGGATGAAAGCGCAGTCAAGCGCTCCTCCGCAGCCGCCGATTGTCCAGTCAGGAACTCGCATTCGGCCCGGTGCAATTCCAGCGGGAAGATGAGGTGATAGTTGCTATCCCAACAGTCGTCAGACAACAGTGCGGATCCGGCAGCAAGGTAGTTCAGCGCTGAAACATAAGCCGTAGAAGCTTTGGCTCGCTTGCCCGCGATGAGGTTGAGCTCGGCGAGTCGCTCGCGCTCGTCTTGCAAGGTGATCAAGGCCGCACCGCGGTTTAGCTGGTTGACGATTTCGAAAATGGCTTCTTCCCTCTTTTCTGGAGTAAAGTGTGCCCACAGCAGTCTTCCTATTCGCAGATGAGCCTCGGCACGCGAGTGTTCCGGGATTTGTGAATAAGCTGCTTCCTGGATGCGATCGTGAACAAACTTATAGGCACCGTCCTGATGGGCGATGAACTCCAGACGGACAGCTTCCCACAGATCGGAGTGGACCTGCTCCTCCGATGTTCCGTGCACGATGGAAATCGTGCTGATCTCGGCGCTGTTTCCTAGACAGGCAAGCTCTTGTAGAGCCTTCTGGGTTTCGACCGGCAGGCGATTCAACTTTCCTACCATAAGCTCCACCACGTTGTCAGTGTAACCTTTGGAGTGAATACGATTCAGATTCCAAAACCATCGCGCGTCGTTGTGATCGAAGGTGAGCAACTGTTCCTCGACCAGCGCATAAATGAACTGGATGACAAAGAATGGGTTACCACCGGTTTTTTCTTGAACCAGTTGGGCCAATGGGGTGGCGCATTCCGGTTCGCAGTGAAGGGAATCGACAATCAGCTGTCCCAAATCTTCGCGAGCCAAGGGCGCAAGGACAATGTCGTGTACGGTCGCTCCAGTTTGGCGAATCGCCTCCAGCCTGCGCCACAAGGAGTGGGTGGAGTCGACTTCATTGTCTCTATAGGCGCCGATTAACATCAAATGGTGCACATCGGGCTGGGTCAATAAGTCCTCCAGGAAATCCAGCGTCGCCGCGTCGAGCCATTGCAGATCGTCGAGGAACAGGGCTAACGGATGTTCCGGCCGCGCGAATACTCCGATAAATCGGCGGAGCACCAGCTGGAAACGGCGTTGGGCGTCCTGTGGCGGAAGATCAGGTACGGGAGGTTGTTCTCCTATAATGAGCTTCAATTCAGGAACCAGATCCACCATGAGCTTGGCATTCGGCTCTAGCGCCCCGCAAAAGGTGTCGCGCCAGATTTGCAGCTCAGATTCGCTCTTACTCAGAAGCGGACGGATAAGGCCGTTAAAGGCTTGAGCTAGAGTAGCGTAGGGAACGTCGCGCTTATACTGGTCGAACTTGCCGGATGCAAAAAGGCCACGAGGTGGAACGAGCACTTTGTGGAGCTCTTTGACGACGGAGGACTTGCCGATTCCAGAATAACCGGACACCAGAACCAGATTCGGTTTACCGGTGGTGACGACCTGATCAAAGGCATCCAGAAGTGTTTTGATTTCTCGATCGCGCCCGTACAATTTTTCAGGCATACGGAGCCGATCTGAAATGTCGTGCGTGCCGAGGGAGAACGAGCTAATGCGTTTGTGAGATTCCCACTCAGTCAGGCATTTTCTCAGGTCTGCCACCAAACCGGCCGCCGTCTGGTAGCGGTCCTCGGCCGTTTTCGAGAGGAGTTTCAAAATGATGGCTGAGACGATATCTGGCACGTCCTTCCGCCACTCGCGAAGCGGAACTGGATGTCGCGCGATATGGCAGTGAACCCATTCCATCGGATCGGAAGCGATGAAGGGAAGACTCCCGGTCAGCATTTGGTAAAGCGTGACGCCGAGTGAGTAGAGATCGCTCCGGGAATCGATCGAACGATTCATTCGTCCGGTCTGCTCGGGTGCCATGTAGGGAAGTGTCCCGGCGATAAACTCCGGCGGCTCGGGAGCCTGCCGCTCGCGCGGAAGCCGCGAAGCGATAAGGAAGCCTCTCAACCAGCACTGGCCGGTGACGGGGTTGACCAGAATATTGGCCGGCTTGATGTCCTTGTGAATAATGCCGCGCTGATGCAAGTGATCGATCGCGCTGGCAAGACCAACAGCCAGGCGCAATGAAACCGCTAAGTCTAATTGCCGGCCGAGCAATTGATCCAGAGGCACACCGCCGGGATCCTCCAATACAAGTACCGTGCGGTCCCAGTGGCGTGCAATTCCTATTGGTCGGGCAGCCCACGTCGCGTCAAGCTCTTCTCTCAGAGAATATGCGTGCTCCAGCC
>JBEEIB010000509.1:0-29335 GCA_041167675.1 Verrucomicrobiota bacterium
GTGTCATTCTGCTGCGTCTTTCCGAGTCGATCATTGCTACCGAAATGCGCCCGCTTCTATTCCTTTTTTTTTCCGTTCTAATACTAGAAACGCTGGGCAATAACATCTTGCCGCTCATTGACCGAGACGAGCCACGGTTTGCCGAAGCGTCCCGCGAGATGCGCCACAGCGGAGATCTTATCATCCCGCGGGTCAACGGAGCATATCGATTCGACAAACCGCCATTGATTTACTGGTGCCAAGTTGCCAGTAGCATGATCTTTGGCGAAAGCGATTTTTCTGTCCGATTCCCCTCCGCCGTCTTTGCTGCGGCAACGGTGGTGTTGACGGCGGGCTGGGCTTCACGGTTATATGGCGCCGCAGTCGGTTTCTGGTCCGGATTGGTTTTGGGGACCTGCCTTCAGCTTTTCATTCATGGTCGAGCTGCGGTCGCCGACATGCCAATGATTTTCTTTTTCATCGGGGCGACCTGGGCGGCTTGGGAAAGGAGCCAGGGACAACGATCATTATTACTGTGGGTTTGTTTCTACTTTGCGCTGGCGGCCGGCTTTCTAGCGAAAGGACCCGTCGCCTTCCTTCCAATCATCGCGCTGCCCCTGTTTCACCTTTGGGCCCGCACACCGATGCGTTTTCGGCCAGGCTCCGCCATTTACGGCGGGTTGCTGGTCCTGGTAATCATCGGCCTCTGGGGGATACCAGCAGTTATTCGTACGCATGGCGAATTCTTTCAGGTAGGTATCGGTAAACACGTAGTCATGCGTTCGGTAGCGCCGTTGCAAAGCCATGGTGCCTCTGGAATCGGCGGCTATTTTCTGCTCCTACCATTTTACTTCGTTACACTGTTATTCAGCTTCTTTCCTTGGTCGCTGTTTCTACCAGGGATCATCCAACGATTACGGATAGGATTGGATGCGTTCGAGCGTTATGCGCTCTGCGGGATTGGAGTCGTCTTTGTTGTGTTCAGCCTGCTTCAGACGAAACTACCGCACTATACTCTACCCGCATTTCCGCTGATCGCGATCTTGGTGGGCCGGACCATCCATGAAAGTCGCTTTCGGAGTATCGTAGCAGTATCGGCCTTTGCGACCTATCTGCTCATTGCTCTCGTTGGTTTCCAATGGATAGCGCCTTACTTCCCTTCGAAGAGTGTTTTTGAACGGGTCGCCGAGCATCTCACCGCCTCAACCCGTACCGCCTCGATCGGCTACGACGAACCGAGCCTCATCTGGTATCTTCGGTATCGGACTCTAGCTTTTCATCAAAGTTTAGCGCCAAGTGAACTAAGGAATTTCATGCACCAGCCGGGACCTGCCCTATGTGTGATTTCCGCGGATCAAGTCGTCGAAATCGATCCTTCCTGGCAGAAGACCTCTGTCACTGGTTACGATTTTTCTCGTTGGAAGCTGCGAACTGCGCCGTTCTTTGGTTGGGAAATCAACTTCCTCCTGCCGCAACCAATTAGTCTGATTGCCTATATGAAGCGCTAAGTTCACCAATGGAAACCCACACCGCACATAACCCATGCGACCAGGCGGATCCTGAAAGGGACGAGATTGTTCTCATATCCCTTTTTTCCATTGCGAAGCCTACTTGAATACTCGATTTTCGTCGCGCTCCGCTTACCTATTGTCTCACCATGCGATTCCTGGTCCCGTTCTTCATCGGCATTTTCTTAGCAAGCTCGTTTCGAGCCGAGGAGAAATTTTCCATGGCGACAACTCCAGGTAAGCTTCCCAAAGACATCATCCCGCGCGCTTACGTCATTCGTTTGGAGCCGAACACCGACAATCTGGTAACTGTAGGTTCAGAATCGATTGAAGTAGAAGTACTCAAGCCCACCGATCGGATTGTTATCAATGCCGTCGATACCGATATCTCACAGGCCAGGCTGAGCGGTGCTCATACCTCGGAAGAGCTAACTCCGCAGATCGATTCGAAAGCGGAGACGGTCACTTTTCAAACCAAGACCAGCCTGGAACCCGGTTCGTATCAGCTTGCTTTGACATTCCAAAGCAAGATAACCGAGCAACCACATGGCCTATTCATCCAATATTTTCGGATCGGCGAGCGGCTCGAGCGGCTGCTTTCGACTCAAATGGAACCGACGGATGCTCGACGATTGTTCCCATGCTGGGATGAGCCGGTTTTTCGGACGCTTTTCCAATTAACCGTAAAAGCAAAAAAAGAAGACACCGTCATATCGAACATGCCGATAGCGAGCGAGCAGACTCTCGGTCCGGACGAAAAACTCGTCACATTTGATCGGACGCCTGTCATGGCCAGTTACCTTTTCGTTTTGGCTTGCGGAAAATTAGAGTGGGTAGAAGACCAAGTCGCCGGAGTGAAACTTCGCATTGTTACCACTCCGGGTAAGCAAGAGCTGGGCAGATACGCGCTTGAGGTTACCAAAGAAATCCTACCGTATTACAACGAATATTTCGGAGTTCCTTATCCGCTACCGAAGCTCGATCAGATCGCGTTGCCGTCGGGGTTTGGCGGTGCCATGGAAAATTGGGGAGGGATCACCTATAACGAAGACCTTCTTCTTTTCGACCCGCAGGCGAGTTCAGACCTTGTAAAGCAACGCATTTTCGAGGTAATGGCCCACGAGATTGCCCACCAGTGGTTTGGCGATTTGGTTACAATGGCTTGGTGGGACAACATTTGGCTCAATGAAGGATTCGCCAGCTGGATGCAGAAAAAGGCGACCGATCACTTTAATCCGGATTGGAAGGTTTGGGTACATGCGAACAACGACAAACAACGCGCGATGGCTTTTGACGCTCGCAAGACGAGCCACCCGATTCAGCAACCGATTACTGATGAGGCGCAAGCGAACAGCGCTTTCGATGAGATCACGTATCAGAAAGGGCAATCCTTCATTCGGATGCTCGAGAACTATGTTGGAGAAGAGACCTTTCGTTCCGGTATTCGCTCTTACATGGCGCAGCACAAGTATTCGAACACCACAACGGCAGATCTTTGGGAAGCACTTGAGACCGCGGCCGGCAAACCGGTCAAGGGTGTAGCTGCCAGTTGGACCGAACAACCGGGTTTTCCGCTGATTAAAGTGAAGACGCAATGCGTCAACGGCCGGCAGATCGTTGGCCTGCAACAGGCGCGGTTCTTAATCGGCGAACCTGAAAATACCTCCCTAGGGTGGAGTGTGCCGGTCGGTCTCGTGAGGGTCAGCCAGCCGGAAAAGGTCAAGCGCGTCCTTTTGAGTAAGTCCTCGAGTAATTTCGATATTTGGCGCTGCGATGAACCAATCAAAGTAAATGCAGGCGATGTCGGGTTTTTTCGCGTCTCCTACGAACCTGCTCTTTTCAGCGAGTTGGAAAGAAATGCATTGAAGCTGCCAGAAAGCGATCGGGTTAATCTTGTGACCGATACCTGGGCAACCGTGGAATCGGGTAATAGTCCAGCTTCCACCTATTTTGAGCTACTCGAAGGCCTCAGTCAGGATGACAGCTATGCGGTCTGGCAAAGCATTATCGGCTTCGAGCGAACAATTGGTCCACTGAAGCTTGTGAATCGATTGGAACAAGATCAACCGGGCAGAGCGAAGTACGAAAACTATGTCTGCGCATTGTTGGGCCAGAAATTGGCCGAGCTTACTTGGGACGAGCAAGCCGGCGAGCCGATCGAGAAACGACTCCTTCGAGCTTTGCTGATCGAAGCCCTGGGAACGTTTGGAGATCAATCCGTAATCGACGAGGCGTTCCGTCGGTTCGCCAGCTTTCGCGAAAACCCAACATCGCTTAACCCCAATTTACGACCGGCCATAGTTCGCATCGTTGGACGTTGCAGTTCTCCGACCGACTATGAGACATTGCTTAAATTGGCCGAGGAGTCGCCGACCAGCGAGCAGAGACGAATGTACCTGCGCGCGCTCAGCGCAGTTCGTGATCCCGAGCTCGCCCAGCGAAGTGTGGAATTCTTTGTGTCAAAGCACGTTGCTCCGGGGGACGGTGGACGCGCGCTAGAGGAAGAGGCTTGGGAACATCCGGAAATCGTATGGGCCTTCGCGACCACCCATATTAAACAATTTCAGCAGCGTTTCGGTTTCTTCCGATGGAACCGTTTGCTCCCCAGTCTCGCCGCGGGGTTCACCGATAGCGAACGGGCCGAAGAACTGGTCCAGTTCGCGAAGCAAAACTTGGCGGCTCAAGGCCAACGAGAGGCGGACAATGCAGCCAATCTTATCCGGTTCCGTGCCGAGTTAAAGAAACGTGAACTGCCAAAGATAGACCGGTGGGTCGCAACCAAAATTGCCCAGGTTTCCGCCTGCTCCCAATCGAATTAGTACACTCTTCTAATAATAGTTGCTGCAATCGGCTATTCCGCTCGCAAAGATTAAAGCTTATGAGATCTGGTATCTGCCTCTCTACCTTGCTGCTCGGTTGGGTAACGATCGCCGACGGTGACTTTGTATTGAAACAGACGGTCGAAAACTTCGGGCAACGGCAACAGGTAACCATCAAGTTGAAGGGATCAAAGTGCCGGATCGATACCAGTTCCGATACGAGCGCATTGATCGATCCCCAGACCGGTACGGTTATTCTGCTGCATCAGCCGAAGATGTTTATGAAAGTCAGCTCGGAGCAGCTCAGCGCGCAGGCTGAAGCCATCAAAAAAATGCTCTCGGCTTCGGGCAATGCTAATGAGAGCACCGATTTCCAGGCCAACGGAAAAACCGATAATATCAGCGGGTTTCCAACGGAGGAATACACCGGCAAAATCGATGGGCTCCCGATCACTCTCGACGTGACAAAGAATTTTCCGAAATATCAGGAATTGTTGGCACAACTCTATGCGGTACAGGACGCACCGGGGCTCAGTCCTTTTCATACGCTCTCAGTACCTCCAGAAAAATATCCGGGGTTGCCAATACGGACCACGGTCGAACTGCTGGGACAAAAAGTCGTAACCACTCTCGATACGGTGGAAGAAACGACCTTGGCTGATGGAGACTTTGTCATTCCAGCCGACTATCAAGAATTACGAGCGAACTCACAGCCCCAAAGCAGTCCGCAATCTTCTCCGCAGTGAAAAGATTCATTCTTGCTTCCGGTTCACCACAGCGAATTCGACTGTTACAAGAGGCACGATATGATTTTATCGCGCAGCCAGCTTCCATTGCGGAACTGGCGGTCGATTTCCTAACTCCCGGTGAACTCACTCTGCTCAATGCTTGTCGAAAAACTTTCGCAGTGGCTCGTGCCGAACCAAATGCTGTCGTTCTAGGCGCTGACACTCTCGTAGCCCTCGGGACGACGATGTTCGGTAAGCCTGCCGACCTAGATGAAGCTCGCAGGATGCTGGCGCGGCTTTCCGGGAGGACTCATGAGGTTCTCACCGGCCTTACGATCAGCAATTTCTCTGAACGACGGACCATCTCGGCGGTAGTCGAGTCTGAAGTACGATTTCGCGAGTTGAACGCCGATTTCATCGACCGCTATCTGTCTCGCATCGATCCGCTCAGGAAAGCGGGAGCTTACGCTGCTCAAATCGACCCAGAAACAGTCATCGAGCGAATCGACGGCTCTTTCACCAACGTTGTCGGTTTGCCGATGGAAACGGTCTCCCAATTATTAGCGGAATTTGGAATTCACCCCAGCGGCTAGAAGCCGGTAATTGGTAAATCAATAATCAGTGATTGGTGAACGGCAAGAAGAGTATCCCGCAAGATGGCGCCTTCAGGAAACACAAGCAGGCTCAATCCGTCCCGGAAATTATCAACGCCGGCGCAGCCAAAATTTGCTATCTGCTATTTGCTATTCGTCATCCACCATTCGGCGTCAGCCGAATGGTGCTAGATCTGCGGTCCGATGCCGAGTTGTCTGAGTTTCGCCCGCATGTCGTCCTGCTCCTTGGGATCCTTCGACAACTCCAGCGCTTTCTGAATCTCAGCGGCACCAGAACGAACGTCTCCCTTTTTAGCAATCACGAAACCCTTGCCGGCAAGCGCTGGTGGATAGTTCGGATCTTTGGCTAAAACTTTGTCAAAATCGGCAGCCGCTTCATCAAACTTGCCGAGCTGCGCATAGAGATTCCCTCGCCGACTAGGCAGGCTCAGATCATCGGGCTTGAGCGCAATCAGATGAGTGAAATCATCGATCGCCTTCTCCGCTTGATTTGCCGCGATATAGAGAAAGGAACGCGCGGTATAGTATTCACCTTCATCGGGCGCAAGCGAAATAGCCTTGTTGAAATCAACCAGCGCCGCGTCTTTGTCGTTCTTTTTCAATTCCGCATAACCTTTGCCGGCATAGGCAGCCGGTTCATTTGGTTTTATCTGAATGAGCGCGGAGTAGTCGGCAATCGCCTTATCCAATTGGCCATCCTCGCGATAAAGATCGGCTCGACGCAAAAGAGCTTCGGGATCGTTTGGTTTGATCGTAAGCAAAGCAGTAAGGTCATCCAAGGCTTTCGCGTGGTCGTTCAGACGAACGTAGGCGTTCGCACGAGCAGTGAGTGCGTCGACGTTTTTGGCATCGGTCTCCAGCACCTTGCTGTAATCGGCAATTGCTTCCTGCCACTTGGCCCCGGCCGCGTAAATTTGCGCCCGGGACAGATAGAGCTTGGTATCGGTTGGATTCTTTTCGATCAATTTCGTGACTTCTTCTGCCGCTTGACCGGTATCCTTTTTTGCGGCTAACACGTAGGCCCGGTACTTCAGCGCTCGCTGGTCATCCGGTTTCTTGGCCAATACGGCGGCAAAATCCTTCTCTGCCTCATCAAATTTCTTGGCTTCGGTGTAAGCGATTCCGCGATTCAACTGCGAGTTCAGATCATCCGATTGCAGGGACAAAACCTGAGTATAATCGCTGGCTGCGTGCTCCCAATCCTTCATTCGAGAGTAGAGCGCAGCACGATTTCGATAAAACATGGGATTCTTTGAATCAGCTTCGATCGCCTTAGTGAATTCTTCGAGAGCCTCCTTGTCTTTACCTTCTTTGACTAACTGAACAGCACGGGCCGTGTGCTGATCTGCCGTTGGCTCTGAGCCGTATATCAGACTGCCCAAAACAATCCAAAGACTCCCTAATAGAATCACCCCGATATTTCTGAACATGCCTATCCAATTGCCAAAGAATCGTTCCGAATCAAGATGTGATCGAAGAGTTTCGGTTCGGGGCGTTCCCGAGGAAGAAAAAATAAGTAAACAAAAATCGGCCATCTGCCGTCTAAGCCAACAGTTTTGCCGAACCAACACATTTATCATGGTCTTTCGCACAAACCTCCTTTTCTGTCTGATTGTATTGCTATCTAGCTGTGCCTCTTATGATAAATCGGGACGTACGACTTTCAGCCGGGGTCTGCGAGTTCCGCAAACCATGAGTCGAACTTCTGGCTCGGGCTCGGCCGAGAGCAGCCCAACCCAAAACGCAGTCATGAGCGGCGTGACAACGGGCGAGTTTGCCAAACGAATTGTTGGAGGCGAGTTGATTCGCGCCGAGAACGGCACCCTGGTTGTTCGAGCAACTTCAGCAAAAGATAGTCATCAACCGATTGGCCTAGCGACTGACGCGATCATCACTTCTTCAGTGCTGAATAGGCTCGGAACCCAGCCACGGCTGAAAGCCGACGGGTTCGAGGTGACTTCGACCGATGGGGTCGTTTCTATTCACGCCCGGAACGATTCGGTCGACGACGCAGTCGCGGTGATTAATTTGGTCTTGAGCGTGCCTGATGTGCGACAGGTCGTCTACGCGATACCCAGCAGAGTTTGAGCGCATCCCCCCTAGTGCAGGTCAAGCGACTGCATCGCTTTAATTGCCGTTTTCAAAACTTTGAGTCGCGCGTACCACTTAAAGTTCGCTTCGATCACAGTCCAAGGCGCGAACGGCGTTGAGGTTTGCTCAAACATGTCCTGCGCTGCTTCATTGTGTTCATCCCATTTGCGGCGGTTGCGCCAATCTTCTTCGGTAATCTTCCAATGCTTCAGCGGATCCGCCTCGCGCCGCTTGAAACGTTCTAGCTGTTCTTCCTTGGAGATGTGCAAGTAGAGCTTTACGATCAGCGTACCATCATCGACCAGAAGCTGCTCGAATTCGTTGATCTCCCGATAACCGCGCTTCCATTCCGCACCGGTGGCGAAGCCTTCGACGCGTTCAATCAACACGCGGCCATACCAAGAACGGTCAAATATAGCGATCTCGCCATAACTCGGAAGCTTGTTCCAAAAACGCCAAAGATAATGGTGCCTATATTCTTCCTGGGTTGGTTTTACGATCGAATATACGCGATAGGCACGAGGGTCGAGCTTTTCAACGAATCTCCTGATTGCTCCCCCTTTGCCGGCGGCATCCGGACCCTCAACCACTACTATCACATTGTGTTTGCTCTCGATTAAGGCACGCTGCAGGGTCAGCAGCTCCAGTTGATACTCTTTGACTCTTTCTTTGTACTCCTCCTGGTCGATTGACCGGTTCTGGTCGAGTTCGTCAAGAATCACGGTTTTGCGTGAAGATTTTTCCAGCTTGGCCATTGAAGTGTCCAATGATTTTGGCAGGTCAAAGGCCTCGTTCGGTAACAACACCGGCAGACCGTCGCGAACCGGATAACACAACTTCGCCGAATCGCAAATGAGAGATTGCTCGAGGTCGCCGTTTGCCTCTGGATGTTCCTGGCCCCGGTCCTGGATCGCCCGAATCTCGGCATTAATGCAGATCAGCTCGGAAACGCTAGCCAGACGAAGCCGCCCTCCAGTCCGCGGACACCGCAACAAAGAGAGAAGTTCGGAGTCCATAGATTGCGCAGTAAATTATTGCCCATAGATTCGGAGGCTACGCCGCTTGCGGCACCCACGCATGGCCATGGCTCACCGAGGAATGAAGCCTAACGAATCTGTCCTCTTCGATTCATCATGGGTCCGCGCGAGGGAGGCACAGGCACCTCCCCTCCGTCGCCTGGGGCCAACCGCACTAATACTTTGGCACGGTTGGATCGACCTGATCAGACCAGGCAGTAATTCCACCTTCTAAATTGTAAAGCTTACGAAAACCGGCTTCCTGTAAGATATGCAGGGCGCGCGCACTACGAGTACCGCCCTTGCATTGGAGCACAATTTCGTCGGCACTATCCAATTCGCTCAGACGGCCCGGCAATTCTCCCAACGGGATGAGGCGAGATCCGGGGATGCTACAGATCTCATACTCATATGGCTCGCGAACGTCCACCAGCACAAAGCCATCTTTGCGCTCAATTTTCGCTTTAAGATCGAGCGCCGTAATCCCAGGAACGGCCAATTCCTTTTCCGCCTCAGCGTCAGCTTGGGGCAAGCCGCAAAACTGCTCGTAGTCGATCAATTCATGAATTGTTGGGTGCTCGCCACAGATCGGGCAATTCGGGTCCTTGCGCACCTTGAATTCGCGAAACCGCATTTTCAAAGCATCGAAACTGATCAATCGCCCGATAAGCGGCTCACCCGTCCCAAGGATCAGCTTCACTGCCTCGATCGCCTGCATCACACCGATCATTCCGGGTAATACCCCAAGCACGCCGCCCTCGGCACAACTGGGAACCATTCCGGGCGGAGGCGGCTCGGGAAACATACACCGATAGCAGGGACCACCGAGGTGTGGGGCAAAAACGGTGCACTGACCATCAAACCGGAAAATCGATCCGTAAATGTTTGGCTTCTTCGCCAGAACACAAACGTCGTTGGAAAGGTACCGGGTCGGGAAATTATCAGTCCCATCGATAACGAGGTCATAATCCTTGACCAACTCCATCGCATTGTCGCTGCTGAATACGCAGTCGTACAGGTCGACTTGCACATTAGGGTTCACCGCCTTGATTCGGTCCTTAGCCGAATTGAGCTTCTTTCGGCCAACGTCGCTCGTGCCATGAAGGATCTGGCGCTGCAGATTAGAGAAATCGACAACGTCCGGATCTACCAATCCCATTCTTCCAATTCCGGCTGCCGCCAAATAAAGCGCGATGGGGGAACCGAGTCCTCCGGCACCGATACACAAAATGGAGGCGGCCTTTAGCCGTTTCTGACCCTCGAGGGTGACCTCAGGCATGATGAGATGCCGGGAATACCGTGCGATCTCGTCGTTACTGAATTGAATGTTCGTTGATCTCTCTTCCGGAATAATACTGACAGCCATATGCAGGGAATAAAACAGTAGACCGGTATCGCCGATGTGCAAACTGAGGAGTGACCTACTGACTCCTGACTTCTGTATTCCGGCTCCCGGCTTCTGGCTGCCGTCTCCTGGCTTCTATCTCCTCTTATTTTCAGGCCCATACCACCACTTGTGGTGATCGCGGGCCAACAATTCGTCAGCCGCGGCTGGACCCCAAGTTCCCGCCGCATAGTTAGGAAAGTCGTCGGGGAGATTACTCCCCCACGCATCGAGAATCGGTTGGGCTGCTTCCCAAGCTGCTTCAACCATATCAGACCGATGAAAGAGGGTTGAGTCACCCACCATACAGTCATACAACAGCTTTTCGTATCCGGTCGTCGGGGGTCTTTCGCCAAATTGACTGTAGTCGAAATCAAGATGCACCGGTTGCGTTGTAATGGTAGGACCCGGCACCTTAGCCCTCACCTGAAACGTGATCCCTTCTTCAGGTTGAATATGGAAAATCAGATAGTTAGGCGCGACCGGATCTTTCTCGCCCGAGCCAAAGATTGAAAGCGGCGGAGTTTTGAAGCGAACTACAATCTTGGTGGTACGCCGGGCGAGTCTTTTCCCTGAACGCAAATAGAAGGGCACTCCGGCCCAACGCCAATTATCGATCAGCAATTTGACCGCAGCGTACGTTTCGACGTTTGATTTTGGGTTTACGTTAGGCTCGTCTCGATAGGCGGGAACCGGCTTGCCATCTATCATGCCGGCGCCGTATTGCCCGCGCACGGCATTGATCAACGCATCTTTGGCATCCCAACGCCGAATCGCCTCCAATAATTTTACCTTCTCGTTCCGGACAGCCTCGCCTTCCAGCGAAGTTGGTGGCTCCATGGCGATGAGCGCCAACAACATGAACATGTGATTCTGCATCACGTCGCGAAAGGCACCCGTCTTCTCGTAGAAAGCACCTCGTGATTCGACGCCGATGGTCTCGGCGACCGTCAGCTGAACATGGTCAATGTAGCGGCGGTTCCAGATCGGCTCGAATACCGCGTTACCCAAGCGGAAAACCAACAGGTTTTGGGCGGTTTCTTTTCCGAGATAATGATCGATCCGATAGATCTGATGCTCTTGCAGAACCGCGGTAAGTTTGGCATTCAATTCGCGGGCGGAGGCTAGATCATGTCCGAACGGCTTTTCGATGATAACGCGACGCCAGCAACCTTCCTCTCGCGTCAATCCCCGCTCCGCCAGCATCTTCGGGACTACCGCAAAGAAATCGGGTTGCACAGACAGGTAAAACAAGACATTCCCGGCGGTGCCGAATCTCTTCACCGACTCGGTGAGGCGTACTTCCAGGCATTCGTAGGTCTTTGGATCATCGAAGCTGCCAGGGCAGTACATCATTCGCTGCCGAAATTCGTCCCAAATCTTAGGATTGATCGGCTGGGTACCAAGCTCCGCCAAATCTTTCCCTAACTGATTGCGAAAGTCGTCATCGCTCCATTCGGTCCGAGAAATGCCGATGATACTGAAGTTTGCCGGCAGAAGCCCGTACGAGCACAAATTATAAAGCGAGGGAATGAGTTTTCGCTTGGTAAGATCTCCGGATGCCCCAAAGATTACGATCGCACATGGGTCACCCGCACGGGGAGTCGGTTGGGAAGGATTCATCGGCAACGTTTATTTGATTGGCAGAGATTCAACGTGACCGCCAAACTTGTTCCGCATGGCGGAAAGCACTTTTTCGGCAAACGTGTGCTCTTTTCGCGAACGAAAGCGAGTAAAGAGGGAAGCGCTGAGCACCTCAGCTGGAGTCGCTTGATCGATGGCCGCCTGAATCGTCCATCTTCCTTCGCCGGAGTCCTGCACAAACCCAGTGAAGTGATCAAGGTTCGGATCTTCTGCCAGCGCCATTGCCGTAAGGTCGAGGAGCCACGAGCCGACCACGCTGCCCCGTCGCCAAAGTTCGGCTACGTCCGGCAAATTGAAATCGTACCGATATCCGTCGGGCAACCCATCCAACGATGCTCCGCGCAAAATATCGAACCCCTCGGCGTAAGCCTGCATAAGCCCATATTCGATCCCATTGTGGATCATCTTAACGAAATGCCCGGCACCAGAAGGTCCGCAATACAGATAGCCATTTTCCGCGGTACTCTTGAACTTTTCGCGTCCCGGCGAAGGCGGCGTATTGCCTTGGCCGGGGGCAAGTGTCGCAAAAATTGGCTCGAGCCGTTCCACCGCTTCGCGATCTCCTCCGATCATTAAACAGTATCCGCGATCGATTCCCCAAACGCCTCCGCTCGTCCCCGCATCGAGGTAATGGATCCCTTTTTCTTTTAACGCACGGCTGCGCCGGATATCGTCTTTGAAGTAGGAATTTCCTCCGTCGATAATCGCATCGTCGGGTTCGAGCGACGGTTTCAAAGCTTCCACCGACTCTTCCGTTGGACCGCCAGCCGGAACCATCAACCAAACGGCCCTCGGCCGGTCCAACTTCTTGACCAGCTCCGCGTAATCCTTCGCTCCGCTGGCTCCTTCCTTTTCCAAGGCGTGAATTGCTTCGGCACTGCGGTCAAAGACGACGACTTCATGCTTATGCCGCATTAAGCGACGAGCCATATTCCCGCCCATTCTCCCAAGTCCAACGATTCCAATCTGCATAGGTGCCTCGTATTGTTGTAGCTTGATGCCTCTCGTTCATCCTGGCCGTTTCGGTAAATCTAACCGCCTTCGACCGCTCAAACCATCTCTTGCACACACTCTGGCGAGAAAGATCGAGAAAGCCAGTCGGAGATTGTCGCTGCTGGGGCGAAATTTGGTCACAACAAAATTCGGGTTGCGGATTTTGTCGACTCCAGGAGGTGAATTGTTCTTTCATCTGCGATCATGCTCAATCTGGTCTGGGTGGCGCTTTTGTTAGCCGGTGTGATCTGTGCCGCGTTCACTGGCCGGTTTGATGCTCTGAATCAAGGAGCGCTGAATGCCGCAAGATCCGCGGTAATGGAAATCGCTCTTCCTTTGGTTGGAGCGATGGCCCTTTGGCTTGGAATGATGCGCTTGGCCGAGCGCGCGGGACTCATTCAACTGCTCGGTCGCGTTATCCGGCCGATCATGTCCCGACTTTTCCCGGAAATTCCGGCCAATCATCCCGCAATGGGAGCGATGATGATGAACATCGCAGCGAACATGCTGGGCGTCAGCAACGCCGCGACTCCCCTCGGCTTGAAAGCAATGGCGCACCTGAACGACCTGAACCAAAGAAAGGGCGTCGCTACCAATGCGATGTGCACTTTTTTGGCGCTCAATACCAGCTCCATTCAATTGGTTCCGGCAACCGCGATCAATATTCTGGCAATCAACGGAAGTAAGAATCCGACCGCCATCGTCGGTTCAACTCTCATCGCCACCGGAATCGCCACAATAGCCGCCATTTTCTTTGTGAAGGTGCTTGAGCGGGCGGGGCCTTTTCGCTGGGAACACCAAATCGGCATCGGTCTGACTGAGGACTTGCCGGCTGAGGATAGGAAAGACGACTCACCCGCCGAACTCTCTACTCCTCGGCTGCAACGATGGGCCATCTACGCCATTGGGCTTTTGGTGGTTCTTTTCGCTGTTACATTGGCAGTTCGTGCTTTTCCCTATATCCTCGGCCGCTGGCTCCCGATTCCGTACGCCACGACGAGTTGGCCGACCGGCTTTCTAAACGCCCTGGCAATGTTTCTGCGTGCGCTCTCTCCGTTGGCCATTCCTTTCCTATTGGCCTTCTTTCCGCTCTACGCATTGGGGAAAGGAATTTCGGTCTATTCCGAGTTTGTCGAGGGAGCCAAAGAAGGGTTCCAGGTCGCAATCCGCATCATTCCTTACCTGGTCGGAATGTTGGTCGCTATCGCGGTCTTTCGCGAGTCTGGAGCGCTCGATTTGCTAAAAAGCGGATTGGCCCCTCTACTCAATACTGTTCAAATTCCAACGGATCTACTGCCCATGATCGTGATGCGACCGCTGAGCGGGAGCGGTTCTATCGCCATCTTAGGAGATTTGGTGAAACAGTTCGGTCCGGATCATCTGTTCAGCTATATGGCCGCCACCATCTATGGAAGTGCCGAAACCACATTCTATGTGGTGGCTGTTTATTTCGGCTCCGTTGGTATCACTCGCACCCGGCATTCCATTCCGGCAGGATTGTTGGCCGACCTGGTCGGAGTCATCGCCGCGGTCATCGTCTGCCGTTGGCTGTTTGGGTAGACGGTGATGGACGCACGTACGGTGATGGACGCACGTACATCCCACCCAAACATGTTGTGGTATCGCAAGGCGGCTCCGGCAGCTGCCCATGCGCTCACCCTAAGGCTAAGTAATATGGGCGGAGGCCTCGTCCCGTGGGGACATTTGGGGAGATCCCTATCTTCTCGACGGAAGCACTCGCCAACGACGGAGGGGAAGAAAAAATGGCACCGGGTCGGAGGAGAAGTCCGGCGTCAACAATCTGCGCGACGCAATCCGCGTCACCTTACTTTAGCAGTTAAGGCCGTATAAACGCTTTACCAACGGACGGATCCATTACCAGGTAACCGCTTTGAATCCCGCGAACGACTACGCGGTTGTGCGGGTAGTACGGACTAATCACTACGGAGGGATCTTTGGTCTTTTCAGCGGCCGGATACTTGACCGGCGGCTCCAAATAAATGATCTCTTTGTCAATCAGGTGTACGATAAATGCACCGGACGCGCTAGCGGCAAAGAGCCCACAAAATGTAAACACCGCCAAAGTGGCAGCAGTCAATCTTTTCATGGCAGACTCCTGTTCTAAGAATCGGCAAAGGTTTGCCGAATCCGCTTGACACAAGTAACAACCTAGCTAGCAAAAGGCCAGACAAATTGACGGACCAGAAAAAAAAGCTTCTCGGCGCGATTTAGTCGGTATTTGCGCCAAAACACCCTGAATTTGTCTCTCTCGATCTTCCGCAACAAGGCAAAATAGATTCCGCGCATTCCTTCTGCCGCTACCATCGAAGCGCGATCTTCTCGGGGTAGCGCAGTCTTCGCATTGGCGAAAAAGTCTTTTGCTCTGGTCGCTTGGAATTCCATCAGCCTAACGAACCGCTCGTCGTACTCCCGTTGCTCCAGGGCGTCCGGGGAGTAGCCAAACTGTTTCATTTCGTCGAGCGGTAGATAGATCCGACCGCCGTTTTGCAAATCGGTTTCCACATCCCGAATAATGTTGGTGAGTTGTAGCGCCATTCCCAGCTGATAGGCGTAATCGCGGCAACCCGAATTTCGATAACCGAAGATCTCAATACTAACTAATCCAACCGCGCTGGCGACCCGATAACAATATTCCGAAAGTTCGGAGAAATTCGAATAACGGACCGGCTGAAGGTCCGACTCTACGCCGGTTAAAATGTCTTCGAACAGCTTGAGAGAGATTCGGTATTTAATAATCAACGCGCGTACTTCTCCGGCAAACGTTGGTTCGTCCATCGTCTTTTCTCGAAGCCATTGGCGACAGTTCTGAAGCCACTCCCGTCTCTTTTCTAGAGCAATCCCTGGATCATCCGCCACATCGTCAACCCGCCGGCAAAACGCGTAGAATGTCGTGATATCGCGCCTTTTTTCTGCGGGAAGAGCAAGAAAGGCGAACGCAAGATTAGAGCGGCTTTTTTTGGTAATTTGGTCGGCTGAACTCATCCGCGTCGATCCTGTCCCACGGATTCTTTCAGTTTTCCACGATCGAATTCCAGTACCACATCGTCGAGGTGGACTTGGACGTGGGGCGCGCACGTGGCTATCACTGCAATCCCCAGATGTTCCTGAATTCTGCGAATAGCTCGCTGCAAGAGATCGGTTGAAGCGGGGTCGAGATTTTGTCCCAGCTCCTCCACGATCAACAGCCGGGGATGATGCACAATGGCCCGGGCCAGCGCTGTCAGGGCTTGTTCCAGCGGTGGTAATTCCGCCGGCTTGAGTTCCACGATCGGCATTATTCCAATCAGATTGAGTATCTCTTCCGTGATTCGCTTTGCCTCTCTCGCATCCACTTGAGCTATCTTAAAGAGTGGCATCGCCACGTTCTCCAGAACGCTGAACGAGGGCAAAAGAAAGGGCGCAGCAAAAAGAAAGCCGAATTTTTGATTTCGAATTTCGCTTAGAGCCTCGCTATCCAAGCCGGTCACTCTCTGTCCCTCAAGTCTGAGTTCACCTCCTTCCGGTTGCGATCTCAAACCCAGCAACTGCAGTGCCTGATGCTTGCCTCCTTTCTCTGGGCCGATCAACTTGTAGAGCCGAGCTGCCTGGAATCGATAGGTAAACTCAAGGGATCCAAATTCGGCTTCGTCCGATTTTCGGGTGATTCCCAAGGCCGCTAAGAGATCATCCGCCATAAGGCTTCGTCACAAAAAAATAGCAAATAGCAAATTGCAAATTGCAGATCCGCGCAGTCCGGATCGAATCCCGAATCTAGAAGACTGTTTCGGACGAATTTTCTCTTTCCAATGCCTGGCGGCCAAGCCAACCGGCTGTTCTGCTATCTGCTATTTCTTCAAAAGCGGATCTCTTTCCGTTGTCTTCGCGCATTTCGATAGAGACAAACCCAGGCAGCCAGAAACCAGGCAGCACATATCGCCTTGGCTCCGCTGAGTAGAAATAAGCCAAGCAAATAGGGAACAGATCCGTTTTTGTAACCGCCCAGCCAGCCTGCTCCAGCCCAACAGACTAGAAAGAGATGCATTCCGGCGACCACCAGGAACCAAAGCACCCGGTACCAATGTTGGCGCATGAACGCCGCATGTTCGGTAATTGCTTGCCGAAACGATTCGTTATGCAGAACCAATGAGATTTGCATCGAACAGAACAGGAGCAAAGCAATGGCCATGAGTGGCCGAACGGTCTGCTCCACATACTGAACGGCCGCACTGGTGAAATCCGTAAACTGCGCGATCCAGAGATAGCTAGCCAGCAGCGGCAGGTAGATCCCCAACGAGCTGACGAGCAAAATCAGTCCCGCCCATTTTGCCAAATGCGCCATCCGCCTTAGCGCGAAGATAAAAACGCGCTCCGGCGGCGAATCGATACCGCGTATCCAGACAAAAGCCAACAAGACCAGATAGACCTGAATAACCAATCCGAACAAGTACTCGAAGGCAAAAGAGAGCGAATCGAGGACCGCTCCGAGCCGAAGTAAAAAAATGCCGTCGAGATACTGATTAAGCCAGCGAATCCCCAGTCCAAATATCGGCTTCAGTAGCGCTCCGAACGCACAGATCACCAACCCAAAGTAAACTGGGATCCACCATCGGCCCAAGCGAACGCGCATCTCCTGAATCAGCGCAAAATGAGAGTTGCCCCAATTGAGGAGGAACAAAAGCGCCGCAATTCCGGAAACAGGAAAACTGACTACCACCTGATTGAACAAGCCGGACAACAGTTCCAGGGCCGGTAACCAGGCTCGGCTGGCGGCCAATGCCCAATTCCACGCTCGCGGGGCGGGCCAATACACCAGGTCATAGAGCGAAAACTTTATCTCTCCTAGTTCCCACGCTTCTGCCAATTGGAAGACCCAATAGGCGAAGCTCATACCAGCCAGCCACAGCCAGATGCGGGGATAACGTTTCAATACTCGCAGCCCGTCCCGAAAAAACGGAAGCGCAGGATTACCAAAGATTACGAAGGCGTAGGCCAGAATTCCGGCCCCGATCTCGGTAATCCATCTGGCGTCCCATCCCTCAGGTACTACTGAACTCACCGGCTAAGCAGCCTGTCGAACTTCGAGGTCAACCGAAAGAATAATTTGCGGTTTTTTAGGCAGAAGCGCGCGCTATGAGGAAAGACTGCTTGCCGCTCGATTCCTACCTGAACGTGCCCGTGAAGCCTGACGTTGTTAGGGCGAAAACCTCGGCGCATCGGCTAGCTGCGCGAAAGGCTACAAATACCAAACGCGCCGGGTTTTCGCCCTACCAATGACGCGCACGCGAACGCCTTCGGAACAAATTCGATGGGACGCTACTGAGCAAATCCCCAGTGGCTCGTGAATGGCCAGTAAATAAAAAGGCCTTTTCCCACCACGTTCTTCTCGGGGACGAAGCCCCAGTATCGGCTATCCAGACTATTGGCACTGTTGTCTCCCAAGGCGAAATAGGTGTGCGGTTCTACCCGCACGCTCGATCCGGGATCGCCTAAATAGATCATCTGGTGCCCCGAATGATCGTTGGTGTATCCGGTATATCCGTTCTGCCTCGACATCACTCGCTGAAAGGCGAATCCACGGGCTAGCTTGCCGTTAATGAACAAGTACGGCTCTTTGATCTGAAGGATATCACGCGGTAACCCAGCCAAGCGTTTAATATAGTGTTGGCTCGATCCGTCCGGAGCCTGTGAAATCCCTATGATTTGATTGGTTTTGAAGACGAAGATATCTCCCCGTTTTGGCTGGGAAAAATTGTAGGAGACCTTATCAACAAATACTTGATCACCCAGATCGGCGTACGCGCGGACGATCGGCTCGCCCCGCTGAAAAGTAGCACCTGGATAAACCTCCAGCTGACGTTCCAGCACCTCGGGGGAGATTCCGACAACATAATTATGTACAACCGAACCGGGAGAGTGAGTTGTAATCAAAGAGCCATCCCAAAAGTATTTCACTTTGTACGGCTGGATCGAGCTTACGGTCTCGCTTTCTTCCGAGGCCGTAATGTCTTCGTAAGATCGACCCAGCGTTAGAAACTGAAACGCCCGTACCAGGGGATTCGGGGGTGACGTATCTATCCTTTTCGCAATGATTCCGTTTAAAGTCGGCTGCATTGAGCCAGTCGGAATTTTGAATGGCTGGAGATAGTAGGTGCGTAACCCAATTGCAATTGCGACAACCACCAGGATCAGCTCCACATAATCCCGAATCGCCGTATTGGGGTTCGGCGGATCCAAACGATGCAACGTTGTCTCGAGTGTTTTTACCGCCGGCTCAACTTCCGCTTTCGAGCGGCCTTTCAACGCCGATTTGAGCTGAGCCAAATCAGATCGCACGGTTTCCATGAGTTCCGACGGTGCAACATCTTTGCGATAGTTGATCAGTCTTTCCGCCGCCTTAGCGAGGGCACGTCCGTTTGTGATATGTTGCGGAGTAACCACGATGTCAGTTGGTCTTGAGCACTTCGATGAAAGCTTCTTGCGGAATATTGACCTTGCCGATCGCTTTCATCCGTTTTTTTCCTTCCTTTTGCTTCTCCAGCAACTTTCGTTTTCGAGTGATGTCGCCACCGTAACATTTCGCGGTCACATTCTTTCGTAGCGCCGGTACATTCTCACGAGCGACGACTTTCCCGCCGATCGCCGCCTGGATAGCGACCTGAAATAGCTGCTGAGGAATGACCTCTTTTAGTTTCGCGGCTAGCAATCGTCCACGCGTTTCCGCTTTGTCCCGATGGACGATACTGGAGAACGCGTCCACTGGTTCTCCGTTCACTAGCATATCAAGCTTCACTAAATTGGCCGATCGATAACCGGCGTATTCATAATCCATCGAGCCATAGCCGTGAGTCAGCGACTTAATCTTGTCGTTGAAATCGACCAGAATTTCGTTCAACGGCATAGTCGCAGTCAGCATCACCCGACGCGTATCCAACGATTCGGTCTGCTCGACTTCACCTCGCTTTTCCAAAATCAACTGCATCATATCCCCGATATTCTCATTTGGACACAGGACGAAGCATTTTACAATGGGCTCGCGCACCTCATCGATGACACTCGGATCAGGTAAGTGGGCTGGATTATCGACCTCCAGTTTTTCGCCGTTTGTCTTCACCACCTCGTACACAACACTCGGGTAGGTCGCGATGATATCCATGTCGAATTCCCGCCGGAGCCGCTCTTGCACGATCTCCATGTGTAATAAGCCAAGAAACCCGCAACGAAAACCATAGCCGAGCGCGATCGAATTCTCCGCCTGATAGACGAAGGCCGAGTCGTTGATCTGGAGTTTGCCCAGCGCCATCTTGAGATGTTCAAAGTCAGCGGTATTGATCGGATAAATCCCGCTGAAAACCATCGGATGAATTTCCTGGAACCCCGGCAATGGCTCGTGGGATGGATTCCGTTGCCCGGTCAAGGTGTCGCCGATCTTGATTTCGGTACTCGATTTAATGTTGGCGATAAAATAACCAACATCGCCCACTTTTAATTCCGGTTGAGCAAGCGGCTTGGGGGTAAAGATCCCGACCTCTTTGATTTCGTAGCTCTTCGAGGTGCTCATCAACTTTACGGCCTGACCGGCAACAATATTTCCCGAAAATACCCGCGCGTAGGCAATAACCCCCCGATAGATATCGAACAGTGAATCGAATACCAGCGCCCGTAACTTCTCGTCCTCTAAAGTTGCCGGAGGCGGAATCCGGTGGACAATGGCTTCGAGTATTTCGTCGATCCCAATCCCGGTTTTTGCGCTCGCCAAAATGGCTTCATCGGCCGGAATCGCGAGAATGTCTTCAAGCTGCTTCTTCACGGTCGGGATATCCGCATTTGGCAAATCAATTTTATTAATGACCGGAACGATCGTTAAGCCCTGCTTTAACGCGAGATGCACGTTGGCCACAGTCTGCGCTTCTACTCCCTGCGCTGCATCTACCACCAGGATAGCGCCTTCACAGGCAGCAAGACTTCGGGAGACCTCATACGAAAAATCTACATGGCCGGGTGTATCCAAAAGATTCAATCGATAGCTCTCTCCGTCTTTAGCCTGATATTGCATCGTCACGGGATGGGCCTTGATGGTGATTCCGCGTTCACGTTCAAGATCCATTGAATCAAGCAATTGGTCCTGCTTCTCCCGTTCTTCGATCGCTCCGGTGGACTCCAACAAACGATCAGAGAGAGTGGTCTTCCCGTGATCGATATGAGCAATGATACAGAAATTGCGGGTGAAACGCCTGGGCATCCGAGAGCCGCACTATTGTTCAGCCCAGAACACACGTCAACCAGAGGGAGCGCCGGGAGTAAGTGGAGAGGTGAGAGGTGGGAGGCCGGGAAGCGCAGCACGAGATTAGTAGACGCACCTTCCAGGTGCGGACCTCCTCCGCTCTTGGAGCTTCGGCGCGTCCGCCAAAGAAGGAGGTCGCGCCATAGCCAAGCGGAGGCGGAACGTCGCAGCTCTCGCAGCTAGAAGCTGCGGCTACTTTTCCACCGTTCTCGCGAGCTTGTGAAATATTTCACTTGCCCCCCCAATTGCACACCATAAGCTTGCTTTTATGGCCACGATCGCTCCGGCTGCGTATGACTCAAAAGTGGAAGGCAACATCATCTTTTCCCAACTGGATGCTTGTATCAATTGGATGCGGAAAAATTCGCTCTGGCCAATGCCGATGGGTCTGGCTTGTTGCGCAATCGAGTTGATGGCGGCCGGCGCCTCCCGATTCGACATTGCTCGATTCGGGGCTGAGGTCATGCGCTTCTCACCTCGCCAATCCGATGTGATGATTGTAGCGGGCACGGTGACTTACAAGATGGCTTTAGCGGTAAAGCGTATTTACGATCAAATGCCGGAACCAAAGTGGGTGATCGCCATGGGAGCTTGTGCTTCTTCCGGTGGGATGTATCGCAGCTACGCCGTCCTCCAAGGCATTGATCATCTCCTTCCCGTGGATGTCTACGTCAGCGGTTGCCCACCCCGTCCGGAAGCTTTGCTAGAGGGATTGATGAAACTGCAGCACAAGATTATGCATGAGCACGCCATCGAGGATCAAAAACGCGCGCAGTTCGAAGGCGTCTCATGACCACAGCGCAACTGGCAGAAAAGATCAAAGAACGTTTCCCGAATCTGTCGCAGACGGAATTCCGCGACGAAATCTCGGTGCAAGTTCCCCTCGAGCAAATCGAGTCGGCCTGCCAAATTTGCCGGGACGAACTCGGCTTTAACTTTCTGGTCGATATCAGCAGCGTGGATCATTTCGGTGAAGAACCACGGTTCGAGATCGTCTACGAACTCTATTCGCTCGAGCAAAATATTCATCTGCGCCTGAAAACAAAAGTTTCCGAAGACCATCTCGAAGCGCCAACAATTTCGCGCTTGTGGGAAGGTGCGAATTGGCACGAACGCGAGATATTCGATATGATGGGAATCCGGTTCGCCAATCACCCGGATCTTCGGCGGATCCTGATGTGGGATGGCTATCCCTACTTTCCCTTACGAAAGGACTTTCCGTTAGAAGGTAAACCCAGCGATATGCCGGACGTTGCGTTCAGTGACGTTGCTCCACTTGCCGGCGGTCCATTCGTGAGCGCTCCGACCGACACAGGAACCAAAGATCGCGAGCCGCGCGCCCGACCGCCGGAGTAAGGAGAGCGTCGAAGGCGCGTCTCAAATCGAGTTTCGTCTCGCGATATAACCTGCAACGAGCGGTGGTTTATCCCGCGCTTTCAGCGCTGTTCTCGTATATAAAATACGTGTTCCTAGGGCTTCGCCCTCTAGGCTATCCTAAGGACGCGCCTTCGGCGCTGCATTCTGAATTCTAAATTCTGTATTCTGGCTTCTGACTAGCCCGCCGCCGCTTCCAGCAGTTTGACGACGGCTTCAAACGGCACCGTCGTTAAACCATGGCGCTCGGCCAAATACTCCGGACTATTAAAACAAAGCCAGACATCACCGGTTGTATCTTCGTAGATGAGCGCTTTTAAAGGGAGATCCAACGCGAGTGACGGGTATGCGTCCATGAGCGGCGTACCGGTTTTGGGATCCCCAAAGAGGACCAGTTCGGTCGGCCGCAACGCGAGTCCGACATGGTTCGCTTCCGCCTGTTGATCAATTCGAGCGAAAATCTTGATGCCTTTGCTGTTCAACAGATCAACCGAGCGATCGGCCGTATTCACTACGGAATGCTTGCTTTTGATTCGTGAAACGCCGCGAGCCGGCATGAGATTCTTTTGCGAGGATTACAGGCTTTCCGAACAGCGGTTGCACGATTCACTCAGGTCGACAAATTAGCAACGCATTCTTTGTCTCAGCAGCACTCATGGATGAATGCTTCCTTTGCAGCTCGTTGAATCTCGATCCCGCGGCCGCGGGATCGCAACCAATTCTCAATCATGCCCCAAAACCAAACCAACTCTCTTCCATTACCCGGGTCGGAACGAAACCTCCCGCCAGACGCTCAGCTGGTCGGTCCTTGCTCGCCGGCCTCATTAATCACCGTGACTCTTTATTTGAGGCCACGAAACCGGGAAGAGCTCCAACAGCGGCTTCAGCAACTCCCGCGTTCATCTGAGCAACTGACTCCGGACCAGTTTGCCGAACGCTACGGAGCGGATCCAGCTGACTTAGATCAGGTCCGCAATTTCGCGCAGAGACATGGATTGCAAGTTATTGAAGCAGATCCAGCACGCCGCAGCGTGCGATTGTCCGGATCCATTGCCGCCATGGAACCAGCGTTTGGCGTTCGTCTGCACGATTATCGCCATCAAGGTTCAACGTATCGCCTCCGCCAAGGTCCGGTATACTTGCCGTCGGAGTTGCAAGGTATTGTCACGGCCGTTTTTGGTCTGGATAATCGGCCACAAGCGGACGCCCATTTTCGATTGCTCTCATCTCCCGCTGTGAGTCAGCAATCCTTTAATCCGACTGATCTAGCCCGCTTATACAACTTTCCAACCTCAGCCACTGGCCAGGGCCAAACGATCGGGATTATTGAATTGGGTGGCGGTTATCAGCAAACGGACCTCGATGCTTATTTTCAGCAGCTCGGAGTGACTCCGGCGCCACAAGTCACCGCGGTATCCGTTGACGGTGGCCAAAACAGTCCAACTGGTAATGCCAACAGCGCTGATGGCGAAGTGGAGCTGGATATCGAAGTGGCCGGAGCCATCGCTCCGGGAGCGAAGCAAAAAGTTTTTTTTGCGCCGAATAGCGATCAAGGATTCATCGATGCCGTTACTTCAGCTGTTCACGACACCGACGTTACCTTGATCTCCATCAGCTGGGGTCAGGCCGAGTCTAACTTCACCTCTCAATCACTCGCTGCATTCAACCAAGCCTTTCAGGAAGCCGGAACGATGGGAAAAACCGTATTCGTTGCGGCGGGAGATAACGGATCTTCCGATGGTCAGAGCGATGGCAGAAATCATGTCGACTTCCCCTCTTCTAGCCCATTTGCCGTAGCGTGTGGCGGCACCAGCCTGCAGGCCTCTTCCGGTAATTCTTCGATCGTTTCCGAGACCGTGTGGAACGAGGAGAGCCAAGGCGAAGGCGCTACGGGAGGAGGCGTGAGCGATTACTTCCCCAAACCGGACTACCAGAGCCAGGCCAACGTCCCTCCTCCGCAATCCCAGAGCGGCGGGCGTGGTGTTCCGGATGTTGCTGCCGACGCCGACCCGGTAACGGGGTACAAGGTCCTGATTGATGGCACACAAAGCGTGGTCGGCGGCACCAGCGCGGTGGCTCCACTCTATGCCGGACTATTCGCATTGATCAATGAACTCCTGGTCAAACAAGGAAAACCGCGCGCCGGCTATGTTCATCCTGCGCTTTACCTGAATCCGCAGACGTTCCGCGATATTACTTCCGGGAACAATGGCGCGTTTTCCGCTGGTCCGGGTTGGGACCCGACCACCGGCCTGGGAAGTCCTAATGGGGTTCAAATCGCCGATGCGTTGACCGGCACGCAGGCCAAGAGAACCTAGAATCTGGAATCCGAATTCATAAATCCATATTTTCCCACTCGCCGCTTGTCTTTAATTGCCATCGCGTCCTTCAATGATTTCGGAATTCCCGCTGCTAACTTCTAAATTCCAGATTCTAAATTCTAAATTCTGCATTTTTCGCTATCCCTCTTCACGAAATTAGGCTTAGCTTCAGATATGAACCTCGAAGAAGATATCGAGGTGGTCTGTCCGTACTGCGGAGCTAGGTTTACGACCTGTGCGGACACCTCGGTTGGCAATTACTCGACCATTGAGGATTGCGAGATCTGCTGCCGTCCAATCGAATTGACGGTCGCTTGCCATATCGGAGGAGTCGAAGCAGTGGAAGCCACGCGGGCCTGATTGCGCCAGTGCAGCAATTTGATGAGCAAGTGATCCAGTTTTCTCTTGCACGGACCACTCGCCCGTTCATATTCCCGTCCTCTTTTCATCCGGCTAGGTAGCTCAGTTGGCAGAGCAGAGGACTGAAAATCCTCGTGTCGGCGGTTCGATTCCGCCCCTAGCCAATGCCTTTCTATTTGTAAGTAGCTCAATCTCTACAACTTAAATTGCCAGAGGCACAATCCAAGTGAACGTCTTGGATTATAACAGTCACATTTACTTGGCAAAAAATGGCGGAAAATAGCCGAACATGTGCTTCGCATACGTAAAAAAAGCGTAAACGGCAGCATTGACTTCTTCGCGCTTTTTTTACATCTCACTTGCTATGGCGATTAGATCTTTTGGTGCAAAATGGCAAGCCGACGCCGGAGTCGTCCGAGGCAAGCGACTAATGCGCGTTTTCAATCGGCGAGACGATGCCAAGGCGTGGCTCCGGAAACAGGAGTCGATTAAGCAAAATGATCGAATCGGCGCTTTCGAGCTTTCCGCTCCGCAAGCTCGGCTGGCCGAACAGGCTTTCGAGCGGATCACAGCGGCAGGCCTCACGAACACATCGCTACTAGATTTTGTGGACCAAGGCATCCGGTTGGTAAATCGCGGGAGCAATCTGCCACTTGATCAAGCCATTAGGAAATTCCTCCGGCATCTGAGAGACTCGAATAAACGCGAAACCTACATTAAAAAAATAGCGGACGTCCTCCATCGATTCGAGCGCGAATACTCAGCTACACCGATTAAGAGCGTTACCGCTGACCAGATCACGGCTTGGCTTCAGAGCTATGGTATGAGCCCTCAGAGCTGGCTAAACCGCCGCCGAGAATTGAGCGTGTTTTTTAACTGGTGCGTCACTCAAGACCTTCTTGTTTTGAACCCTGCGGTCAAAGTTTCCAGACCGAAGGTGGACCGGCAAGCGGTTCCGATCTTCAGCGTTAAACAGGCAACCGATGCTCTCAAAAACTGCGTCGATTCTGACCGTGCAATGTTGGCAATCGGTTTGTTCGCCGGTCTCCGGCCTAGCGAGGTCATGCGTCTTAAGTGGTCAGAAATCAACTTCAGCCGAGGATATATCGACGCTAAGCTGACCAAAACTCGCGATCGCCGCATCGTGACAATGTCGGAGAATTTGAAGAAATGGCTCAAGCCGCTAGCCAAGGAAGGAGATGCTCCAATCTCCACGGTGCACGAGCGGCGCTGGAGAGGCCGAATCCTTAAGGCAGCAAATTTTCCTGAGGGTGCAGTCTGGCCACAAGACATTCTGAGGCACAGTTTCGCCAGCTACCATTTGGCGAAGCACCAGGATGCCGGTAAGACCGCTTTCGAGCTGGGCCATAAAGGCAATGTCCAGATTTTGTACCGGCACTATCGAGAAATAGTTTCACCGGCAGAAGCTGAAGAATACTGGTCTATTCGTCTCGACTAGCGCCACCCTCGGAACTCAGAAAATGTAAAAGTACTGGAGCATTCCACGCCCGGTCGCTTGAGTGAAACAACAAGTTATAAGCACCGGGAACACTGGCCGACGCCCTGCGAGGTTCGTTGATAAATGACGGCCCGGGATTTAGCCGAAAATTAGGTCTTCAGCTTAGCTTGGGCCGGTACATTGCCCACACTTCGTGCCCTTCTTTTGAGACGTGGTCGGGCGATCTGTCTATCTGTCCCTCCGCCAGACGGGTATCGAGGTAACGAGGAAACCCAGTCATGTCTCCGATCGTAGGATTCTCTTTCCTTATTAGGTCTTCAATCGTTTCCCACACCTTCTCCGCGTTGGCTTTGATCAACGACGGAAGCTTGACCCAGAATATCCAGCGATTACCGAATAACCCCGGCGCGTTAGGTGCGACCACTTCGGCGTATGCCCATTGTGCAATCATGAAAACCTAAAATTTACTTTGAACGCTGACGCTTTGCAACTTGCTGGGATTCAAAGGCCTCCGAGCGAGAAATAATCACGCTCCTGGCCCAACCCGATCTTCCGCCCGCTCCAATTCCCGGTAAAGGTTCTGGAGTGCGTTGCCGAAATCATCCTTCTTTTCGGCGACCAGTGTCGCATCTCTAAATCGGTAGACGGCTCGAATCAGACTGCGCATCACCATATCTCGGCTCTCGACCGTTCGCCGGAGTCCAGACTCGATTGCTTCGCCTTCGGTTTCAAACGTTCGATCTTCTGGTGTGGCAATTCTCGTCCCGTTGGCTTCTAAGAATTTGCGCAATCGTTGAAGCGTTGCCCAGGCACTTCTTCGGCTTTTCCGATTCAATTCCAGTTCATCCAAGAGTTGCCGAATCGCGTCGGGAGTTACACACTTAGAACGGCTTCTCAGAAGGAGAACCGCAACAGCAAATAGCACAGCACTAGCCCGGAAGAGGTTGTGCAACTTTTTCCGGCTTTTTGGTTCTATTGAACCGCCAGATCGGGAACAAACTTCCAACCTTCTGCCCAAAATGCGAGGCGACCGGAACCCAAGCGGCAGAACCATCAAGGAAAGCGCTTAGCGTGTGGAATGGGGGAAGGATAAGGGTTCGCACCGAGGCCAACGCAACCGCGTGATTCTGCTGGCTCCAATCGGCTAAAAATCGTAAAACGGATTCGATTCTTCGAAATCATGTTAACGCGCCTCGGGCTTTGCGGTTTGATGCTCGTCCACTCCTTGGCAGCGGTTGCGGGTAATGCGGCAGACATTCCCGCACTGGTCCAGAAAGCGAAACCCGCAGTCGTGGAGATCGTTACTTTAGACCAACAAAACAAAGTGCTGAAAGCTGGCACCGGTTTCTTTATTTCACCGGACGGAGAATTACTGACCAACTACCACGTCATTTCGGGTGGTAGCTCGATCATGGCTAAAACCCCGACTGGATCCATATACTTCTTGAAAAGTGTTGTTACCGCCTCTGAAACCTATGACGTTGCGAAGCTACAATTCGTTGCGACCGGCGTTCCTTATCTGACCCTAGGGTCTTCATCAAGCGCGGTAGAAGGGCAACGAATCCTTGTGATCGGCAATCCCGAAGGCTTGGAAGGCACGGTATCAGACGGCATTATTTCGGCCTTCCGAGCAGGCCGGACCATGATCCAGATCACTGCACCGGTGTCTCCCGGCTCCAGCGGTTCTCCTGTACTCGACGAATCGGGCAACGTGATCGGCATAGCAACCCGAGTACTGAAAGAGGGCCAAAATCTCAACTTCGCGATTTCTTCGGAAGCGATTCAAGAAGCGATTGCTGAGTCCACGGTCGAATCCAGCGTCATAAGAGGTCCGCTCGATGACGTTTACAACCGAGCTTCCCACCATTTAAAAAACAGCGATTACAAAGCCCTAATCGCTGATTATACCGAAGCGATCAGGCTTCAACCCGGTGACCCCATCGGGTACTGGCTTCGAGGCCTCGCATACTGGCATCTGAATCAAAACGACAACGCCATCTATGACCTCAACGAAGCGATCGACCTAAATCCTAACTTCCCTGCAGCGTATTGCAGCCGAGGCAAAGCTTACCGTGATCTCGGTCGATACGACAAAGCCATCAGCGATTACAACCAAGCGATCCGTCTGAAGCCGGATTTTGCCGAGGCTTATTCCAATCGAGGAAACACTTATTACGCTCTTAAGCAATACGAGAAAGCCGTCAAGGATTACAGTGAAGCGATGCGGCTCCAGCCTGATGATGCCCGGGCCTATGAGGGACGCGCCAATGCTTACGACAAACTAGGCGAATCCTCTAAGGGAGAGCAGGATCGAAAAAAGGCGAACGAACTGTCTGGCCGTTGAGGATGCCCGTACCGCGCGTTTGGTGGGATGTCCGCTATAAATCATGGCCCTTCGGAAATTCCGCCAGGATTCGCACTAGCCATCAGTTTTGCGGCACAGGAATCTCGTAGCGTTCGCGGAGGACATTAGCCAAGTTGTCATATTCTTGGGCCTGTCTCTCTAGTCCTGGTTGAACATGCTGCTTTCCTCATTCTCGGGAATCTTAGGCGGATTTTCGACTGGCGATTCATCAATAAAAAGCGGCTTTAATTGATCGATCGTAAGCGTTCTGTTAACCCCATCTAGCGGCTGGGAGGAGGATTTGAGAGGAGTGGAGGGTGCAAGAGAACGAAGGCAGCGAGATCAAGGCTCGGAGGAGACGCTGGAGCCGAGAAGAGATCGCAGAATTGGTGTGAGAGTTTAAACGCAGCGACCTAACGC
>JBEEIB010000510.1:0-19417 GCA_041167675.1 Verrucomicrobiota bacterium
AGACCCCTCCTACCGGTATTGTACGCCAATGGCCATGTTTGCGTATTACCCCAATCGAATCGTACTCCGAAATCACCCTAATCGGCGGGTAACGAAATGGCTCAAACCCGGAGCATCGGAAAGCATAACGAAAAGGCGTACCTACTAAGCGCGCCGAGGTTTTTCACCCTGCTATGGGCAGACCACCGAGCCCTTCCCCACTCGCCCTTTCCCCGTGTCGCCTCTTTAAGTTGAGACGCAGGGTGCCATCACTCCGTTACTCCGCGTTTCGTGGCTTCTAGCAGCGAGCCGTTTGCTTGGCTATCTGCTATCTGCTATCTGCTATTCGCCACCCATGAGTCACTCCGTCGAGTCCCATTTACAGCTCCAGATCACAGAATATGACCAATTGATTCGGAGATTCATTCCTCGGTACGACGAGATGCTGGATGAAGCTGTCTACCTCATTCGCGACACAGTCGGGGACACGGGCAAATTGGTCGATCTCGGAATTGGAACCGGAGCGTTAGCTGAACGGATAATCAGGGCGATTCCGAAAGCGCAGATAATCGGCATCGATGCCGATGCACAAATGCTGGAGGAAGCCGCCCGACGGCTGTCACCAGACCGGACCGAATTAAGATTGCAGGATTTTTTTTCAGAATTGCCGACCGCGCAGAACGCATATTGTGCGGCACTCGCGCTGCATCACATCCCCAATTTATCCCGCAAGCAATCGCTTTATCAAAAGATCTATGATGGGCTTTTACCCGGCGGCCTTTTTTTGAATGCAGATGCCATGTTCGATGAAACGGAATCGAACCAGAAACGAAAGCGTTGGGCTGCACATCTTGTTTCTGCCGGTTTTGCAGAAGCCGAGGCCTTCTATCACCTCCAGAGTTGGCGAAAGGAAGACACCTATTTTGGATTGGAGACAGAGCTGGAACTGCTGCGAAAAGCTGGATTTAGCGACTGTGATGTCGCGTGGCGTTACGGCCCAATGGCAGTCATCGTAGGGAAGAAGCCAACCTGGAATATATAAGTTGTTCTGGCCGAGGCACCAGGTTCCCGATGCTTCTTCCTTCCTTGCTGCAGGCTGCTCCCATATTATCTGCCGCGGCCGATGGTCGAGGGTGCCGCACTTTTATTTTCTGGCTAATTCCAGACTCACATTCCGAAATCCGCAATTCGCAATCCGCATTTCCTTTCGTAGATTGACCAATGCCAAGTCATACCTATCGCCTGACCAATCGGTGGACCGGTAACCTAGGCTCCGGTACTTCCGGCTACAAAGCCTATGGGCGCGATCACAAAATCAGCCTTGCCGGCAAACCGGTACTCCTTGCTTCCTCTGATCCGCACTATCGCGGCGACCCAAGCCGGCACAATCCAGAGGATCTGCTATTAGCAGCGATTTCCGGCTGTCACCTGCTTTGGTATCTTCACTTTTGTTCCGACAGTCAGATTATCGTAGTTAGTTATCAGGACGAGGCCGAAGCGGTTATGGAAACAGCGGCTGATGGAAACGGCCGATTCACCAAGGCCATCCTCCGCCCGCATGTGACGATCACTTCAGCCGACAAGGTTCAACTGGCCGAGCATCTCCATGAAAAGGCGCATAAATTCTGTTTCATCGCTAATTCAGTGAATTTCCCGATCACGGTTGAACCGCGTATTGAGGTGACGCACAGCTGAAGGCGGTCGGTAGGGACGAACTCCTGCTCGTCCGAAACGGGCCAGGGGGAACTGCTCCCTACGCCGTTGCGACCGGTTGCGCGATCGGTTTCGCCGAGTCATGCACCGCTGCCAGAAAAACGACGAATTCCGAGCCCTTACCGATTTCACTCCGAACGGAAATCATACCGGCATGCGCTTCGACAACCGCTTTCACTAGACTCAATCCGAGGCCGAGGCCGCGCTGTGATCGGCTTTTATCGCCGCGATAAAGCCGTTCCCAAATTCGGCCTTGTTCGGCCAGAGGGATGCCAATCCCATTGTCTCGAATTGTGACCCGAACACCCTCGACGACGCGATGACAATCAACCTCGATTGTCCCGCCCGGTTCGGTGTATTTGACTGCATTGTCGATCAAGTTCGCGAAAGCCTGGCGCATCCGGTTCGGATCAATATCGGCATAGCATTCTTCGCTCAGATTCGTCTTGATCTCGATTCCTCGCTCTTCCGCTATCACCCGATAGACCTCCAACACTTCTTCCAACAGCTCCGAGATTGAACAGCGCGCGCGACGCAATCGCATCATGCCGTTCTCTGCCTCGGTGACGTCCATTAATGTGTTGAGCATTGTCAGCACGCGATCCGACTCTTCAACCGAATCTGCCAGCGCTTCCCTAGCCGCCTCCGGGGTGTCTGTCTGCAACGCCAGTTCGGCAGTGCCGCGAAGTCGGGACAACGGAGAGCGCAGATCGTGCGCAACATTATCGAGCGCCTCTCGCATTCCGCGGATCAATGTCTGATTCTTGTCCAGCACCTGATTAAATTGGCGGGCCAACTCCGCCAGTTCGCTTTGGGCTTGACTCACTGGAACGCGTTCAGCCAGATTCCCGGTGCTAATAATCGAGCGGGCCGTCTTCAGCATTTGTCGAACCGGAGCAGTTGCGCGATAGGCGAACACCGCGCCTCCGGCAATCGCCAGGATCAAGGTTGGCACGATAACGACCAAGAAAGCGGTGAAAAAGGGTCCGAGCAGGTTTTCCGGCCGGCTGCTGCTTCGACCCACCCGCAGTGTCGCTCCATCTGAAAGCGGCGTCGATTCGATAATGAAATCGCTTCGTTTGTCTTTGGGAATACGCAGCCAAGCCGAGTTGGAATTGGCGTCACCAAACATCGAAGTCAAATTGCTAAAATCGACCCACTCGGCGGGTGCAACCAGTAAGGCGACGTTACCCAACGGTCCGGTCACTTCAACAAAGAACGGACCTTCGTTCTCAGTGAACTGACGTTGATTTACGGTGTCCTTGAGCGCTCGCAACCCTCCGCTTTCGTAGACGGCGGCGCACTCTTTTAGGCGTTCTTGAATGATTTCCCGTTCGCTTCGTTCGAAAAAAGAAATCAATAGAAAGTAAAGCAATCCGAACAGGACGATCGCACTAAATGTGAACGTCGCCGCGTACCAAAGACTCAGCCGGACCGTGAAGCTCTGCCAAAGCCGCTCAATCCGCTTTAGTGACATACCCCACTCCTCGAATGGTGTGGATGAGCTTGACCGAAAAACCTTTGTCTACTTTCGCCCGAAGTCGGTGAATAAGGACATCGACAACATTAGTTTGCGGATCGAAATGAAAGTCCCAAATATGCTCCAAAATCATCGTCTTGGTCACCGGACGGCCAACGTGCCGGAGCAAGAATTCGAGCAATGAAAATTCGCGCGGATGTAGCTCAATCGCCTTGCCAGCTCGATTGACTTCTCTGGTCACCAGGTTCATCGAAAGGTCGGCAACGGCTAACTGAGTCGGTTCTTGCGAATGGCTTGCTCGGCGGATCAGCGCTTGAACTCGTGCCAGCAACTCGGAAAAAGCAAAGGGTTTGGTAACATAGTCGTCGCCGCCGGTTTGAAGGCCAATTACCCGATCATCAACATTGGCTCGCGCGCTCAAAATCAGTACCGGCGTCTGCACTTTTTGCTGTCGTAACCGGCGAAGTAGCGAAAGCCCGTCCAGTTTCGGCAACATCAGATCGAGGATTGCCACATCGTAGGCGATGGTACTCGCTAAATCCAGACCCCGTTCTCCGTCGTTGGCACAATCTACCGCGAAACCGTTCTGCTTTAGTCCCTTGCTAACAAAAGAGGCGATCTTCTCGTCATCCTCAACCACAAGCGCTCGCATAGACTGAGCCCCAACATGGCAGAGATTCTCCGCTTCAGAAAGAGGGATTGTCGTCGGAGCAGGGGACTCAGCGTGATTTCCGGACATACGGCTCGAGGAAGTGGCGGGATTAATGACCCGCGTTTTTGCCCGCTTCGGCCCACCCGCATTTCGCGCAGGCGAATGCGGGTGGCCTGTTCCAACCCGGCGAAACAACCAATCGTTGCCTTACTCGGAACCTTCGTGGACGGCCACGTACTGGCTTCCACCGTTTCGATAGACCTTTACCAGCGTTTCACCGTTAGGTTTGGCACTGGTCGCATCGACCGCTTCCTGAGCGTTCTTGACTGTACGATGGTTGATTTCGATAATCACATCACCGACTCGGAGACCGGCTTCATACGAGGGGGATGAGGGATCAATTTCCTCGATCACCGCACCTTGAACGTTGCCCGACACTTTCAATTCCGCTCGAAGTTCCTGGCTTAGGTCCTGAACCGTCACGCCGTTGAGCGAACCATCTTCCGCTGGTTTAGGAGTTTGGTTCGCGGCCACCGAAGTGCCCGACCGCTCCTTCACCATTACATTCACCATTTTGTTCTCACCGCTGCGATCAATTTGCACCGGAACATTCACGCCAGGACTTGTTTCGGCGACTCTCAGCTTAAGCTGGCTGGCGCTTTCGATCGGTTTGTTGTCGTATTGCAACACGACATCGCCGTTCTTAAGTCCCGCCGTATCGGCCGGGCCATTCGGAGTAACCTCCGAGATGAGTGCCCCCACTGATCGGTTAACTTTAAATGCCTTCGCCAGATCCGGAGTGAGGTTTTGAATCACAACTCCGAGAAATCCGCGGGTTACCTTTCCGTTCTTCATCAGGCTATCCGTAACCCAGCGGCAGAGGTTTGACGGCACCGCAAAGCCGATACCTTGGTTGCCGCCCGTCCGTGAAAGAATGGACGTGTTAATTCCCACCAAACGGCCTTGAGTGTCGACTAGAGCGCCACCGGAGTTGCCTGGGTTAATGGCGGCATCCGTTTGAATAAAGTCTTCATCCTGATCGCCCCCGCTTATGTTCGTGCGGTCCTTCGCGCTGACGATTCCCTCGGTAACGGTCTGACCGATGCCAAACGGGTTACCAATGGCGAGTACGACGTCGCCGATTTCCACCGCGTCACTATCCGCGAGGGTTAACGCAGGCAGATTAGTCGCATCAATCTTCAAAAGCGCGACATCGGTCTGTGGATCCGCGCCCACCAGCTTCGCGTTAAGGCTGCGGCCGTCGTTCAACGCTACCTGAATGTCTTTGGCATTCTCGATGACGTGATTGTTAGTCAAGATATACCCATTCGGCGAAACTACTACGCCCGAACCCAGTGCATGCTGGTTCTGGGACTGCTGCTGATCAAAGTCCGGAAACATCGGCCCGAAGAACCGCCGGAACTGCTCCGCGTCGGCGCCAGAAAGCTGGCGTTGCGCAGCGGTCGTCACAAATACCTTCACTACGCTGGGTGTGACGGATTTGACGATCGGCGCAAACGAGTTCCCGAGTTTTACGTCTCGGTTCAGCGGCGAATTATCGACTTTTAGATCAAGACTCGCTTTCGATCCGTTATCACTCGGACCGGAAGCACTGAAGGCGAGCGTGCCGCCGGCTAGAAACGCAGCTGCGGCTAGCGCTGCCAATGGCGGAAGAATGGCTTTTTTTGGATTCATAAGGGCTTGTTTCAAGTATTGGTCACATTATTGAGCGGCGCATCTATCAAGATCCTTGCTCCAACATTACAATGGTGAAAGGTACAGCTAAGGATGCGCTCACAATCTTCCAAATTCTAGATTCCAGCTTCTAAATTCCGGATTGCACCTTCTGCCTCACAACTCCCGGTGCATCACGTACACATCAACGTAGCCCAGTTGCGCATGATGAAAACCCCTTGGAATCGTCCCGATGATGGTAAACCCAAGCTTCTTCCACAGGGCCACCGCTCCCGTATTGGTCGAAACCACAAAATTGAATTGCATGGCTTGATATCCCTGCTGCTTGGCCCAAGCGAGAGCATATTCGCCCATGGCGCGGCCAATCCCAGCGCCATGCATCTCGGGATCTACCATGAATCCAGCATTGGCGACGTGGGATCCGAGGCCCGGTTGATTCGGTTTAACGAAAAAGGTACCGACCACCCTTCTCTCTGCGTCCGTCACAAAAACCTGCGCGCCCGCGGCGAACCAAATTTTGAGCGCACTCTTCTCATCTAGCTCGGGCGAAAAGGCATAGGTGTCGCCTCGTTGCACTACCGATCGAAAGATCTTCCAGATCGCCGGCCAATCACTAGCGGTCGCAGATCGGATCTTTCGTTCGGGAAGAAGAGACAGTCTTGATTCTTGTCTATTAGCACCCATTCGCGGTTCGGCTCGGGCAGCATAGGCCACCGGTGGCGACTGCGCTTTGTGGTGGTCTAATGCGCGGGGCCTGTTTGAATTTTCAGTCGGAACGCATATTCGAGCCGTAACCGGACAGTCACCGGTACCGTATTCGGTAATGCGTATTCCGCGTTCACTTATCCTCCGTCATCCGCCTCGGTAATCGGACATTCCTAATGCGCCAGCCTCGTCTCGCCCTCCTCAAAAACCTTTAAGACCTCTTGCGGGCTCGACGCTGAATCTAACGCCGTACGGAGCTGATCGTCCCGAAACACCCGCATCAATACACCAACCAAACGCAGATAATCTGCATCCATGGTTTCGGGAATTCCAATCACCACCACGTAGCGAATTTCATGTAAAGGGGTTTTCAACGGAGTCTTTAACCGGCCAAAAGCCATTACCATCGCCGTTACTGAATCAGTCCGATTGTGCGGTATCGTGAGCCCCAGCTCACAATTGGTCTGTGCGCTCCGATCAGATTCTGCAAGCGTTTGGTAGAAGAGCGGCCAATCAGCTATCCGACTGTCGCCGCGCAGCGTCTTGGCTACGGCGTGGACCGCTTCTTCCCGGGTTTTCGCATCCAATCCTAAGACGATATGCTCCGGAAGAAGGATTTCCTTGATCCGAATCATATCGCGCTCCCGCTCCACCGTAGCTTGGATCGCAACACATCGGCGAAGCTGAGATGCTTCGGGAAAACCAGTGGCAATGGAACACGTGCTCTCCGTACCACGACATCGTCGCCCGAATGAAACTGGGCCGATTCCTGACCATCCACACTTAGGAACAGTGTCTGGTCTCCGCGACATGCCTTCAAATGAATCACGGAACTGTCCGCGACAATCACCGAACGATTAGTCAGAACGTGAGGACAAATCGGTGTCACCACAAAAACTCCCGAGTTCGGCGCAACGATCGGGCCCCCGGCTGACAATGAGTATGCGGTCGAGCCCGTAGCCGTCGCGATAATCAATCCGTCTGCGTTATATTCAGTAAGAAAACTCTCATCAATGGTCACGGCGATTTGCACCAATCGCGATCGTTCACCTCGACTAACGACAATGTCATTTAATCCGAGGGCCCTGATAGCGGGTTGGCGGTCACGTTCAATCGTAGTCTCAAGTAATGTACGCTCCTCGATTCGGTAGTTTCCATTGGCCAACGAGCTAGCCACTTCAGAAAAACCGGGACCACCAAAGGCCGTCAGGAATCCCAATGACCCGAAGTTGATCCCGATGATTGGTTTCCACCCTCCGTGCAAGTCCCGAACCAGGCGCAGCAACGTCCCGTCTCCGCCTAACGCCACGAAAAGATCGACTTGGTTTCGGAGCCACTCGAGCGTTTGGCCTTTTTCGCCCAGAAGTTCGGCAGTATTCGCCTCCAGCAGGACGTTGATTCCCTCCTTAGCGAGTGCCTGGGATAACTCTCTTAGTGATTCCGTAGCGCCTGGCTTTCGCCAATGCGCATAAATTCCTAGCGTCAACGTAGCCATGCTAAAAACTCTTGGTTACCTTTGGCACCGAGAATCGGCGACTCGATGACGCCAAGCCATTGTCGGCCAAGTTGTCCGGTCACAAAATTTTGAATTTTTTCCACTGCGGCTGCCCGGTTGGTTGCGTCACGTACAACTCCTCCTTTGTCGACCCGTTTTGCGTCGAGCTCAAATTGCGGTTTGATCAATACCACGATTTCTCCGGTTTGCTCCAAACACTTGAATATGGGCCCGAGCACTAAAGTCAGCGAGATAAATGAAACATCGGCCACCGCCAAGCTAAAGTTTGCACCAAGTTGCTCGGCTGCGAGGAAGCGGGCATTGATTCCTTCAAAAACTTTCACCCGTGAATCGGATCGTATTTTCCACGCCAACTGGTTGTGCCCTACATCGACGGTCACCACTTCGCTGGCGCCTCGTTGCAGCAGACAATCAGTAAAACCGCCGGTGGAAGCTCCAACATCAAGACAGCGTCTACCGCTCGGATCAATACCAAAACTATCCAGGGCGGCCTCCATTTTGTAACCGCCACGGCCAACGTATCTTTCCGCTGCAGTAACTCGAATCGCGGCATCCGGTAAGACGAGAGAGCCGGGCTTATCAAAGACGCGCTCTGCTATTAATATTTCGCCCGCGAGAATCGCGCGTTGCGCTCGCTGACGCGAATCGAAATATCCAGAATCAACCAACAATTTATCTAATCGGACACGCTTACTTGTTGCCATTTTTTCCGGCTTTACCACGAATTACTCAGCAACTTTACGCTTGATTAAACATTTAATCCGCCAAATCTATTCGGTCCCGTTCGGTTTTACCTTTTATGGCGTCAGAAGATTTGAAGGAGCAAATTAAAGATATGCTGATCACCAATTTGATGCTCCGCACTCCCAAAGAAGAGATCAGTAACGATCTGCCGCTGTTTGGTCCGGACGGTCTGGGGCTTGATTCAATCGATGCCTTGCAGCTGGTAGTCAGTATGGAAAAAACATTCGGCGTCGGAGTACCTAGTTCAGACGTAGCCCGCATCGCGCTGGCCTCCGTGAATAGCATTCACGATTACATCGTCGAACAAACCGGACACTAGAATAACGCTGTTATCGCCGAGATCGCCGGCAGCGGATGGAAGGTGTGTCCTGGTATTTGCATCTTCTTCCCGCGTCCATCAACCACTCAGAGTTATTGTCTTACTTCTCGCTTGCTACGATGTCGGCGTTATCGGCGGTACCGGCGCTATTTCACCTCCCCCGCCAACTCCGCCAAATTGATCGCGTCAATCAATTGACGCATCCTTCCAAAATTTCTCCGATGGGGTCCGCAGATCAGCCGGGGAAGCTGGCTCAGCTCGGGTTCATCTTGCTCTTGCCGGAGCGGTTTGCCCGCGTGGAGCGGCTGCCGTTGAAAAAGATCCGTAAACTTTTGGTTCAATTCTTGGATTGCTCGATCGCTGATCGATCGCTCCAGACGAATCACCATTTCTGATCCAACCCAGCGATACGAGTGGAAGTTTTTGTAGAACTGCAGGATTTCAGAGATGGCTTCCTCTAAGTTGTCTGTCGTTCGGAAGAGATGAAAATCATCCGGCGAGACCAGCCCCTGTTCCAGCAAGTGCCGATGCAAAAACTCGGTCCAAGTTTTCCAGTATGCGCCACCCGGTTTATCCACTAACACAATCGGGATGATTCGAGCTTTGCCGGTCTGCATCAGAGTCAGGCACTCGAATCCCTCATCCATCGTACCAAACCCGCCCGGAAAGAGCGCAACCGCGTGGGTTTCTTTCAAAAAATTGAGTTTACGAGTAAAAAAATAGTTGAACAGGACTAGCTTGGGATCTCCTTCGATGATCTCGTTGGCCCGTTGTTCGAAAGGTAACCGGATGTTCAACCCGAAACTATGCTCACGGCCAGCACCCCGCTGTGCCGCACCCATAATTCCATCTCCACCGCCGGTGATGATCATGTACCCGAGATCACGCATGCGTGCCGAGAACGCCTCGGCCGCCTGAAACTCCGGTGATTCCGCTCCCGTCCGAGCGGAGCCAAACACTGCGACCTTTCGAATACCCTGATACGGAGCAAAGACCTTCGCTGCCTGCTTTAATTCTTTGAGTGAGCGATTGATCAGTTTGAGATCCGCGACTGGAACAGCGTCGCTACCCATACGTAGCGCCGTTACAATCATCTCAGCAATGAGATCCTGGCTTTCCCGTACACCCCAATCGCTCACCAACTCGCGAATCCGCCGATCAAATTCCTCGTTTCCCGACGAAGCAAATGAAGCGCGCAGTGCATTCGTACCGCCCGCCGTAAAATCTTGCACGCTTGAGTTCTAGAACGAGAACCCGTCGGATGCATGTGAAATTTTGCGAAAGGAGGGACAGTAGACGCTCCTTCCAGGTGCGGAAAGAGCGGTCTCTCGCAACTGGAAGCTGCGGCTACTTTAACAGGATCGTGGTCAGAAGTCCGTAAATTCCTACGCTCAGGGCCGCCAGCGAATCTCCGGCGATCAATCCACCGCCCACCAGCGACATGGTGCTCATATCGGGCGGTAAGACGGGTACACCGTCGCGAGCAGATTTAGCGGCTGACCTGACCTTTATTCCGTTGTATAAGGCTGACATCAGGCCGCCAGCGGTCCACCAAAGCACGGTCGGCAACTCGACAAATCCGCCGAAGGAGGACGCGTATGGGCTTGAGAGCACTACTGCATCAAGAACGAAATCAGTCGCGCGACCTGCGCGAGAACTGCTAGCAAATTGCTGGTAGCGTGGCCGGCTCTTGATCAGCTTGCGGAGAACTTCAATAATCAGGCCCAGCAGAACGCCGAGCTGCAAAGCTTTCAAGACGTGCGTCTGCGCAGTCGTGATACCCTTGAGTGCGCCGACAAATTTGTAGGTCATAGCCGATTGCCATTTCTGGGCGCCCTCCAGGTGCGGATGAGTGAACTGATCCTGGGTCAGGATCGGATAGGCGCTCATGAATAGTTTTGCCAACACCACAGCGAGCACCGCACCCATGATAATGCCGATAACCTGATAGCGGAATTGCACGACCCGGTTGGTGCTCAAACGCCAACCGGTCGAACGATCCTGCTGCATGTCGCCCCCCGAGCTACAGGCGATCAACAAAATGGCAGCGCATAAAAGACCGACCCCGGGGTCGCGCAGACCCATCGCGGCTAGGATGAAAACGGTCAACACAAATGCGCTGGATATCGGATTCCAGTCGGAAATGCCCAACGAAATGCCATTGACCAGGACAAAAAGAAAGCAGAGGCCGACAGCAACCGTCAGAAAAAACCACGGTTGATGCAGGAATTGACTACCGACCAGTACGATACCCACCCCCCAAAAGATGACCCAGATCATTAGCCCCAACAGGTTGACTCTCTTCCAATCCGCCGGTTCTGCAGAAGCAGCGTTTTTTTCTCTAAATCTGCGGACAGCCTGAACCAGGATCAGGCAGATATCGACAATCGCCGCGCCAAGGATCGTGCCAAGCGAGATGATAAAGCCGATTTTGCGGTACGGGTCATCCGGACCAAGCCAGCCGATACTGACCAGATAAGGCCTCAGCCAAGCGCCAATCAGGGCCACTACCAGGGCGGGGATGGCAATGCGGGAGCCGACAATCATACCGGCACCGAAGGTGGACGCTGAAATGGCTGATTTCTCGAGCGTTGCGACCGCTGCGCCGGGAAGACCAAAACGCGCAAACCAAGAGATATTCAGCGAGAACAGACCAACCAGGTACCCGGTTCCCATCCCTCCGCCCAGCTTGGCGACAGAGCGTTTGAGCAGGTCCTTATCCGTGAGCGCCCGCAGGATATTAGCGACGGCGAACCCAGACGGAAAGGGCAACTGCATGCGATCCACAAGGATAGGCGTGTAAAACATGCCGATACCAACCCCGAACATGCCAATGCACATGAAGTAAAGAACCAGTTGCCAAGCCGGCGGTTGGGGCAGGCCAAGCCAAACCATCGCCTGAATCAGTACTCCCAACCCGCACATGCCGGCGACCGACGCGGCCATCGTTTGCATGTAGTTGGCGCCATGTTTTCCTTCCGGCCCGTACGGCAATGTGACGACGCTCCCGAGAATGCCAGCCAACACCTGCCCTCCAATAAAAAAACCGATCGAGAAATTCATGAAAGCCGCAGATATCCCTCCGAGCGGACCAAGGATCAGAATCGCCACTGCGGTCAGAAGCAGATGATATCCCGGAGATCCTATCCGGGGCAAAAAACGATTAGAGCGAACCGGGGTCACCTTAGGTTTTTCGCCGGGGGGAGCCGTTACGCGATTGGTCATAGTGGAAAATCAGTGAGAGTGAGTGAAAATGGTGGGATTTACCAGAAATGATATCGTGCGCAACTGATTGAGGAAGAAAAGGCTTGGGAAGAGGAATAGCAAATAGCAGATTCGCTACGCGACGATAGCAAATAGCAAATAGCAGACAGCAAAGACAGTAGCGCAACTACAGCCGTCGGTTTGCCATTTTCCAGGCTGCGGTCACTTCCGTGAGGCTGATACACCGAGGCTACTCTGCTATTTGCTATCTGCTATTTGGCGATCGCCACAAAGTGGCGCCTCGCTATTTTGCTATTTGTCATCGCCACGAAGTGGCGCTATGGCTCCGGTTCTCCATGATTATCATCCTCCGACCAAACACACCCAGCGACCAAGTTGAGATCGTCATGCAGGAAGTCGCGAAGCTGGGATATACCCCCCACCCAATTCGAGGGGAACTTCAGACGGTAGTCGCCGCCATCGGAGATGAACGTACCCATAGCACCCTCGAATCGCTGACCGCGTTGCCGCAAGTGGAGCGCGTGCTCCCCGTGCAAAAGCGCTATAAGCTGGTCAGTCGCGAGTCCCGTGGCTCACAAACCATGGTAAACGTGGATGGAGTCGAAATCGGCGGTAACAATTTTGTCGTGATGGCTGGCCCCTGCAGCGTCGAATCCGAGGAGCAACTGCTTTCGACCGCTCATGCGGTCAAGGCGCGAGGCGCAGCGATCCTCCGTGGTGGTGCCTACAAACCGCGGACCTCTCCCTACGAGTTTCAGGGTCTTGGCAAAGAAGGCCTCCGTCTATTGGAACTCGCCAAAAGAGCAACCGGCTTGAAAATTGTTACCGAAGTCTTGAGTGAGCGCGACGTCAGCGTCGTGGCCGAGACTGCGGATATTCTTCAAATCGGGGCCCGCAACGCCCAGAACTTTCAGTTGTTGATTGAATGTGCTCGATCGAAAAAGCCGGTTCTTTTGAAACGAGGCATGAGTCAACGGATCGAGGAATGGCTATTGGCCGCCGAATATCTGCTGACTCAAGGTAATCCGAATGTGATGCTTTGTGAGCGCGGCATTCGGACATTCGAAACCTATACTCGCAACACACTCGATCTCTCCGCGGTCGCGATTGCCAAGCAAGAATCGCACTTACCGGTCATCGTCGATCCGAGCCAGGGATGTGGCCGGGCGGACTTGGTCAAGGTACTTTGTAGAGGAGCTGCCGCCGTCGGTGCGGACGGCCTCCTGGTAGAAGTTCATCCTAATCCGGCCGAAGCGCTGAGTGACGGTCAACAACAAATCGGTTTTGACCTCTTTGGGGATTTGGTCGCTGAGCTCAAGCCGTTCCTCAAAGCCGCCAACCGGCATTTGGTGTAAACGGGGGCAGAAAACGCGGATCGCCGAATGCGGAATGCGGAATGAGATATGGACTGGCTCCTTCTGCCGCAAAGCGGCTCCATGTCATTCCGCAATCCGTATTCCGCGATCCGCGTTTTCTGCCCCTACTATTTTCTGGTTTACCTCGGCCGGCTTCCGCATCATAGAACGTCGAATGACTTATGACGTCGCAATCATCGGTGGCGGACCCGCCGGCAGCGTGGCCGGTGCCGCGCTGGCCCGGAACGGCCGCCGCGTGGTGATCCTCGAAAAAGAAAAATTTCCCAGATTCCGCGTTGGTGAATCCTTGCTTCCAGCCAGTTCCGACACATTTCAGCGGATTGGCGTGAAGGAAAAGCTCGATCGTGCCGGATTCCTGATCAAACATGGCGGCGAAATTTCTTCCGCCTGTGGTACTGCACGCGGCGTCTATCTCTTCCGCAACAGTTTAAATCCGCGCTGGAAAACATCCTATCAAGTCGACCGCTCAAAATTTGATCAAATTCTGTTGAATCACGCGCAAGATTGCGGCTGCGAGGTCCGTTATGAGGTGAGCGTGGATGGCTGCGTCCTCGAAAGCGAAGAGGCGATACTCACCTGCAATCAAGACGCCGAAACTTTACGAGCGAACTATTTGATCGATTGCTCCGGTAGAAACGCTGTCCTGGCCAACCGTCTTCGGCTGAAAGAACCATACCCGCATCTGCGTAAGTTTTCGGTGTTTGCTTATTTCCAAGGTCCACCGTTGCCACCCGATCCCGATGCTTCCTTAACCCGGATGATTCGTGCCGACGACTGTTGGTATTGGGTGATTCCTATGGCAGAGGGCAAATGGAGTGTCGGCGTAGTCATGGATCATGAGCGTTTCCGCTCCCTGCAGCTCTCTCCCGAACAAGCATTTGAAGAATACATCCGCCGGCAGCCGCAGGTCTGCGATCTGATCGGCGAGGCCAAGCAGTTCACGCCGGTGCGGGCTACTGCTGATTTTTCCTATCGAACAAAGAAAATGTTTGGCAATCGCTGGTTAGTGGCTGGTGACGCCGCTGGCTTTATCGATCCAGTATTTAGCAGCGGCGTTTACATAGCCGTCTACTCCGGCGAACAAGCCGCCATCGCGGCGCAAGCCGCTGAGCGAGGCCCGCGCGCTCGAAACTTCGCCTTCCGCCGCTACCAGCGCCTGGTCGAGGAAAGGCTTGCTACTTATCTCAAATTGTCGTCGGGATGGTACACTCAGGAATTTATCGAGATCTTTTTACAGCCTCGGGGCCGTCTCAAATTGGCACCTGCGATCAGCACCGTTCTTGGTGGAAATCCGGCTCGAAGTTTGGGAATTAAACTCCGTCTGCAATTGTTTTATCTTTTGGTGTATCTGCAGGGTCGCACGGGAAAATTGGTCAACAAATTATCTCTGCGACCCCACGCGACCGCAAGCGAACCCAACAAGCCGGCTCCGGTAGGCCAAACTTCCATAGCAGGGCAAAGCTCCGGCTGAGCCGAAAAACCCGAGATCAAAAATTAGCAGAATAGTGATCGACGATCATGCGTCGAAGATCGTAGCGCCATTGGCAAATCCTATTAAATGAGCAAAGTGAACATATTCCGATGAAGCATCGGCTCGGCCGCACGATCGGCCCCCTCTTACAATCTTTGGCCCATCCTCGGCGCCACGTTCAACCGAAATGGTAACGTTCGCTCAGGATAGAACTTTCCCCATGATTTATCGTATTCCCGTTCTCCTCCTCCCTCTTCTCTTCGTTTCTTCCTGCGCCACTGTTCGCGAACTTCCCGGCCTGGGAAGCGACGCAAAGACGTACGAAGGACAAATGGTCTACACCACGAGTCGAAGGTCCGTAGTGGGAGACGTGATTTTGCGCACCCGCTCGAACGGCGATTATGACCTCGCTTTTTCCAAAGGAGGCGTTTCCGTCTTACAGTTGCAAAGCCATGGCAATGAACTGGTTGCCACTGGCCTCTTCGCTAGGACCGGATGGAAGGGGCCCCTCGACAGAGCAATCGGCCCCCTGCATAGTTGGGCGCTCCTTAAACAGGTCATTCCTTATTTTTACTCCAACCAAAGCAGTGCGAGTAACGGCAGGAAATGGAGGGCAACATTTACCCGGAACAACGGCAAATTGACAGGGGCAAAAATTGACTTTGCTCGCCACGAGTCCATGATCTTCAGCTTTGCGCAATGAGCGGCTTACACGATACGGTGCCCCAACCAATTACTGAATTCGAAGCGCCGGCTCGGCCCCAATCGCTGACGCGCAACGGCTGGTATGCACCGTTCTCCTTTGAGATCGGCAACTGGATTGCTCGCTACGTTCCGCGTCCGCTTAGCCGCGGGTTCGCCGTTTCAATGGGCCATTTGGGCTATCAATTTTGCCGGCAACGGCGGAAAGCTCTCATGAGCAATCTGGCCGTCCTGACTACTGATCAGGCGACCCAGAAAAAACTTTGCCGCGCTTGCTTCGTCAATTTTCTGCAGATGCTGCATGACTTTTGCGATTCCGCGGCTGGCGGCGTACCCCGATTGGACCAGCTCATTGTAGAACGTCGCGGATTCGAATTTCTCGAGAGTGGCCGAAACCGCGGGAAGGGAACTCTTCTGCTCACCGGCCATCTCGGCGCCTGGGAACTCGGCGGTATGGCTCTGGCCGCGGCTGGTCTTCCGGTCAGTGTCGTAACTCTGGAAGAGCCGACGCCCGAGCTCGATGCCTGGCGCCAAAAGTATCGGGCCAAGTTCGGCATCAAGACGATCACGGTCGGCTCGGACAAATTTGCTTTTCTCGAGATCATGCAAGCCCTCCGGCGAAACGAGCTGGTGGCGATGCTGGTCGATCGACCTTATTTGAACAGCGGTATTGAAGTTAAATTTTTTGATCAGCCGACCCTGTTTTCCGCGGCAGCCGCTCGTATCTGGCAACACACCGATGCGACTATCATTCCGGCATTTGTTCTGCAGCTTCAACCGGGACGATACGGATGCTACGCCTATCCTCCGATCGAGATGACCACTGAACCGGGCCCGGAGGAAAATAGCCAGCGCGTCGCCGATGTGTTCCAGGCAATCATTCGCGAATTTCCAGACCAATGGTTTAATTTTGTACCGATCTGGAACCGTTAAGAATATCCCTATGATTCGATTTCTCCTCATCCTGATATCCTTCGTCGCCACCTCCTTGGCTTCTGCCGCCCCGATGACGTCGGATGAAATCAATGATTTGGTTAAAAAGCTAGAGTCCCACTACGAAAACAGGATCTCGTTGCAGGCCAATTTTCGGGAAGAACGCCACATGTCGATCCTCAAGGAGGCGCTAATAAACCAGGGCAAACTCTGGTTTACACCACCGGACAAGTTCCGCCGCGAAATCGAAGGAAACCAGCCAAGCACGACGGTCATCGATGGAAAACAGATGACCATTTATTACCCCAATCTCAAAACTGCCGAGCGCTACAATTTGGACAAGCGGCCCGAACTTAAAAACTCGATTCAAGCAATCCAGGCCGGGTTGAATTTTCAGCGTCTGGCCGACTACTACAACATCGAAGGGGCCAAAGAAGGCAAAAACTATCGAGTGACGCTGACTCCGAAAACCGCTTCCATTCGAAAGATGATCAAAACAGTGACCATTACGGTGCAACAAGATTTGACTCCGGAGGCAGTTGACCTCGAAACCGCTCGCGGCGAAAAGGTCAATATCATCTACTCGAACGTCAAACGAGACACGGTTTCGGATTCCACCTACCAGTTCAATCCACCGGCTGGGACCAATATTACAACGCCGTTTGGTAGTTGATCCTTCGACGCGCTTTCCGCTTACCCAGGACAGGCAAGGTCCAGATGCGCGTGCCTCCAATTCAACGGGAGAACCAAGAAACCGCATTAATTCCTGACCTCGGAAACTAAGTCGGACCCATGACTATCATGCGACGAACGGCGACTGAATCGCTTCCGCTCATACCTCTAAGGCTCTTACCCAAATTTACCGAGATAACGATAGCCAACCGTTGACTTTGGCCCGATCTGAAGTACCCAATTCGACGCGTTTTCAGCTTGCTCATCGCAGGCCGCCTCGGAGGGTCGGGGCTTGCCTGTCTCGAGCTTGTCGAGAGATTGCCTCGTAGTGTAACGGTAGCACAAGTGACTCTGGATCACTTTGTCATGGTTCGAATCCATGCGAGGCAGCCACCTCATACTGAACTGCTTACACAAACGTCGTGATACGCACAATAGATCAACCTTAGCCACTTCTTAGCCATTTTACGGGTTAAGCGCATGCAGGCTTAGCATGTGAATTCGGAACATAGGGTTGCAGGTTCGAGCCCTGGCGGGTGCACGCCTCATCCTCAACGACTTACGTAGCGACGAATGCCACTAAAGAAGAAAAGGAGCATTCGGTTTCCCGTCGGAGAAACTGTAGAGTTTTACTGGAAAGTCATTTTCTTACTGAGCTTGCGCGCGAATTCTCGCGGCTTATCTCCACAGACCCGGACCTAACTTGGCTTTACGGCCCTCTCGACCCCAAATGGAAACGTGCTTCCATCAGTGGATCTTTCCTTCGACGGAAAGAAAATCAGCCTCCGGCCATTTTTTAGCCTTAGCCCCAGTCTCAATGAATTGAAATCACTCGCCGAAACTAAGCGATCTGGCCACACAGTTTTTCAACCCCTCCTCGTTACTCCACGGCTCTCGTCGCGCACTTTAGATTTCTGTCGCCTGCACGCTCTCAATGCGATCGATCTAAATGGTCGGACATACATTAGAGCGAAGGGAGTGCTGATTGACCGTAAGGATTTACCTGGGCGAAATTACATTTTTGAATTGGAACCTCGCAACGTCTTCGTTGGCAAAAGCGCCCGCATTGTTCGCAGTCTTCTCACTCAACGCGACCGTCTTTGGGCACAAAGTGAACTCGTCGTCCGTAGCCAAGCCAGTTCCGGCCTCGTCTCTCGCATCACTAAACATCTCACGCATCAGGGCTATTTGGAGAAAATTGGAGCACGCAGCTTTCGAGTTCACGATGCGCCTGCCCTTCTGGATGATTGGGCGTCCGCGGACAATTTCGCGAAACGTGCAACGACGGCCCATTACTCTGCGTTTGGAAATAGTCCGCTGGAATTGGCGAAAAAAATCGAAGTTCTCCTCAGCGACCATTCCATAAAAGTCGCGTTTACCCAATGGATAGCGGGTTGGTTGCGTCACCCTTATGCCGAGCCGGTCGTGGTCTCAGCCTATGCCTCGCACCTTCCAAGTGATAAATTATTGGAAACAATAGGGCTCCGCCCCGTTACAGAAGCGGGCAATCTCTGGCTGCACGTCCCTGATGATGAAGGCGTCTTTTTGGAAATTCAAAACGTCAGCGGCCTACCGTTAGTTAGTGACGCGCAAATCTATCTCGACCTGCTTAAGACGGGGCTGAGAGGTCCCGACCAGGCTGAAGCGCTGCGTAACTGGGAAGGGTTTTGCCGGAAATGAAATTCGAGACATATAGCGAATATGACCCGCGCGGGATTGCCCTGGCAGAGAGCGCTTTCATTAGTGTTTGGGCCAGCCTCGGCAGCTTTCATGAGGATCTCGTCCTGGTTGGAGGTCTGGTGCCGAAATATCTTTGCGGCGATAAAACGACGACAGCAAACCTTCCGCTTCCCGCCACCCTCGACGTGGATATCGGCATCGCCCTGGCCGCCTCAGCTGGCCAGTATGGCAGCATCTCGATGGATTTAGCCGGCCAAGGTTTCAGGATGAGCGGGACGTATAGTGGTCGGTTCGAGAAAATTGTGGAAGAATTCTCAATCTACATAGACTTTCTGGTTGAACGGCCAGGAGCTAGCGAGGGAACTGTGGCGGTGGATGATATCCATGCAAACATCCTTCCCGGAATAAATCGCGCCCTGGCAATGGCCCGAAAGGTTACGCTTGTCGGGCCAGATCTTCACGGCGCAAACCAGAATCTTGTCGCAAACATTTGCGAAGTTGGTCCATTTCTCGTCATGAAACTGCGCGCCTTTGCTCGCCGACAACAGCCGAAGG